>DATJZK010000121.1:0-20454 GCA_035499145.1 Thermoplasmata archaeon
GCGCCGCCGACTCCGGCAGCACCGTGATGATCACGATGGACGGCTACTGGAGGAACGGCAAGACCGTCGACCACAAGGCGAACCTCCAGGCAGCGATCGAGGCCGCAAAGTCCGAGGGGCACGTCGTTGAGAAGGTCCTGATCTGGCAGCGGTACCGCGACCGCCTCCTGACGACGCAACCGATGGTCCCCGGCCGGGACTTCCTCGTCGCGGAGCTGCTCAAGGAGACGGTCGGAAAGCGCGTCGAGCCGGTGTCGATGCCCGCCGAGGCGCCGTTCTTCCTGATGTACACGAGCGGGACGACCGGGAAGCCGAAGGGCTGCCAGCACTCGACCGGCGGCTACCTCGCCTACGTTGCCGGAACGTCGAAGTTCATCCAGGACATCCACCCGACGGACGTCTACTGGTGCATGGCCGACATCGGGTGGATCACCGGCCACTCGTACATCGTCTACGGACCGCTGGCGCTCGCGGCGACCACCGTGATGTACGAGGGAGTGCCGACGTTCCCGGACCCGGGACGCCCGTGGCGGATCGCCGAGCGGCTCGGCGTGAACATCTTCCACACGTCGCCGACCGCGATCCGGCAGCTGCGGAAGCTCGGGCCGGACGAGCCGAAGAAGTACCACTACCACTTCAAGCACATGACGACGGTCGGCGAGCCGATCGAGCCGGAAGCGTGGCGGTGGTACTACCACTCGGTCGGCAAGGACGAGGCGGTGATCGTCGACACCTGGTGGCAGACCGAGACCGGCGGCTTCCTGTGCTCGACGAAGCCCGGGATCGACCGGATGAAGCCGGGGAGCGCGGGGCCGGGGATGCCCGGGATCCACCCCGTGATCCTCGACGAGAACGGCCACGAGATCCCCGCCGGTTCGCACAAGGCGGGCAACATCTGCATCCGCAATCCCTGGCCCGGCCTGATGCAGACGATCTGGGGCGATCCGGACCGGATGGTCCGCCAGTACTTCCAGAAGTACAACAAGAACCCGAAGAGCACCGACTGGCGCGACTGGCCGTACTTCGCGGGCGACGGGGCGCTCCTCGCGCCGGACGGCTACTACCGGATCCTCGGCCGCATCGACGACGTGATCAACGTCGCCGGCCACCGCCTGGGGACGAAGGAGATCGAGTCGGCCTGCCTGACCGTCCCCGAGGTCGCCGAGGCGGCGGTCGTGCCGGTCGCCGACGAGCTGAAGGGGCGGGTCGTCGAGGTCTACATCGCGCTCAAGCCGACCGCGAAGGCGTCGCCCGCCGAGGTCGCGCAGAAGGTGACGCTCGCGGTCGAGACGTCGATCGGCAAGATCGCCCGTCCGAAGACCGTCCACATCGTCCCGGACATGCCGAAGACCCGGAGCGGCAAGATCATGCGGCGGGTCCTCGCGGGGATCTCGAATCGGATGGACACGGGGGACATCACGACCCTCGCGAACCCGGACGTGGTCGAGCAGATCCGCAAGCAGGTCCAGGGTGAGGCGCCGGTCGTCCAGAAGAAGGGGCCGGCGGACATCGCCGCGTTCGGCAAGGTCGACTAGATGGGTACGGGCCCCGCGGGGCCGGACGGTCCGCCGGTGGGCGCCGCGGGCGGCGGAGCCGCGCGTCGGTGCCCGGCGTGCGGCGGACGTCTCGGCCCGCCGGTGAGCGGGGACGTCCACTGCTTCGTGACGTGCGACGACTGCGGGGAGCGGTTCGAGCTCGACGACCCTCGCCTCGCGGAGCCGGCCGCGCGCGAGCGGGTCAGACGCCCGGCGACTTCGGGATGATGCGGGGCGCGAACGTCGGGATCCGCAGCAGGTGGATCGAGGCGACGACGAGCCAGAGCAGCAGCGGCGCGACGATCAGTCGCTCCATGCCCCCCACGCCGAGCCCAAGGTACACGTGGGTGGAGAAGAGCGCGAGCGCGATGAGCCCCACGAGGCCCGAGAACATCGAGTACGCCCGGTAGCCGTCCCACCGGGTGTCCCGGAACATCACGAACCCGAGCACGATCAGCGCGAGGTTGCCTCCTGCGAAGGAGAGCAGCGCGGAGACGGTGTGGATCTGAATGTTGACGTTCTCCGGGGAGAGCCCGACGCCGATCGAGCCGAGGCCCGCCAGGATGAGAAGGAGGAGCCCGACCGACCGGCTCGACCGGGACGGGAACGCCGAGCGGAGCAGGAGGGCGCCGAGGATCACGAGGAGGCCGAGGACGATGATCGACCCGTTGAAGACGGAGTGCCACGGCGAGCAGACGTACGAGGAGGCGGCGTGCGGCCAGTCCCCGCACTGGGTGTTGCCGAGGTCGCTGATGTAGTTCGTCCTCAGGCTGTAGGCGGTCGTCCACCTCCACTCCACGACGGCCATCGCCACGACGAACTGCACCGCTCCGACGATCCACAGGAGGGCCCCGTGGTGGACGGCCCGATGCACCAGCGGCCCGAGCCGCGGCTCCGCGCCGGCCATGCGCGCGCCCGCCTCAGTCCTCTCGGGCGTTCCGTTCGTACGACGCGTCGCTCGTCCGCTTCAGTCGGGCGCCGTCGCGGTCGCACACCGGTCGCGCGCTGGGGGGGACGTCGATCACGTAGCCGCCCCCGCACTTCGGACACTCGTAGTACGGCATCGTCTCACGGCCGCGATGGGGGGTCCCCTATAAATCGGTCGGCACTGACGCGCGGCGGCGCGAGGGGAACGGCCGGTGACCACGAGGATAAGCCGACGGGCGGGCCGACCCCCCCGCGCCGGGGCGGACGGCCGGGTGGGCGGAGCGAGCGCGGTCCCGAACCCCTCGGATGCGGCGACGCGCCGCGAGCGGTTCCTCGCGACCGACCGGTACCGCGCCGAACGGGAGTGGAACCGCTACGAGGGGACCCCGCAGAGGGACCTGTTCCGGGAGTTGCGGGAGCGATTCCTTCGGCGACATCCGGGGGACGGTCGATGGGCGCTCGACCTCGGCGCGGGACCCGGGCGGTTCACGCCGGCGCTCGGCGGCCCCGACGCTCGCCGCGTCGCCGTCGACCTTTCCCGGGAGATGCTCCGGTTCCTCCCGTCCGGTCCGGTTCGGGTAGGGCGGGAGTCGGTCGACCGACTGATCGCGGACGCCTTGCACGCGCCGTTCTCCCCGGACCGCTTCGGGACGGTCGCGCTGATGGGAAACGCCGTCGGCTTCGCGGGGGGCGATGCGACGCGGGTCCTCGAGTCCGCCGAGCGGCTGGTGAGCCCGGGGGGAACACTGATCGTGGAGATCGCCCCCGGCCCGGGCGAGCGGGCCCGGTACCTCGCCCGGCTCCCGCCGACCGCCGTGGGCCGCCTGTTCGAAGCGCCGCCGCGGGCGATCCTGCCCCGCATCGTCCGGGAAGGGTTCGTCCGGGAGCCCCGGCGGCACCGGGAACGCGGGTTCCAGCGGCTGGCGGCGACCGAACTGCTCGACCGGTGGCGGGCGCCGCACTGGGAGCTCCGGGAGTGCGCCGCGATCGCCCCGGCGTTGGGTCCGGATCCGGACCGGATCGCCCGGATCCGTCCGGTTCCGAAGGCGTGGGCGCACCTCCTCGAGGTCGAGGAGACGCTCGGCCGGGAGCCCGCCCGGTGGCCGGAGGCCGCTGCCGTATTACTCGCGGTCCGCCGCGTCTCGGGGGGTCATGATTAAGACCCGCGGGGCTCCATTGTTCGGGCCGGGGACGGATGCGGAAGTCGAAGGCCGGCGCCCGATCGGGGCGCGCGACCCCCGGCGTCACGGTCGCCGGTAAGGAAGATCTCGCCATGGCGAAGGAGGACGCCCTCCTTCAGCTCAAGATCGGGCGGTCGACCCATCTCTACGCGGTCGGGATCTCCGCGGCCCTCGCGCTGGACGGCATGCTCGTCCTGTTCCTGTTCCCGCACCTGCCGGCCCTCCCCGGCGGCGCGACCCGCCTCGCGGCGCTCGGTCCCACGTTCTTCCTCCTCATCCCGGCCCTCGCGGGGCTCGCGATCGCCGCGGTCGGCCTCTACTCGAAGTGGGAGGCGTTCCAGATGTGGCCGTGGGAGCCGCACTTCTCCACGACGGTCGCGGCGGTCGGCCTCAACCTCGTCCTGACGATCGTCTACGTCCTGCGCATCGCCGGCGCCGCGCCGTTCGCCCACACCGCGCTGTTCCCGTGGTTCTTCCCGCTCGAGCTCGCCGGCATCAGCCTCGCGTTCCTCGGCCTGTCGATGACCTGGAACGAATGGACCGGCCAGCAGTGGGCGGGCACGGTCACCGCGCTCCTCCCGCTCCTCACGCCGCTCCTGATCTACGAGCGGCCGACGAGCACGTCCACGGAGGCCGACGCGATCGCGGTCGCCCTCCTCGTCTCCGCGATCTTCTACCAGATGAGCGGGTCGTTCCTCCACCTCCTCTCGTCGGGCACCGGCCCGCACGAGAGCGCCCTGATCGCCTCGGGGCAGAGCCGGATCGTCCGGCTCGCCGACGAGACACGGCAGAAGGAGGAGGCGCTGCGGTTCCGCGAGGCAACGCTCGTCCGCCGGGAGGCCGACGTCGAGACGGCCGAGAGCGGCCTCCGCCGGCAGGAGCTGCAGATGGCGGAGGCGCGGAAGGAGCTCGACGGCCGCGCCGCGCGCGACCGGGCCCGTTCCGAGGACCTCGACCGCAAGGACCGTGAGCTCGCCGGCAAGATCGCCGAGGTCGAAGGGAGCGAGCGGACGATCGCCGGACGGGTCAAGGCGGTCGAACTGCGGGAGCAGGAGATCGCCCGGCAGCTCCCTCAGATCGCCGCCCGCGAGCAGCGGGTCGCCCAGCGCGAAGGCGAGCAGGCGCGCCGGGATACCGACATCTCCCAGCGTCAACAGGAGCTGAAGCGCCGGTTGGACGGCGCGGCCGAGACCGAGGCGCGCCTCGAGGCCCGGCGGAAGCAGCTCGACGAAAAGACCGCCGACCTCCTGCGGCGCGAAGGCGACCTCGCGGCGAGGGGCCCCGCGGGCGGCCCGCGAACCACGACGGCCACCGGCGGGGTCGGCGACGCGGCGCAGCGGGAGGCCCGCCTGCAGCATCTCAAGACGACCCTCGACGAGCAGAACGTCGTCCTCGGACGACGGGCCCGCGAGGTCGCCGAACGCGAGAAGGCCGCCACGGACGCGCTCCGCCAGGCGACCGAGAAGCTCGCGCTGATCGCGGCGCGCGAGACCGGTGTCGCCCAGCGGGAAGCGAGCCTCGCCGACCGCCTCAAGGCCGCGGACGACCGGCGCACGCAGTACGAAGCGGCCGCCCGCGAGTACCAGGAGCGGTTGGCCGACTTCGGGCGGCAGCAGGTCGACGTCGCCCAGCGCGGGGCGGCGCTCGACCGATCGATCCAGACGGTCACCGACCGCGAGTCGTCGCTCGGGGAGCGGGAGAAGCGTCTCCGGGGGACCCTGATGGAACTCGACCAGCGCGAGCGGGACCTCGTCGCGCGCGAACGGGCCGTGGAGGCCCACGAGGCGGAGGTCAGCCTGCGTCGCCAGGCGGCCGACCGCTCCGGGATGACGCTCGCCGGGCTCGCCGCGATGGCGAACGCCGAGCGCGCCGACGCCCCGATCTCCCGCGGGTTCGGCCGCGCCTCCGGCGCGCGCGCGGCGCGCGCGGAGCCGGCGCCCGCGGAGGAGGAAGCGACCGCCCCTCCGTCGGAACTGCTCGCGCCGACGAGCAGCCGCCGGTACGCGGACCGGCTGCCGACCGGGACCCCCCGCCTCGACGACCTGCTCCTCGGAGGGATGCCGGCGCGCAACCACGTCGTCCTCCTCGGCGACGCGTTCGTCGGGAAGGAGGTCGTCCTCTACGCGTTCCTCGCCGAGGGGCTGAAGCGCGGCGAACCGGTCGTCATCGTGACGGCCTCCCGCTCGCCGACCGAGGTCGCCCAGTCCCTGGGGGTCGTCCTGCCGCAGTTCCTCGAGTACGACCAGCTCGGGATGGTCACCTGGATCGACGCCTCCACGACCGGCGGCGTCTCGGGCCCCCGGCGGTTCGTGACAAAGGGGTCGGACGACCGGGCGGGGATCCTCTCCGCCCTCGTCCAGGCGGCCCGGCCGATCGAGGAGGAGAAGAAGGGGCCGTTCCGCGTCGGCTTCCTCGGGCTGTCGGCCGTCTTCGCGCACGCCGACGAGCGGGCGAGCTTCTCGTTCCTCCAGAACGTCGTCGGGATCCTGAAGCCGCGGGAGGCGCTCGCGATGTACTCCCTCGAGGGGGGCGCGCTCACCGAGGCGCAGGTCGAGTCCCTGCTGGGGCGGATGGACGGGGCGATCGTCTTCCGCCAGGACCGGGACCGCACGTTCCTGTCGGTTCGTGGGTTCGGCGACGTCCAGACGAAGGACTGGGTCGAGTGCCGGGCGACGAACCGGGCGCTGATCGTCGGGTCGTTCGCGCTCGAGCGGATCCGCTAGGCCGGCGCGTCGGGGCCGCCGTACTCGGACCGGTCGACGACGTGGAGCGGGCGCTCGCCCGCGAAGAACCGGGCGAGGTTCGCGCACGCCCGGTCGAGGGCGTACCGCTCGACCGGCGGGGCGAAGCCCGCGCTGTGGGGCGTGGCAATGAGGTTCGGCAGGGTCGTCCACGGCCGGCGGAGCGGCAGGGAGCCGTCCGCGAACCCCTCCTCCCACCAGACATCGAGCCCAGCCCGGAAGTTGGGGTGGCTCTGGAGGTGGGCGAACAGCGCGTCCTCGTCCACCGTCCCCGCGCGACCGACGTTCACGAAGATGGCATCGTCGGGCATCGCCGCGAGCTCCGTCGCACCGATCGAGCGGGCCGTCGCCCGCGTCAGCGGGCGTGCGTCGACGACGAGCCGTCCGAGGGCGACCGCGTCGCGGAGCCGGTCGGCCGGATACATCGCGTCGGCGCCGTCGCGGGGAGCGCCGGTCCGGTTCACCCCGACGATCCTCATCCCGAACGGTCGGAGCCGGGCCGCGAGCTCCCGGCCGATCTCGCCGAACCCGAGGATCACCGCGGTCCCGCCCCAAAGGGTCCGGTTCGTCGGGGGAGGGCGCAGCCGTCCCGAAGCGACCTGGGCGTGGGCGGTGATCAGCGAGCGCGCTGCCCCGAGCGCGAGCGCGACCGCGTGCTCGGCCACGAACGGGGCATACCCCCCCACGTTCCCCGCGATCTCCACCGACGGGGGGAACCGGTCGAACGGGAGGTCGTCGACCCCCGTGAACACCCGCTGGACGAAGCGGAGCCGCGGGACGGTGCGGGGCTCCCATCCCCGTGCTTCCCGTACGAGGGAGCCGACGAGGGCGGCCTCGACCGCCTCCCACGCGGACGGCGAGCTCTCCGAAAGGAAGACCGCGGGCACGTGCGGGAGGGCCGCGGCCAGCGCCGCCTCCACCGTCGCCCGGCGATTCACGGCGACGAGGAGTCGAGCGGGCGGAGACGACACCCGGTCGGGAGGGGTCCCCCCTTTTTCCGTTCGCGCCCCGGGGCCGGCCCGATCGGCCGATGAGCTTAGGTGCGGTGCGGCACCTGGTTCCGTTCCCCGTGACGCCGCGGATCCACCACGTACAGGTCGCGGCTCCCCCCGGCTCGGAACCGGCGGCCCGGGCGTTCTACGGCGAGCTGCTCGGGTTCGTCGAGCTCCCCAAGCCTCCGCACCTGGCCCGGCGCGGCGGGGTCTGGTTCGACCTCGAGCACGGGCAGCTCCACGTCGGGATCGATCCCGAGTTCCGGCCGGCCCGGAAGGGCCATCCGGCGTTCGAGGTCGCTCGACTGGACGAGCTCCGCGCCCGTCTCACCGCCCGCGGTGTGAGGACGTGGGACGACGAACCGCTCCCGGGGTTCCGTCGATTCTACGCGGACGACCCGTTCGGCAACCGAGTCGAGCTCCTCGAGCGGGTCGGCCCATGACCGGGCCGACTGACCTCCCCTCGGCGGTCACCCTCGACCTGTGGCACACGCTCGTTTACCTGACGCCGCAGGACGAGGAGGCGTACATGGAGGACCAGATGGAGCTCGCGACGGGCGTGATCGCCCGCGCCCCGAGCGTCCCGGGTTCCCCCCCGCTCGATCGGGCCGAGATCCGGTCGATCTTCGAGCGGGTCTACGCGGAGGCGGTCGCCGCGGCCCACGACGGTCGGACGGTCACTCCCGCCCAACAGCTTGCGATCGCCGCCGGGCGCGCGGGGCGCGTAGCCCGCCCGGAAGAGTACGTCACCGGTCTCCGCTCGCTCGTCGCGCGGCAGCGGTTCCGGCCGGGGCCGGAGGCGGTCCGAACGGTCGAGCAGCTCCGCGAGCACGGGTGGCGGACCGCCGTGATCTCGAACACGATCGGCGAGCCGGGCGCGACCTTGCTCCCGATTCTCCGGTCGATCGGGTTCGACTCGTCCGTCGAGGAGTACATCTTCAGCGACGAGCATCCCTGGGCCAAGCCGTCCCCCGAGATCTTCCGGGAGGCGCTGCGACGGCTGGGGGTCCGGCCGGACCGCACCGTGCACGTCGGGGACGGCTGGTCGGATATCGAAGGGGCGCGCCGGGCCGGCCTCCGGGCAGGGATCCTGTTCACGGGCCTCCAGGAGTACGGCGCCCGCTACCAGGCGCTGTTCCTGCCGTCCGGCTGGGCGTCGCCCCCGACCGAGTACCGGATCGAGCGGATCGACGCGCTGCCGGGGCTCGCCGCCCGACTCCTCGGGGACGGCGGGGCCTCCCCCTAGGCTACTCTTCGCCCATGTGGCGGGGCTTCGGGATCACCTTCGGCTGCTCGGCCTCGGTGGGCATCCCGGTCTTCCCCGCGACGATGTCGCAGTCCTGCCAGTTCACCCCGACGGTGACGCGGGGGAAGGCGACCTTGAGCGTGTAGTTCGCCAGCTTCCCGATCACGAGCCCCTGGGAGCCCGTGACGAGGTTCGGGTTCATCGTCGTCAGGTCCCGGGTCAGGATCACGCGGGTCTCGCCGAACTTGATCCGCTCCAGCTGCGACCGATCGTCCATGCGCCCGGTCCGCGCGAGCGCTCCGGCCGCATAACCCCTCCGGGGCCCTTCCCGGGAGGCCCCGGACCCCCGATTTTCCGCCGGTGGAGGGTGTAACACCGAAATCCCGTCGAAAAGGGGGTTTATCTACTAGAATCTCCTCCTTCGGCGTGGCATGCAAGCCTCGGACGTAACCATGGAGACAGCTAGAGGGATGCAGGACGCTCCTCCTCGCATGGAGGAGAAGCCGGAGTGGTGGGCCAGCCCCGCGGTCATCGGACTGATGGGTTTCGGCTTGACGACCATCATCGCGGGATTGTCCGACCTACCCCAACCGTACGGCACGGGCTTCGGCGCGGTCGGCGGGGGCCTGGGGACCAACTGGGTCACGTTCGGCATGGCGATCGCCTTCGGCGGCCTCGCGCAGTTCGTCGCTGGCTTCATTGCCCTACGGAAAGGCAACATGTTCGCCGGCTCGGCGTTCGTCGGCTACGGGGCGTTCTGGATCGCCTTCACGCTCATGCTGGCGTCCTTCGCCGGACTTGCTGGCCCTGGCTTCCCCGTCGCCGCGTTCGGAGTGGCGGGATTCGCGTTCGTTTGGATGATGTTCACGCTGACGTTCTTGATCAACTCGATGAAGCACGGGTGGGGGATCTTCTTCGTCTTCCTCTTCCTGTTCGTCGCGTTCATCCTGCTCGTGGTTCAGTTCTGGCAGGTCGGCGGCGGCCACTCGGTCTCGAAGGGCCAGCTCTGGGCGACCGGCGGCGAGATCATCCTGACGGGTGCCACGGCCTGGTACGTCGCGACCGCGGACCTGACCAACTGGAACTACGGCCGGAAGGTCCTCCCGGTCTAAGCCGGGACTCCGCGACCGGGACCAACCTCTTCCTCCCCCTGTCCGGGAAGCCGGACAGGGGCTCCTTCGTTTCTTCCCCCGATTCCGCGGGGTTTAAGCCGAGAGGCGGAGTGGGTTCGGCCAACCGATGGCCGAGGTCCGACTCGACGGGATGCTCCGGCAGTTCGTGCCCCGCACCAGCCTCACCTCCTCCGCGGGGTCGGTCGACCTTCTGCTGGACGATCTCGAGACCCGGTTTCCGCGGCTCAAGCACCGGATCCGGGACGAGACGCACCGACTCCGCCCGTTCGTGAAGGTGTTCGTGAACGGCGAAGAGCTCCCCCGGGACGGGGCGGAGGCGCACCGGCTCGGACCGGGGGACTCGATCGATATCCTGCACTCGATCCAGGGAGGATGAAACGATGGTCGGAAAGCGGTCCGTGAGCGTGTGGTTGGGGACGCGGAAAGGGGCGTACGTCGTGCGGTCGAACGCCGCGCGGAAGAAGTGGACGGTCCACGGGCCGTTCCAGGACGGCAGCGACGTCTTCCACGTCGCCCCCGACCCGCGGCACCCGGGGACGGTCTACTCCGCGGCGAACAACGGATGGTGGGGTCCGGCCCTGTACCGCTCGCGTGACAGCGGGAAGAAGTGGACCGAGGTGTCGGTCCCGGGAACCCCGCGGTTCGGGGAGCGGAAGATGACCGACGGCGAGCCGCCGGCCGCGAAGTTCCCGATCAAGAACCTCTGGCACGTCGAGCCGGGTCCTCCCGGCGAGCCGAAGTCCGTGTTCCTGGGCGTCGACCCGGCCGCTCTCTATCGGTCCGACGACGAGGGGGCGCACTGGGAGGGCGTCAGCGGCATCAACGAGCACTCGACCCGGTCGAGGTGGAACCCCGGGGCCGGCGGGTTGTGCCTGCACACGATCCTGATCGACCCCCAACAGCCCCGCCGGATGTACATCGGCATCTCGGCCGCCGGTACGTTCAAGACGGAGGACGGCGGCGCCCACTGGAGCCCCTGCAACAAGGGCGTGGAGACCCCGTTCCTCCCGGAGAAGTTCCCGGAGCTCGGGCAGTGCGTCCACAAGGTCGCGCTCGACCCGGAGGACCCGAGCGTCCTCTACCGCCAGGACCACGGCGGCATCTACGTCAGCCGCGACCGGGCGGACCACTGGACCCGGGTCGGCAAGCCGCTCCCGGAGGATTTCGGGTTCGTCGTCGCCACGGCGGCCGGGCGGCCGGGCGAGGCGACGTTCCTTCCCGAGATCGGCGAATCGAGGACCGCGATCGGGGGGCAGTTCCAGGTCTATCGCTGGCACCGCGACTCGAAGAAGTGGAGCCCCCTCGTCCGGAAGGGCCTCTTCCCGGGGTTCTTCGGCGTGCACCGAGAGGGAATGGCGATCGACGACCTCCCGACGAACGGCATCTACGTCGGGTCGACGACCGGCACGCTGGTCGTGAGCCCGGACTACGGCCGCACCTGGAGCTCCGTCCCGTATCAGTTCCCCGGGATCCACTCGGTCTCGGTGTCGACCGCCTGATCCCGGGATCGTCTCCACCGACGCCGGTCCGCGAGGCCCCGGCGCGCCGCCGAGTCGCTACGCTGACGCCGCCGCGGCGGGCCGGTCCCGGCGCAGGAACAGCTCGAGCCCGCCGCGCACGATCACGAGCCCGACCGCGAAGAGGGGCACCAGGAACAGGTCGGAGCCCGGCCACGAGCGGCCGGCCGCCTCCCCCGCCCAGAAGACGGAGAACGCGAACAGCATCGACGTGCCGCCGAGCTTGAGCCACGGCACCTTGATGCGGCGGACCCGCTCCCCCACGACCAGCGCGACCCCCGCGAGGATCGCCCCCCCGAGGACGGCGCCGACGATCGCGGAGCCGCCGAAGCCGGCGGCCGTCAGCGCCAGCAGCACGACCACGACCTCGGTCGCCTCGACGGCGCCGACCGTGAACCCGCCGGCGAACTGGAGGATCCGGCGGGAGCCCGACGGAGCGCCCGGACCGGCGAGCGCGGCCGCGCGCAGCCGCCGGTACGTCTTCAGGGTGCTCCGGAACAGGAAGACGCCGAAGGCGGCGAGGACGACCGCCGCCGCCCAGAGGAGCGCCGCCCGGGGAAGGCGAGGAGCGCCGCCCCGAAGCCGAGCGCGAGGAGCGCGACGGTGGCGCACCCGGCCACCGCCCCGGCCGCGCCGTGCCGGAGGCTGGCCTCCTCGGCGCCAAGCGCGTGGACGATCGCGACGACCTCGGTCATCTCGAGGACGGTGATCAGGAACGCCGCGAGAACGACCGGTACGTAGAGCGCGAGCATGCGGTCGCCCGGCGGAAGGCCGGGGCCGCTTATCCGCTTCGGTCAGGCGGCGGTCGACTCGGTAACCTGGCTGCGGAGCACCGCGAGCCGCGCGCGCAGGGTGTGGACGATCCGGTGGGCGTCGTACGACGGGATGTGCCCGCGGAGCTCGAGGGTGAGGGAGTGCTCGTGCTCCCGGGGACGCCGGCGGAGGATCGCGTCCGCCCGCTGGTCGCCCGCGCCCGAGAGGCGCACCGAGAACGCCGTCGCCGTCGCGAGCTCCTGCCAGCGGTCGCTCGCGAGCGCCTTCAGGAGGTGGCCGACGGGCTCCTCGATCCCCGGATGGACCGCCTCGGGGAGCGGCAGCCAGCCGCCGGGCTCGACCTCCCAGTGATCGACGCGGGAGAACCCGCACTCCTTGAGCGCGTGCAGCATCGCGGCCGCCAGGTCGAGCAGGCTGTCCGACTCCTCCACGTTCCGGTCCCGGAGGAACGCACGGATCTCTCCGAGAAAGTCGAGCCCGTTCGGCGCCAGGACCTCGTGGGCGAGGTCGATCTCGACGCGAAGGTGGGAGTACGTCGCCTCCCCCTGATGCCGGGTCCGGGGATGCGGCGTCCGACCGGACGCCCGGTGCCCGGACGCGCTCCGCGGACCGGACCGTCGACGTCCGACGTGCTTCGCGGCCCGCGCCATGACGAGCGGCTGCGCCGGCCCCCTCCTAAGGAGTTTCGTTCGACCGGCGGGGGCCGCTCACGGGGGCGCCGGTCGGGAGGGCGGTGGGTCGATCGGGTGCTCGTCGAGCGCGGCGGCGCAGATCAGCTGGGCCGCCACGCGGGCGGGACGGATCGAGTGCGTCGCCCCGGCGCGCCGCAGCTTCGCGACGGCGCTGTCGGCGGTCGCGACCGCGACGATCCGAAGCCCCGGCTGGAGGGCGCGCGCCGTGATGACGGCGAGCAGGTTCGCGGCATCGGTCTCCTGCGCGGCGACCAGCGCCCGCGCCCGTTCGATCCCGACCAGCTGGAGGTCCTCCTCGACCGACGGGTCCCCCGGATGGACGCGGAACCCTTCCGCGCGCAACCGGTCGACCGTCGACGCCTCCGGCGTCAGGATGACGAGGCGGACGTTCGCTTCGCGGAGCGCGGTCGCGGTGGCATGCGCTTCGGGGCCGGAGCCGCAGACGATGACGTGCCGCTCGAGCTCCTGCATCTGGGACCGCTCGAGCGCCTGGCCGATGCGGGCGAGCCGGCGCTCGAGGAACGGCACGAAAAGGACGACGATGGCGGATAAGAACGTTCCCACGCCGATGAGGATCAGCGCGACGTCGAACCACCGGGCGACGTCGGTCGCGGGCTGGTACTCCGCCCCGATCGTCGAGATCGTCGCGAACGTGAAGTAGACCGACTGGCCCCAGTCGGTGATCGGCGGGGAGAACTGGCTTCCGAGCCACCGGGCCCCGACCGAGCCGAACAGGACCGAAAACAGACTGGCACCCTCGAGCAGGAGCTCGGTCCCTTCCGGGCCGGTCGCGGAGCCGATGTAGAAGCTCGAGCGGTACGGGAGCACCGCGGCGATTACCGCCGCCGAGAGACCCGTGGAGAGGATCGACTCGACGTTCGGACTCAGCAGCGCGATCGATCCCGCGAGGATCGGGACCGGGATCGAGAACAGCCAGGCGACCGGGCTCCGCCGGGCGATCCGGATCGACAGGATCACGAGCAGCAGCCCGGCGACGATGTCGAACGGGGGGTCGTAGCCGGCGAACGCGGTGCGGTACAGCTCGGCCGGCGGCCGAAGGGCGGATACGAGCCCGAGGGCTACGAGCGTCGCCCCGACGGCCGCGGCGGCGAGGCCGATGTACGGGGCCCGCCGGGCCAGCGACGGGAACGGCCGGCCGGGGCTCCCGGCGGGGGGCGCCGCCATGCGACGGCGGTAGCCCGCCCGATAGGTAAACCCGGCGGCCCCGCGGCGCCGGCCGACTTAGCGTCGCGCGGACGGCGTCGGTTCGTCGTCCTCCTGCCAGGGGGGACGGGCGGACGGCGCCACGGCCGCGATCGTCGGCGCGGAGGTGCCAGAGTACGGGGCGACCGGGGGCGGAGGCGCGCGCCCGCGGCGCCGGTACATCCCGGCGAGGGCGAGCGCCAACACGGCGGCGAGCGCCAGCGCCGCGATCAGGATCCACGCGACGAGCGGGATCCCGCCCGGTCCGCTGGACGCGGCGGATGGGATCGCGGCGAGGACGATCGGAAGCTCGGTGGTCGCTCCGCTCGCCACGCTGGCGTTGTTGTAGTACGTCACGTAGCCGCTGGCCACCACGACGATCGCGTGCACCCCGGGGGTGAGTGCGACCGAGAACGCGCCGCCCAAGTCGGGCGTCAGGTTCCCGTCGATCCAGAGCTCCGCGCCGGCCACGTTGACGGTGCCGGCGAGCGTGCCGTCGATCCAGGCGAACTCCAGCGAGACGTTCGCGGGCTGGTCGGTGCCGCCCGCGCCGTCGCCCGGGGTGACGGTATGCCCGGCGGCGTACGCCGTCCACGAGTACGGACCGCCCGGCAGGTCGAAGATCGAGAGGTTGAGGATCGCGTCGACCGTGGTGAAGTTCCGGGGAGACGCCCCCCCCGCGACCGTGATCGTCCACGGGGTCCCCGGCCGGAGGCCGGTCTCATGGAACGAGACGATCGCCGTGAGATTGAAGTCGATCGTCGGGGCGGTGGCGCCGGTCGGCCCCACGAACACGACTCCGCTCGCCGGCGAGGCGTTGTAGCCGAACGAGCTCGCGTTGAACGCGTAGGTGCCGGGGACGACCTCGAAGACGATCGTGCCGGCGGTCGAGTTGATCGTCGCGTTGAACGACGAGTTCGTGTCGTTGATCCCGACGGTCCAGTTCCATCCGGGCACGAGGAACGCCTCCGAGAACGTCAGCGCCACGAGCGCCGTGAAGTCGATCGTGAACGCCGCCCCCGTTCCGTTGACCGTGAAGTTCCCGGTCGCGGGCGCGCGGTAGCCGTCGGGCGCGAGCACCGAGTAGTTGTACGTCCCGTTCGGGGCGTAGACCGTCAGGAGCGTAGCGTTCGTCCGGTACTCCACGCCCGAAACGACGACCCCCCAGACCGCGCCGGCCGCGAGCCCGAGCTCGTTCACCGCGACGGGGTAGACGGGCGCAAGGACGAGCGGCACGTAGTCCCCACCGACCGTGATGCGGCCGCCGTCGTTGTACGGCAGCTGGCCGAGGGGGTTCGCCGGGGTCCCGTAGTTCGACCAGTAGTTGCCGCCCTGGTACGTCGTCCCGATGATGCTCCCCGAAAGGTTCGTCCCGAGGACCGTCCGGACCGTCGCGGCCGGAGCCTCGGTCACGTTCCAAAGGTCCGAGTACGTCGCCGGTTCGCAGGCGTTCTCGCACGAGACCGGGTCGATCGTCGGCGTGTACGCGGGCGCGGGAACCGCGAAGTAGTTGTTGTAGATGAGGTCGGACGACTCGGATTCCCAGATGCCGGTCGTGTTGTTGCCGGAGTTCTCGAGCTGGCTCTGGTTGGTCGCCGGGGCGGTCGAGTTGAGGAACGAATTGCCCCAGACCGTGTTGTGGCTGCCGCCGTAGAGCGCGAGCCCGATCCCCTGGTCGATGAACGTGTTCCCGGCGATCAGGTCGCCGACGCCCGCCCAGAGGATCACCTCGCCGATCGGACTGAATCCGACGTTCGCGCTCAGCCAGCCGGTGATCGCCGCGCCCCCTTCGATCGTCAGGTCGGTCGCGTTCCAGACCTGGATCTGGAGGTGATTGGTGGCCGGAAGTCCGACCGCCGTGAGGTTCTCCGCGAGCGGCGTCGCATACGCGATCGCCAGGCTCGGGGGCGTGAGGTGGACCCAGGCGGTCGTGCCGACCAGGAGGATCCCCGGAAACACCGGGAAGAGGAAGTCGTTCATCGCCCCGAAGATCGGGTCGATCGCGTGCGGCTGGTTCTGCTCGACCTCGTACGGGGCCCCGGGGGTGCCGTTGCCGGTCGGAGCGATCGACGGAATCTCCCCGTTCCCCCAGGCGACGAGCGGCGTGTAGATGCCGAGGCTGTTGACCCGGGCTAGGGTGGCGGCGACGTGGGTCGTGGAGTTGTCGGCGGGAGAGAGCGACCGGTGCACCGGCCGGTAGTCGCTCAACTGCCAGTCGAAGTAGTAGTTCCCTCCGTTGGGGAACGCGATACGCGCCGGGCCGGTCGTGATCGCCAGCGTCGGCGCCCACTGCGCGACGGCGGCGTTGTACGCGGTCCCGGGCGTGACGAGCAGGAAGGCGTTCGCGGGCGCCACGTTCGCGGAGAGGATGCGGTACCCCGGATTCGACTGAAGTCCCCAGAGGCCGTACAGGAACGACGGCCCGAGCGCGAGCGTCGCGACCGGGACCGGGACGCCGAGGCTGGTCGCGTTGTAGAAGACGCCGACCCCGTCACTCGTCTCGCCGGTGTCCGACCCCGCATCGTAGGCCGAGGCGATCGGCTGGAACGCGGACGCCGTCGCGTTCCACGTCGCTATGGAGAACTGGGCGAGGAGGCGAACGAACGTGGTCGTGTCCCCGGCACCGTCCCCGACCAGCACCAGTTCCAGGTCGTTCGGCAGCCCGAGCGGGTCGAGCGCCGCACCGTTCGCCTGGAACATCGGAACGGTCGCAGGGAAGATCGGGGGAAGGAGCGAGGAGTTGAAGATCACGCGGTCGAACGAGCCGGCCGCTTGTACAGACGAGGAGTTCACGCTGTAGTTGAAGTAGAGCGCCGGCCGGTTGCCGACGTCCGCCGCGGAGAGCGTGAACGTCACCGAGAACGGGTAATGGACCACGAACGTCGGACCCGTCGCGAAGTAGTAGTACGGGGCCACCAGCGTCCCGTTCGGCCCGTGGGCGTAGAGCGTGTTGGCGGGCATCAGGCCGCTCGCGCTCGAGAAGTTCCACAGGTTGTCGCCGAACGTGAGCGTGGCGTTCTGCGGAGTGTAGCTGAGGAAGTCCTGGGCCCAGAACTGATCGGTCGCGTGCCCGAAGACGGTCACGTTCGTCGCGACCGCGTTCATCTGGACCCCGAACATCCCGGGCCCGTCCCCGTCGAGGTAGACCGACTCGGCCTGCGTGAACGAGACCGTACCCGAGACCGACGGGGTGTCGAGGACGGTCGGGACGATCGTCCCGGAGCGGTTCACGAGCCCGAGGTCCGCGACCCCCATCGGGGCGGGGGCGCTCGAGTACGTCGGCGCGACCGGTCCGGCGGCGCCGGGGCGGGCGCCGTAGAGGTCCGGAAGGTGAACGAGCGATCGGGGGACACCCCCGCCTCGCGAGGCGGCTTCGATCGCCGCCACCCGGGCTTCCACGAGCGCTCGGGCGCCGCCCGCCGGGGTCCGGCCAGACGGGATCGACCCGGCGTGCGATACGATCAGGCCCGGCACGGCAGGAACGGCGACGAGGACGACAACGGCGACGATCAGGGCGATGGGGCGCAGCCTCACGGACGCTCGGTCGAACGACGCGTCGTCTTACTGTATAGACGTTTGCCCCGAGGCCCCCTCGGAGTCGCCGAGCTGCCCGTTACGGAGAGATCCACCGCAGCGTCGAGTCCGAAGGGTCGGTCTTCGATTCGCGGACCCCGCGGTGGAACTCGGGGAGCCACGGGACGTTCGACAGGGCTTCCTCGACCGCGGGGAGGCGCGCGGCGTTGCGGCGCCACCGACGCGCGGCGAACCCGTGGAATCCCGGGACATCGTCGGAGTAGCCGACCGTCAGCACGAGGGCGGCGGCGCCGAGGAACAGCAGCACGAAGCCGAAGAACTCCACCAGGAGTCCCACCCCGACCACGTTCGCGGTCGAGGTGACCGTGCCGAGTCCGGTGAGGAGCGCGGCGATGAGGGAGATCACCGTCCCCCAGAGGAACGGCCCGAAGGCGTAGGCATGCACGCGGGCGACCCGGCGGGACTCGTCGGCGACCGCCACGTACGCTCGCCAAACTCCGCCGAGGGCGGCCTCCGGCTCGGGAGAGGTGTTCGAGCCGAGGTGGGCGATGACCGTTCGCGCCAGGTCGAGCTCGAGCCGCTGGTAGGTGGCGATGTCGGTCCCGAGCATCGTCGCCAGCGCGAACGTCCCGACGACGCCGGCGAGGAGCGCGATCGAAGTGATCCACCACGCCGTGGCGATCATCGCCGGGTACTGGGCGACGAACAACAGCGCGAAGACGAGGCCGAACAGCGAGGCGACGGCGATCGCCATCCCTCCGGGGCTGTCCGAAGGGGGCATCGTAACGGATTCGGCCCACTTGGCTCGCGGTGTCCACGTCGGGGCGGTCACGGCGAAATCGACCTGCCCGCGGGCTCTTAATGGCTCTGGAGGACGGGAATCCGGGCCAAGCGACCTATCCGAGACGACGGATCGGGTCGCCGACCTGTATCTCGCCTTCCCGAACGACCCGGGCGTACCAGCCGCGCCGTCCGACGGCGGTGCGGACGAACTCGGCACCGCGGCTGGGCCCGACGTAGGGCAGCAGGTGGAGGTTGTCGCATGGGGTGCACGCCTTCGAGATCTCCAGCACCGCTCTCCCGACCTCGAACCGGCCCGGCGGGGCCAGGGCCTCGTAGGAGAGGCCCCGGGTCGTGACGTTCTCGCCGAGATCCCCCGGTCGAACGGGCCACCCGTCGCGCCGGAACTCCTCGAGCGTCTCCGCCGGGATCAGCAGGACGGCCATCCGAGGGTCTCCGTGCTTCTCCTCCTGCCGGTACACGTTGTAATCCCCCTCGACCCCGTCGCCGCGGACGGCGACGCGAGGCACGGACGGCTTGGGCAGGCCGTGCTCCCCGGGGGTGCGCGGCTTGGCGTGGAGCGCTTCCACGACCCCCCGATCGTCCGACCCCCGCCGTCCGGTCACGGCCGAACCTCCGGGGCCGGAGGGCGGCTCGCCGCGGGTGACGCCGGGACGAAACTCATCGAGATCGAATTGACACAATGACGAACGTTCCGCGCGGTCAACCGCTCCCCGACGAACACGTGACCGAGATGGGCGCCGCACCGGGCGCACTGGATCTCGGTCCGGTCGCCGTCGGGATCCGGCCGTTGCGCGACCGCGCCCGGCAGCTCGCGATCGAACGCCGGCCAGCCGCACCCCGCGTCGAACTTGGCGTCCGACTCGTAGAGCGGCGCTCCGCACCGCTTGCAAACGTACGTACCCGCGGCGAACTGCCGATCATACTCGCCGCTGAACGGTGGCTCCGTCCCCTTGTGAACGATCACCCGTTCCTCGGCGCGCGTCAGCTTGCGGTAGGCGGGGGCGTCGGGCTCGCTCATCCAGGCGACGACACGCCGGCGGTATATGCGGATGGCGACCGCGTCGGGGCGTCGTCGGTCGGTTTGTTATAGGCAGAGCTTGTCGGCCCTAGCATGCGCCGCCCGAAATCACCCGGAGACACGGCCCGGAGCGTCGATCGCTCTGCGCGACGGCCCGCCGCGCTCGCGGTGCTCGTTCTCGCCGCGCTCCTCGCGTTCGGCCCGGCCGGCCTGACGACCCCCGCCCCGCCGGCGATCCCGGCGACGGGCGCGGTCCCGATGCTCGGTCCCGCTCCGGCGAGCCCGGCCTCGCCCGCGGCCACGGGCGTCGGGGCCGTGCTGGCGGTGGACGACCTCCTGGCCAACACGACGACCGCCGGGAACTCGACCCCGGCCGAGCAGAACGGTCCCCAATGGGGCATGTACGATCCGGTCAGCGGGGTGCTCTACATCCGCGGAAACTCGGGGCAGACCCTCTCCACGGTCGACGCCGCGACCGAACGCGCGACGGGGACGCTCGTCGCGGGCACGTCGACGTTCCCCAACGCCCAGCTCGAGCCGACGGTGGCGGTCGACACCGCGAACGGCGATCTCCTCGTCACCAACTATGGTCCCGGCAACCTCACGATACGATCCGGCGCGACCGGCGCCCCGCTCGCCACGATCGCGCTGCCGCGCGGCCCCGCGGGGGTCGTCTACGACCCCGACAACGGGAACTTCTACGTCTCCGACTACTCGACCGCCACCGTCTCCGTCGTCTCGGGGACGGCGCTCAAGGTCACGGCGAACATCTCGGTGGGCACGGACCCCGCGGCCGTCGCCTACGATCCGACCGACCACCACGTCTTCGTGGCCAACTACGGCTCGGCGAACGTGAGCGTGATCGACACCTCCACCGGTGCCGTGATCGCCAACCCCGCGGTCGGGGCAGAGCCGGTCTCGCTCGCGTGGGACGCGACGGACGACCTCGTCGGGGTCGCCTCGAACACCGGTCACTCGGTCACGGTCCTCTCCGGCGCGACCGGCTCGGTGAGCGCGACCCGGTCGGTCGGCACCGGATACGCCATCGGCCTTGCGTACCTGGCCGCGTCGGACCAGTTCTACGCCGCGAACCAGGTCAGCGACAACGTCACCGTGATCGACGCGACGAGCGGCGTCAGCGCGAAGAGCTTCGTCCT
>DATJZK010000122.1:0-7539 GCA_035499145.1 Thermoplasmata archaeon
GCGGCATCGAGTTCGCGCTGCCGGCGTTCGTTCTCCGTCGCCCGTTGCATGGATCGTTCCGTGAGCTCGCGGCGGGCCGAGGCGTCCGCGGCTTCCTCCTGCCGGAGCGCCTCGAGCTCGCGACGCGTCGACTCGACCTGCAGCGCGGCCCGCTCGGCATCCGCCAGCCGCGCGCGGGCGTGGTCGTGCTCCGCGGCGGCCGCGGCGATCGCTCGCTCGTGCTCCGGCCGTTCGAGCCGGAGCCGGTCCGCGGCCGCGGAGGCGTCGGCGAACTCGAGGTCGTGGTGCGCGAGTCGCTCGGCCGACTCCCGCCGGTGGCGGGCGCTCGCCCGAAGGTCGGCGCCGAGCTCCTGGGCGTTCTCGGCCGCGGTGCGGAACCGCTCCACGCCGAGCGCCTTACGGACCGTCTCGAGTCGCTCCTGCGGACGCGCCGAGAGGATCTCGCGCATCTTCTCCTGCGGGACGTAGATCGCCCAGCGCCAGAGGTCGGAGTGGGCCTGCGGGTTCGGGTTGTCGGGGAACCCGAGCAGCTCGATCACCCGCTGGCGGACCTCGGTCGCCGAGTACGACGTCTCGCGCCCGTCCTCGCGGAACGAGATCTTCTCCGTCTCGAACTGGTCGCGCCCCTTCCGGCGGACCCGGCGGAACCGGCGGGCGACCTCGTACACATGCTCGCCGTCCTCGAAGCGGACCGCGACCTCGGCGTGCAGCGCCCCGTGGCGGACGAGGTACGCCGCGTCGACCTCGGCCACGCCGAACAGCGCCATCTCGACCGCGTAGAGGAGGCTCGTCTTGCCGGCGCCGACGTCCCCAACGATCAACGTGGTGCCCGGCGCGACGTCGAGCTGCCCGCGCTCGTAGCTGCGGATGTTCTCGACCTCGAGACGCCGGAGCTGCATCGTTACCTACGGCGCCGCCGGGGGCGCCCGGACGCCGAGGATCCGTCGGCCCGCCTCGACCCGGGCCGTCCGGTAGTCGACGGCGGCCTCTCCGTCCCCCTTCGGCAACCCCAGTTCCCGGACGAGCTCGCGGACCCGACGCTCCCCGTCGGGCCCGTCGAGCCAGGGATGCGCGGGCCGGCTCTCCTCGAGCAGTTGGGCGATCGCCGCGCCCTCGACATCCCCTTCGTCCGCCCGGGGCGCCCCCTCGGGAGCGGCGGGGGCGAGATCCCGGATATCCCAGGTGATCGCCCGACCGTCGGTGGCGAGTTCCCGGGCGACCGACGCGAGCGCGAGGCTGGCGACCGAGCCGTCCGCCAGGCTCCCGTGGATCCGGGGGAACACGAGGCTTCCCGGTCCCCCCTCCTCGGCGAGGACCCGCCGCTCGAGCTCCGCCCGGGCCTCGTCCGCGGAGCGACCGGTCACGTCGACGTCGACGAGACGGACGAGGTCGCGGGGGGCGGTGTCGACGATCTCGGCTCGCGCGACGCCGTCCTCGACCTCGACGATGACGACCCCCTGGTGGGTGCGGTTCGCGACCGCGTTCTCGAGGTCGGTGCGGCTCGTCCCGAACACCGCTCCGGGGTTCACGAGGAGGCCGCCGCCCGGCCCTTCTCCCTCGTACGTGTAGTGGATGTGGCCGCCCGCGTAGTAGCCGCACCCCGCCGGCAGGTCGTCCCGCCGGATCCCCCGGATGTGCTCGCGCAGCGCCGGCGGGAGGTACTCCTCCACCGCGGCGTGGAACTGGAAGATCTTGAACCCCGGCTCCGCGCGGAACGCCTCCGAGTCGACCGCGCGGAAGTACTCGCGGTCGAGCCCGTGCGACCGGCCCGAGATCCCCGCGATCCGGGCGCCGGTCGGCGCATCGACCAGGAACGGCAGGGTCCACCGGGTCCCTTCCGCGCGCACGGCCTCCGGGGCGACCTTCGCGAACACCCCGGCGGCGGCGAGGACGTCCAGCCAGCTGGTCCGGTGCGCGACGTAGTCGTGCGAACCGTAGATGACGTAGATCCGGCGCCCCTCGTCGACCAGCCGCTTCAGCGCGGCGGCGACCGGCGCCACCTCGGTAGGGTCGGGGACCGGGGTGTGGAACAGGTCGCCGGAGACGAGGAGGAACTCCGCGCCGCGCTCGGAGGCGACGTCGAGCGCCTTGAGGACGCTCTGGCGGAGCGCCGCGCGGACCGCGGGCGCTCGCGGCCACGCCCCGACGTGCGCGTCGGCGAGATGGGCGAAGACGAACCGGCCCGCGGGCATCCGGCTCCTACCGCGGGGCGGACCGGGCCGGCGGGCGAGCGGCCGGGGCGGCCGCCGCCCCTTCGGACATCCGCTTCGCGATCGCGGCGAGCAGCCCGGTGCCGGCCCCGAGGGCGAGGAACCCCGTGAGCATCATCTCGTCCGTCATCGGGACGCCCACCGGCGCGCTCGCCGGCTTCGGCTTGGGCCGGGGCGCGGTCCCCTCGACCGGGGGCGCGAGCCCCGAGAGCCGCGCCGCCTCGCTCGCGCGGAGCATCGCCTGCATCATCCCGAACAGCTCGGTCGCCTCCTCCATCGTGATCTGCCGGTCGCGGAGGCGTCCGATCAGGTGGTTGTAGCGAACGGCCCGCTGCGCGTCGGTCCGGGCGGGCCGCGCCGGGGCGGGGGTCGGAGGGGGAGCGCCTTGCACGGAGTACCGGAGCGCCCACGCCGCGACTCCTCTTGAAGGGTCGCGGGCGGACGAGCCGTTATAGCGGGCGCCGTCCTTTCATCCCGAATGCCCGACTCGGCCCCTCCGCCCGAGGACGACAAGCAGCCGAACGACCGCCACCTCCACGTGAAGCTGTCGGACGAGCGGAGTTCGATCTTCGATTTCATCACCGAGTACCTCCAGGCGGCGGGGAAGACCGCCGACTGGTACTGGCGGACCGCCGGCCGCCTTGAGGGGAACGAGGCGGACAATCTCGAGGAGCTCCTCTCGAGCGCCTTCGAGGCGGGGGCGTACCTCGCCCACGACCACCCGGAGGACCTCGAGTTCCTCTGGGTCACCGAGGAGGAGTGCGAGAAGGAGCGGCGCGCCGAGGAGCGCGGCGACCAGCGCGAGGCCGCCCGGAAGGAGCGCTCCAGCCTCTCGCACTACGCCTAGGACCGATCGCCGGGGCGCGGGCGGTCGCCCGCGCGGTCCTCAGTGGATCCCGATCACCGAGTGCGCGACCATCAGCGCGATGAACAGGATCGAGATCGTGTTGACGACCTTGATCAGCGGGTTGATCGCCGGACCCGCCGTGTCCTTCGTCGCGTCCCCGACGGTGTCGCCGACGACGGCCGCCTTGTGGGCGTCCGACCGCTTCCCGCCGTAGTGGCCGCTCTCGATGTACTTCTTCCCGTTGTCCCAGGCGCCGCCGCCGGTCGTCATCAGGATCGCGAGCGGGAAGCCGGAGAGGATGACGCCGAGGAGGAGCCCGGCGAGGGCGACGGGACCGAGCAGGAAGCCGACCGCGAGCGGCGTCACGATCCCGACGGCCGCCGGGACCGCGAGCTGACGGAGCGCCGTCCGCGTCACGATGTCGACGCAGGTGCCGTACTCGGGCTTCCCCGAGCCGTCCATGATCCCGGCGATCTCCTTGAACTGGCGGCGGACCTCGAAGACGATCGCCTGCGCGGCGATGCCGACCGCGTTCATCAGGAACGACGTGAAGAAGAACGGCAGGATCGCGCCGATGATCAGGCCGGCGACGACCAGCGGGTTGTCGATCGTGAGGTAGCTCGTGAAGCCGGCCCAGGCGTTCTGGCCGTTCGCGATCGTCGCACACTTCGCGCAGTGCTGCGCGGCGGCGAACGTGTACGCCGCGAACAGCGCCAGGGTCGCCAGGACGGCGGAGCCGATCGCGTAGCCCTTCGTCACGGCCTTCGTCGTATTGCCGACCGCGTCGAGCGGGTCGGTGACCCCGCGGGCCTCGGGCGGGAGGTTCGCCATCTCGGCGATCCCGCCGGCGTTGTCGGTGATCGGGCCGAAGGCGTCGATCGAGATGATCATCCCCGTGACGGCCAGCATGCTCGCCGCGGCGAGGCCGACCCCGTAGAGGCCGCGCGCGGCGACGACCCCCGAACCGTTCCACCCGACCGCGAAGTAGCTCGCGAGGGTCGCGGCGACGATCACGATCCCCGAGATGAACACCGACTCGAGGCCGACAGAGAGGCCCGTGATGACGTTCGGGCCGGCCCCCGCCTGGCTCGCGTCCGCGATCCGGTGGACCGGCGAGTACTCGGCGCTCGTGTAGTAGTCGGTGAGGACGACGATCAGCGCCATCACGATCAGGCCCGCGACGGTCGCGGCGAAGACGCCGAGGTTCGAGCCCATCAGCCACCAGTCGAGGACGTAGAGGCCGACGATCCCCACGACGGTGGTCGCGGCGAGCCCCTGGTAGAGCGCGCCCATGATCGTCCCGCCGGGGCGCATCCGGACGAACGCCGCGCCGACGAGGGTCGCGACGATCGCCCAGGCGCTGATGACGAGCGGGTAGAGGATCGCGTGGGGGTACAGGGCCGCGAAGTTCGCGACCAGGTTGTTGTGGAGGATCAGGTAGGCGAGGAGCATCGTGCCGACCGCGGTCACGACGTACGTCTCGAACAGGTCGGCCGCCATCCCCGCGCAGTCGCCGACGTTGTCGCCGACGTTGTCGGCGATCACCGCGGGGTTCCGGGGGTCGTCCTCGGGGATGCCGGCCTCGACCTTGCCGACGAGGTCCGCCCCGACGTCCGCGCCCTTCGTGAAGATGCCGCCGCCGACCCGCGCGAACAGGCTCATCAGCGACGCGCCGAACAGGAGGCCGACCATCGCGAGGACGTTCCCGCCGAAGGCGACGTAGAAGCCGATCAGCTCGAGGAGCGCCATCCCGGCGACCGAGAGCCCCGTGACGCTGCCGCCCCGGAACGCGTAGCGCATCGTGGCGCCGAGGTTCCCGCGGCGCGCGTGGGCGGCCGTCCGGACGTTCGCCCGGACGCTGACGTACATTCCGACCGCGCCGGCGAGCGCGCTCCCGGCGGCGCCGAACAGGAAGCCGACGGCGAGCCGCGGGCCGTCGCCGGTGATGCCGAAGGCGACCGCGATGACGACCGCGAGGACGATCGCGACCGCGAAGACCGCCGTGTACTCCCGTCGGAGGAACGCGACCGCGCCCTCGCGGATCGCGAGCGAGATCGACCGCATCCGTTCGTCGCCTTCGTCCTCGCGGAGGAGGAGAAGGGTCTGGACGCCTGCGTAGGCGAGCGCGAGCGCGGCGGCCAGGAAGACGAGCAGCTCCAGTTGGGAGGTCGCGATCTCCATCGGATTCCCTCGAAATTCTTCGCCGGCTGACGGGATTGGCAGATAAACTTTGCGCGCGGCCGCGACCGCCGACCCGCCGGCGGCCTTTCCGCCGAGAGGTCTTTAAGACGGGTGGACCGGCTCTCCGAGCATGCAGTCGGTCGGCCCCTCCGACTCGTCCAGTCGGCGGGCCCGCATCGCGTGCAAGGTCTGCGGCCGGCCGTTCGATCTTTCGCGGTTGCGGGAGCACCTGCGCAGCGAGCACCAGGCCGATTCGACCCAGGTCGAGAGCCTGTACCTCAACGCGCGCATCGAAGCGCGCCGGGCCCAGCGGTCCCGGTAGCCGCCCCGAGCGCCGCGCGACCGTTCAGGGGTCGAACTCGCGCTTGCGGATCCGCTCGGTGACGTAGGCGAGGAGCTCGGGCCGGGAGTAGGTCCGGCCCTCCTTCACGCCGCGGACCCGGACCGAGACGGAACCGTCCGCGACCTCGCGGTCCCCGACGACCGCGACGTACGGGATCCGGTCGACCTCGGCGGTGCGGACCCGCTTCGGGAGCGACTCTTCGCTGCCGGTCACTTCGACACGCACCTGGCCGGCCCGCAGTTCGTCCGCGAGGCCGCGGGCCGCCTCGGCGTGGCGGTCCGCGACCGGCAGGACGCGGACCTGCACCGGGGCGAGCCACGGGGGCCATCGGCCGGCGCAGTGCTCGGTGAGCACACCGAGGAACCGCTCCCAGGTCCCGAGGATCGTGCGGTGCACGACCACCGGCTGGTGCAGCTGACCGTCGGACCCCTGGTACTCGAGGTGGAACCGGCGCGGGATCTGATAGTCGAGCTGGATCGTGCCGGTCTGCCACGGTCGGTTCATGCTGTCGCGGATGTGGATGTCGATCTTGGGCCCGTAGAACGCCCCTTCGCCCGGCGAGATCCGGTAGGGGACCCCCGACTCCTTCAGCAGCCGCTCGAGGATCGCCTCCGCCCGGTCCCAGTCGGCGACCTCGCCCAGGAACTTCGGCGGCCGGGTCGAGAGCTCGTACGACCAGGCGAGACGGAACGTCGTGAACGCGTCCCGGATCCAGGCGAGCAACACCCGGATCTCTCCTTCGATCTGCTCTTCGGTGACGAACACGTGCGCATCGTCCTGCACCAACTCCCGCACGCGGAGCAGGCCGTGCAGCGTTCCGCTCGCCTCGAGCCGGTGGAGCGGGGCGAACTCGGCGAGCCGGAGCGGAAGTTCCCGGTAGCTGCGGGCCCGCGAGCCGAAGATCAGCATCGCACCGGGGCAGTTCATCGGCTTCCAGCCGAACTCCTGCCCGTCGATCTCCGAGGTGAACATGTTCTCCCGGTACATCTCCCAGTGGCCGCTCGTCTCGAAGACCGACTTGGCGAACAGCAGCGGGGTCCGGATCTCGGCGTAGCCCGCGGCGCGGAGGTGCTCCGTCACGAACTTCTCGAGCTCGCGCACGATCACCATCCCGTGCGGAAGCCAGAACGGGAACCCCGGCGCCTGCTCCGCGAAGAAGAACAGCTCCTGCTGCTGGCCGATCGTCCGGTGGTCGCGCCGCGCCGCCTCCGTCCGCATCTTGAGGTAGGCGTCGAGCTCGCCCCGGGTGGGGAATCCGACCCCACGCACCCGCTGGAGCGGCTTCGCGTCGGCGGCCTCGGGGGTGATCGCGGAGAACCCGAGGACGTGAACCCCCTGGAGCCACGACGTGTCCGGTACGTGCGGACCCCGGCAGAGGTCGGTGAAGTCGCCGGTGTCGTACACGGAGACCGGCTCCCCGGGGGGAACTTCGGCGATGTACCGAAGCTTGTACGGATTGGCGGCGAACAGCCTCTCCGCGTCGACCTTCGGCAGCTCGCGGCGTCGGAACGGCTCCCGGGCGCGGATCGACCGGTCCATCGACGCCTTCACCGCGTCGAGGTCGGCCGGGGTCAGCGGACGGACGTCGAAGTCGTAGTAGAACCCCTCGTCCGTCGGAGGACCGACGGTCGGGCGCGCCTCGGGGATCGTTTCGACCAGCGCCTTCGCGACCAGGTGGGCCGAGGAGTGCTGGAGGACGTCACGTCCCGCCTTGTCCTCGAACGTCAGCGGAGCAATCCGGCCGGCCCGGATCGGCGCCGAGAGGTCGACCGCGGCGCCTTCGATCGACGCCGCGAGGAAGCGGCTCGCCCGGTCGGGAGCCCATTCGGCGAGCACGGTGCCGACCGCGGTGCCCGCGGCGACCGACCGGTGCGTGCCGTCCGGCAGCACCACCTCCACGACCGAGCCGTCCGGCATCGCTCCCTCGCGCGGCGCGACGGCCCCGCGGGGAAAAGAGT
>DATJZK010000123.1:0-2678 GCA_035499145.1 Thermoplasmata archaeon
CGAGGTCCGGATCGAGCGTCGAGAGCGTGACGTCCAGGTCGTGGAGGACACCGAGGCGGTCCTGGAGCCTCCGGAACGACACCGGGATCCGGTGCGCGGCGGCCGGCTCGACCGAGTGGGTGATCTCGGCCACGTGGCGGAGCTGACGGAGCCGGATCCTCAGGCGGTGGAGACGTTCGGACGACGGTCGCTCGCTCGCCTTGCGGTGCGCGCGACGGACCTTCTCGTGATGGGAGCGGTTCTCGTCGGCCATCAGCCGCGCGAGGTCGGTGTCGGCCCGCGCCCGCGGGGCGCGCCGGAGCGTCGCCCCGATCTCGCGGAACAGCCCGGCGTCGCGCTCGGTCCGAACGAACGCCCGGAGGAGCTCCCGGCCGGTCCGGGAGTCGTCGCGCAGGCGCCCCCAGAATTCGTGGAACCGCGCGCTCTCCCCCGGACGGCCGCGCCCGGGGCGGGCCCGGTCGAGCAGGGCGAGCACGACGTCGCGGTCGCGGACCTGGCCGACGAGCCGAGCGAGCCGCTTCAGACGCCGGGCGAGGGTCGCGGCCTCCGCGCGGTCGGCGGCTGGCAGGAGCCGTCCCCACAGCTCGAATCCGACCCTCAGTCGGCGCATCGAGCGGTGCAGTCGGTGGATCTCCTCCACGCCCGGCGACGGACGACGGACGAGCGCGTCGACCTCGCTGTTCGTCCGGGCGAGGATCCGGTCGAGCTCCGACGCGAGGTGGCGGGGCCGGGCCGTCGTCGGGGGGGACGCGCGCGCGGGGACCCTCCTCCGGGGGCGGCGAACGCCGGCCGGTTGAAAGAACTTCTGAACGAGTCCGTGGGCGACGAGGCGCGGGCCCCCCCGAGGGCCTAAAGGGCGAGGACCGTTCCCGCGCTGCGTGCACCGGGGACGTGCCGCGACCGTCGAGCGCGACCGGCCGACCGCCCGGTCCGCGCCGTCGCTCGCGGTCGTCGACATCGGGTCGAACACGGCTCGGTTCGTCGCCTTCGAGACGTCGTCGTGGGGCACGGTCCGTGCCGTGTTCGAGACGAAGGACTCGCCCCGTCTCGGACTCGGCACCTCCGGCCGGGGCCACCTCTCGGAGGCCGCCTTCGCACGCGGTGTCGCCACCGCCCGCCGGTTCGCCCGCCTGATCCGTGCGCTCGAGGTCCCGAGGACGGTCGCCATCGCCACGAGCGCCGTCCGGGACGCGCCGAACGGCCGGGGGTTTGTGCGCGAGGTGGAGCGGGCGACCGGCCTCGCGCTTCGCGTGATCTCGGGCGCCGAGGAGGCCCGGTACGCGTACCTGGGCGTCGCGAGCGCCTGGCCGCTCGAGAACGACATCGTCTTCGACCTGGGCGGAGGGTCGATGCAGCTGTGCGAAGTGCGCCGAGGCGCGCTCCGCAACTCGGTCAGCCTCCCGCTGGGGGTGCTTCGGCTCAGCCAACGGTTCCTCGACCACGACCCCCCGAAGCGACGGGAGGTCGACGCCCTTCGCGAGTACGTCCGGGACGCGCTCGCCTCGACGATCTCGGCGTTCGGCGGACGGGAGTACCGCCTGATCGGCCTCGGCGGGACGGTCCGTTCGCTCGCCCGCGCGGCGATCGAGCTGCGGGAGTACCCCGTCCGTCGCGTCCACGGCTACCCGCTCTACGACCGCGATGTCGAGTCGCTCCACGAGCTCCTCGGCGAGATGCCCGCCGCGAAGCGGCGCGCCGTCCCGGGGATCGGCGGGGACCGGGCGGACGTCGTCGTCGCGGGGATCGTGGTCGTTGAGGAGCTGCTCCGGGCCGTCGACGTCGAGCGGACGACCGTCTCCGGGACCGGCATCCGCGAGGGGATCGCGCTCGAGGAGATCGGGGCGCGGCTCCCCGCGACCGCCGAGGAGCTCGCCGACCGCTCGGTCGCGGCCGCCTCCCAGGCGTTCGGCTTCCGGCTCGAGAGCAGCCACCGGGTCGTCGCCGCAGCGCTCGCCCTCTACGACCTGCTTGCCGATCGGTTCGAGGGGGGACCGAGCGAGCGCCTCGCGCTTCGCGTCGCGGCCGGGATGCACGAGGCGGGGACGGTCGTCGACCTCTGGAACCACGCCCGGCACTCGGCGTACCTAGTGGAGAACTGCCCGATCTGGGGGCTCGAGCAGCGCGAGACGCTGCTCGCCGCGATGACGACGTTCCTGCACGAGGGCGGCACCCCGCCGTCCGAGTGGAAGCGCGACTACCTGCCGGTCGTCGGGGGACGGGAGATCGAGCTGGCGGTCCGGCTGGGCGCGGTCCTCGAGGCGGCGGAGCTGACGGCGCCCGCCCGGCCCCGCTTCGCGCTCGTCGGCGCCGGGCGGACGCTGTCGGTGGGCTTTTCTGCCGGGGACGATAGCGCGCTCATCCCTCGATGGCTCGAGAAGGTGCGACGGCCGATGCAGCGCGTCTTCGGTCTGGAGGTGCGGGCCCGTGACCGCTGACGGCCCGTCCCCGAGCCACGGCTATCCCGGCCGCCTGCTCGTCTTCGAAGGGCTCGACGGCAGCGGCAAATCGACGCAGGCCGCCCTGCTCGGGAAGTGGCTTCAGTCGCAGGGGTACCGCGTCTTCTTCACCGAGTGGAACTCCTCCGACCTCGTCTCGAGCGTCATCCGGCGGGGGAAGAAGAAAGGCCTGCTGACCCCGACGACGTTCAGCCTCCTCCACGCGACCGACTTCGCCGACCG
>DATJZK010000124.1:0-33180 GCA_035499145.1 Thermoplasmata archaeon
TCGCGGGCGGTGCTGCACGACGGCGACCGGTGGTGCTCCCCGTGCGCCATCAACCGGGTCGGCCTGGCGCTGGTCGAAGCGCTCGAGGAAGCCCCGGCGGCGGCCGCCACGTCCGTGGTGGCCGGGGTCCCGGGAACCTGATCCCCGGCCCGGACGAGCCGGCTATTCGGTTCGCCCCGAAAGGAACGGGATCCCGCTGCCGGTGTTGTACAGGAGGACGGTCTCGCCCGGGCGGACGAGTCGCTCCGCGACGAGGTGCGGGATCGCCGCGTAGGGGGCGGCCCCTTCCGGGGACGCCGAGATCCCGTGCGTCCGGGCGAGCGCGGCCGCGGCCGACTCGATCTCGGGATCCGTGACGGTGATCCCGGCCCCGCCGCTCTGACGAACGGCCTCGAGGACGCGCTCGGAGGCGAACGGGGCCGGGACGAGGAGGCCGGGCGCGATGGTCGTGGGCGATTCCCATGGTTCGATGCGAGGGGCACCGTCCCGGAGCGCCCGCACCACCGGGGCGCAGCCGCTCGGCTGGACCGCGATCAGCCGCGGCTCGCGGTCGAGCAGGCCGAGGGCGCGAAGCTCGCCGAACGCCTTGTGCATGCCTACGAGGCCCGTGCCTCCGCCGGTCGGGTAGACGATCGCCTCCGGAAGCCGATCCGGGCCCAGCAGCTCGAAGATCTCGAGGCCCATCGTCTTCTTTCCCTCGACCCGGTACGGTTCGCGGAGCGTCGAAAAGTCGAACGAGCCGCGTCCGGCCTCGGCGCGGCGAGCGTGCTCCCCCGCGTCGCGGATCGTCCCGTCGACCACCACGACCTCCGCGCCGTATCGGCGGCACGCGGTCGTCATCGCCTCCGGGGTCCGACGGGGAAGGTAGATGCGGACCCGCAGGCCGGCCCGCGCCCCGTACGCGGCGAGGGCGACCCCCGCGTTCCCGGCGCTCGGGACGTACCCCTCCCGTATCCCGAGCTCCTTCGCTCGCGCCACGGCGACCGCCATCCCCCGGGCCTTGAAGGAGCCGGTCGGGAGGCCGCCGTCGTCCTTGACCAGGAAACGTAGGCCGGGAGCGCGGGGGTCCTCTGGGAGGGAGAGCACGGGCGAGTACCCTTCTCCGAGCGTCACTTCGGCGGCCGGCGATCCGACCGGGAGCAGCTCCCGATACCTCCAGAGCGTCGGGGGTCGAGAGCGGACCGATGCGAGCCACGCCGGCCCGTCGAACCCGTTCAGGTCGTACTCGGCGAGCAGCGTGTGTCCGCACGTCGGGCAGGTCCCGACCGGCTTCGCGGGGTCGACCTCGGTGCAGCAGGCCCGGCAGGCAAGGGCTCGCAGTCGGGACGAAGCCCCCGGCACGTTCGGCCAGTCGGGCCGGAGCGGATAACCCCGCGGTCGACGGGGCCCGGCGAGGGGACGGCCGGGGTCGACGCGGAAGCTTTCTGGCCGACCGCCCGTACGGGCAGGGTGAACCCCCGCGCCCTTCCGCGCACGCCGGTCGAGGACCCGATCTTCGACCTCGCGCCGTCCGATCGCGAGCGAGCCGTGCCGGCGCTCCGCGAGTCGTTCACGGGGATCTACCGCTGGCACGCGAAGCGGACGCTCCGCGACATCGGGACCGTCCGGGCGATCGCGGTCGGCGGAGAGGTCGCGGCCGTCGCGATGCTCGAGCAGTTCGACGCGGACGTCGCCTACGTCTACTACCTGTTCGTCGGGAGCCGGTGGCGCCGCCGGGGCCTGGCCGGCCGTCTGCTCGACGACGCGGTGCTCCGGTTCCGTCGCGCCGGGGCCCGGGTGGTGTACGCGGCGTGCGAAGAGGAGAACTCGGCGTCGCGGCGTCTGTTCGCCTCCCGAGGGTTCCGCGAAGTGACCCCGGAGGAGCCGACCTGGCGCGAGGGAGGCCTCGGCGCGCGGGGGTACCGCAGCCGGATGTGGGTGGTCCGGGGGGAAGTGCTGCTCGGCCGGTGGCTGACGCCCGACGGAACCCCGGCGATTGCGCCCGCCCCGTCGTGAGGGCCGAGGGAGCGGCGGGCCCCTAGGCGAACTCTCGGATCGACGGGGGCGGCCGGAGCGCCCCGGCGGCGGCGCCGATCGGGAGGAGGATCGCCCCGAGGCTCGTCACGACGAACAGCCAGAACGGGATCGAGATCGCGCCGTGGTCGTACGGCCAGTAGCCGCGGAGATTGATCAGGCTGACCGCGGGCGAGAACGAACAGCCGCGGCAGGCGTACCAGTTGCCCAGCGCCCAGAAGACGTTCCACCAGCCGTAGACCTCGACGAGGAAGGCGATCGCGAACGCCGCGAACGGCCGGAACACCGCGCGGGTCGCGACCAGCAGGAGGACGAGGACGCCGACCGCGAGGACCATCCACCCGATGTAGTAGTGGGGAGACCCGGCCCGCGTCGAATCGACGACCGCCGCCCCCAGGCCGAACGTGACGGCCGCGACGAAGAACCCGGCGAGGGGGGCGGCCCGCTGGGTCGCCCAGGCGACGATCGGCATCGCCGGACGAAGGCGTCCCCAGCCTACCTAACGGTTCGCCTCCAACCCGGGCGGTGCACGGGACCGGGTTCGGGTCCGACTGGTCCGGCGGTTACCGTGGGCTTAATTCGGGTTCGCGGCTCCGCCCGCCGATGGGACTGCCCGCCGACATCGTCGCGAAGCTCCTCGAGGAGAGCCGGGACCACCACTGCCCCGGGGCGCCCGAGATCTGCACGAAGCTGGTCGCCGTCGCGGAGCTTCCGACCCGGTTCGGCGACTACCAGGTCGCCGCGTTCTGGAACGACCACGACGGGCGGGACCATGCGGCGTTCATCCACGGCAACGTCTTCGACCGCGAACGGGTGCCGGTCCGACTCCACTCGGAGTGCCTCACCGGCGACGCGATCGGCTCGCTCCGGTGCGACTGCCGCGACCAGCTGATCGCCTCGCTCGACTGGATCTCCCGGCAAGAGGCCGGGGTCGTCCTCTACCTCCGGCAGGAGGGGCGCGGGATCGGGTTCGCGAACAAGATCCGTGCCTACCAGCTGCAGGACCAGGGATACGACACCGTCCAGGCGAACCTGGCGCTCGGCTTCCGACCCGACGAGCGGGACTACGGCCTCGCGGCGCACATGCTGGACGCGCTGCACATCCGGTCGATCGAGATCCTGACGAACAATCCGGCAAAGGTCGAGGACCTCCGGCGGCACGGCGTCGAGATCGTCGGACGGATCCCGCTCGTGGTCCCGCCGAACGACCAGAACCGCGGTTACCTCGACACGAAGCGACGGAAGATGGGCCACTGGCTCGACGTCGAGCAGACCGACGAGCCGGAGATCCCGGTCCCGCCCCGGGCGTCGCCCCCGTAGGTCCGAGCTACCCGACGTGGGCTTCGCGGTTGTGCCGCTGGAGCGCGGCGACCGACGACAGCTTCGCCCCGCAGACCGAGCAGCGGACCGACTTCGGAGGGCTCTTGGCCGCCGGCGCGCCGGGGGCGGCGTGCGACTCGCGCAGGTGCGCCTCGAGGACCTCGGGGGAGCGGAACGCCGATCCGCACTGCGGGCAGATCGCCTCGGTCTCGTCGTACTCGACGTACGGCACGGCGAGCGGAAGGGGGAGGAGCGCTATCCTACTTTCGGGCAGGCCCGCTCCGCCCAGACCCTCGGCGACGGTCGGAAGGGCTAAGGGGCGGGGACGGTCGGTCGAAGGACGGTCCCGGTCGCCGGGGGAGCGAGGTCGCGCGTGACGGACTGGTCGAACATCGCCGTCTGGTCGCTGCTCGGAACGTGGGCCCTCGTCGTCGGTACGCTGGCCCTGATGTACTGGCAGACGCGGACGAGCCAGCACCTCAACTCCGCGAACGCGGTGATGGCGCTCCGGGAGCGGTTCGACGGGGGTCGGATGCGCGCCGCCCGTCGGCACCTCAGCGAGCGGCTCCTCAAGCAGGAGCATCACGACATCGCGAGCATGGAGGTCATCACGTTCTTCGAGCTGGTCGGGACGCTCACGCACCGCAAGGTGCTGGACGACGACCTCGTCTGGGAGGCGTTCGGCACCTGGGCGACCGCCTACTATCTCGCGATCCGCCGGCCCGTCGACATGGTCGACCAGCTGCGGCGGGACCTCAACGACCCGCTCGTCTTTCACGAGTTCGAGTGGCTGTACCGGCGGCTGCGCGCCGTCGACCAGCGGTACGGGGCCTCGTCCGCGAATGCGCCCGAGGAGCCGGAGGCGGATGTGAACCGGCTGCTCGCGCGCGAAGCGCAGCTCGAGTCGATCTAGCGCGGTCGCGCGTCGCCGGAGTCGTCCCCCGACCGGGGGGGCGTCCGGGCCGGGTGGGGCCTCAGGTGTCGCGGCCGGATCCCGAGCATCGCCACCCAGACGAGCTCGGCGACGATCGGGGAGAGGAAGACGACCGGCATCGCCGCGAGGAAGACCGCGACGACTCCCAGCTGGCTCCGCTCGGTGCCCCGGACCCACTCCTCGGGAAGGTCCGGCTCGACCAGGCGACGCTGCCGGGTCGAGTGCCGCCAGATGACGAGGAGGTCGAGCCCTCCGAGCGCCTGCACCCCGGAGTAGAGGAGGACCGCGAGCTGCGTCGACTCGACCGACGTCCCCTTGCCAGGACCGTAGTCGAGCAGGAGCGCGACCAGGAACGGGGTGATCGCGATGACGAGCAGGAACAGGTTGTTGAGGCGGACGAGCACGCTGTCGTACCGCACGATCGGCGAGAACAGCCGGTGGTGTGTGGTCCACCATGTGGAGATGATCAGGAACGAGAGCGCGTACCCGACGAACCCCGGCAGCAGCCGCCGCAGTAGCACGGGCAGGCTGGGGAGGGTCGTGGTCCCGGGGGACGGCAGGACGAGGCTCACGACCAGGAAGGTGAGGGCGAAAGCGAACACGCCGTCACTGAGGCTCAGCAGCCGGCCCATGTCCGAGCCGGTGCCGTCCAGTCCCTCGTACGGCCGGTGGGGGGCGGCGGACGCGGTGGGGCTCGGGCCGTCGAGCGGCGCCGGCGTCGACATCGGATGGTTCCGCACGCCCGGATCGGTAGATGAGCCGGCGGTCTCGAAGGCACCTACGCGAGGACGAGCAGTTCCGCGAGGATCTGACCGCGCCAGACGACGGCGACCGCGCCGCCGGGTGAGACGTACTCGTCGGTCCAATGGGGGGTGCCGTAGAACCCGCCGAACGAGAAGTGGTAGACCGTTCCGTTCGGCTCCGTGGCGTTCCCGTTCAGGACGCTCCCCCCCACGATCGACCAGTTGGTCATCCAGAGCACGAAGGTGACGTTCGCCAGCGAGAAGTTCACGGGGAGGGTCACGTTGCCCCCGTTGAGGGGTATCGGGAGCGGCGCGAGGGTCCAGTAGTACGTGCGACCGTCGAACGTGGTCGTCGGGCTGACGCGATAGTCGGGCTTGAGCCCCGGGATCAGCCCGCCGAAGAGGAGGACCCCGACGACCGCGCAGACCGCGAGCGCGCCGACGGTGCGTCGGGCCTGCGCCCGGGTCATCGGGTAGTCCCGGTCCATCATCGCCGGGGTCGGGTCACGGGCCGGGCAGTATTTCGGGTTTCGTTCCGGTCCGCGACCGCGGGGGCCGGTCGGGCACGCGCCCCCGCGGGCCGGACGACCCGAGCGTGGGGCTTTGAGCCCAGGATGCGTCGGACCCGGGATGCGAGCGGCGGCGGTTCGCGCGTTCAAAGCGCCGGTCGAGCTCGTCGATCTGCCCGCCCGTTCGCCCGCGAACGGAGAGGTCGGCGTCCAGCTCGAGTTCGCGGGCGTGAATCCGTTCGACTGGAAGATCGTCGACGGTGTGCTCGACGGACAGCGCCCCCACGAGTTCCCGCTGATCCTCGGGGTCGACGGGGCCGGGACGATCGACGCGGTCGGTCCGTCGGTCACGAACTTCCGCGTGGGGGACCGCGTGTTCGGTTCGTTCCTGCACGACCCGATCGGTCGGGGTACGTACGCCGAGCACGTCACCGTTCCGGCGACGAACGCCCTGCTTCGAACTCCGGAGGGGCTGCGTTCCGACCAGGCGGCCGCGCTCCCGACCGCGGGGATGACCGCGCTCGATGCCCTCGACACGATCGGGGCCGACCCGGGGTCCGCGCTGGTCGTCGTCGGGGCGTCCGGGGGCATCGGTTCGTTCCTCGTGCCGCTCGCCGCGTCGCGGGGACTCGAGGTCGTGGCGGTCGCCCGTCGCCCGTCCCACGATAGGCTGCTGGCGCTCGGCGCCCGCCGGGTCATCGACGCCGAGGCGACGGACGGACCGGCGTTGGTTCGCGCCCAGTATCCCCACGGGGTCGGTGGCCTCCTGGACCTGGTCGGTCCGGCGGAACCGTTCCGGCGGTGGGCCGGGGTCGTTCGGACAGGGGCGACGGCGGCGACGACCGTCTACGCCGCGACGCCGATCCCGGGCATCCGCACGCTGAACATCAACCTCCAGCCTCGCTCGGCGCTGCTCGACCGGCTCGCCCAGGAGGTCGTCGCGGGCCGACTTCGCGTGCCGCTCGAGCGCACGGCCGACCTCGCCGACGCGCCGAACGTCGTTCTCGAGGGGCGCGCGGGACGCCTGTCGGGGAAGACCGTGCTGCGCCTGACGTGAGCTCCCGGCGAAGCAAGCTCGCGACTCTTCTCGCCTCGTCCGGCGGTAGCGTCGCGGCGGTCCGGGGGCGGCTCGGCCGAATCCCTATCAGCCCCGTCGTGGTGAGCGCGGCCGATGGCCCGAGGGCAATCGCGCCGACGTGCGTACGGCACGCTGGCCGAGGTGTACGACCGGGTCTATGCGTGGAAGGATTACCGGAAGGAGTCGGCGGCGATCGTGCGACTGGTCCGGCGCTGGGGGCCGCGACCGGCCCGGACGCTCCTGGACGTCGCCTGCGGAACGGGGGCGCACCTCCGGTACTTGGCCCGCTCGTTCGCGTGCACCGGTCTCGACGCGAGCCCGGAGATGCTCGCGGTCGCCCGTCGAGCGGTGCCCCGTGCCCGGTTCGTCCGAGGAAGCATGCCCCGGTTCGACCTCCCCGAGCGGTTCGACGTGGTCACCTGCCTGTTTTCTGCGATCGGATACGTCCGGGATGAACGGACCCTGCGCGCGACGCTCCGCACCTTCGCCCGCCATCTGGTGCCTGGCGGGCTCCTCATCGTGGAGCCGTGGCTCACGCCGTCCCTCTGGAAACCCGGAAGCGTCCACCTGGCTACGGTGCCGTCACGTCGTGGGCCGATCGCCCGGATGAACACGTCGATCACCCGCCGGGGCCGGTCCCTCATGGACATGCACTACCTGGTCGGAGACGGAGAACGGATCCGGCACTGGGTCGAACGCCACGACATGGGACTCTTCTCGGTCCGCCAGATGAAGGCGGCGTTCGGCGCGGCCGGGCTCACGGTGCATCGGATCCCGAGCGGGTTCTACGGGGCGACGCACACCGATCGGGGTCTCTACCTCGGGATCCGCCCGCCCAGGGATCTCGGAGCGGCGAGCGGTACGTAGCCGATCGTCGTTCGGGGCCGCCCCGAACCGGGCGCGTGGGTCGTCCCGGGGCAATCCTCAGGGCAGGGCTCGCCGGGACGGCGCGGATCCCGGGAGTTCCGGAGTGGACACGGGGGGATTTGAACCCCCGACCTCTGCTTTGCGAAAGCAGCGATCTTCCGCTGATCTACGTGCCCACCGCGGCGGGGGAGAGGTCGCCCCGTTTAAGCCCTTTGTAAATCGGCGAGCCGTTCCTCCGGAGTTCGAGCGTCGTGCGAGCCATCCGGGACGCCGGCGCGCCGGTACCCCGCGTCGATCTCCGGGGACGGGGGGGACGCGCTACGCGAGGGCGTGGGCGACCTGCGCTCCCGGGGGATCCGACGACGGGGTCGAGGGGGACCGCTTCGGCGCCGACGGGCCCGGGCCCGAACTGGGAGGGCTCGGGGGGGGCGACCGGCCCGTGCCGCCCTTCGGGGCGGTGATGCCTTTCACCGCGATCAGCCGGCGCTCGTCGGCGTCGTACCGGAACAGGTCGGCGTACCGTCCCCAGTTCACGATGTTCTGCACGACCTCCTCGCTGGGCGCGGTCGTCAGCGAGACGATCTGCGCGAGCTCGTGGTCGCTCAGCTCGTGGGTCGGGGAGCTCTCGAGCGCCCGGACGAGGGTCTTGAACAGCGTCGTCTTCCGCAGCCCCTCGCGCAGGAGCGACTTGCGGCCGCGGATCGTCCCGGCCATCAGTCGCTTCCCGAGGTCCGTGAACGTCGCGCGGCCGTCCGAGACCTTGACGAGCTGAAGGATCTCGGCGAACTCGAGCGACGGAAGGATCTCGTCGATCTCGAGGTCGAGGTCGTCCGCCAGCAACGCGACGTCCTCGCTGTCGTGGTGGTTCTGGAGGAGGACGAGCAGGCCGAGCATCTCGGTCGGGCTGCACTTCGGATAGCTCGTCGGCACGGTCGTGAAGAAGGGGTCACCCCTCTAGTGGGCCCGAGTATAAACCTTCTCAAACGGCGGGACGGGAGTCCCCCGACGACGGCACGGGGGTCCCCCCCTCGGTGATGAGCGAATAGACCCGGTCCGTGAGCTCGTAGAACGCGGGGCTCTTGCGGTCGCGCGGGCGGGGGAGCGTGATCGGCACCTCCGCGAGCAGGTGCGACGGGCGGCGGGACATCACGACGACCCGATCGGCGAGCTGGATCGCTTCCTCGATGTTGTGCGTGACGAGGACGACCGCCTCCGGCGGGAGCGCGGGATCTCCCCACAGCTGCAGGATCTCCTCCCGGAGGCTCTCGGCGGTCAGGGCGTCCAGCGCGCTGAACGGCTCGTCCATCAACAGTACCGCCGGTTCGACCGCGAGGGCCCGGGCGAGGCCGACCCGCTGTCGCATCCCGCCCGACAGCTCCCGGGGGTACGCCTCCTGGAACCCGTCGAGACCGGTGACCCCGACGTACCGGTCGACCTGGGTCGCGATCCGGTCCGGGGCCCACCCGAGCGCCTCCAGCCCGAAGGCGACGTTCTGCGCCACGGTCAGCCACGGGTAGAGCGCGAAGCTCTGGAAGACCATCGCCATCTGCGCGCAGACGTGGTCGACCGGCTTGTCGCGGAACGAGATCGCGCCGGCGGTCGGACGGTCGAGGCCCTGGATGAGCCGCAGCAGGGTCGACTTCCCGCACCCGGAGGGGCCGACGATCGCGAGGAAGTCGGCGTCCTTCACGTCGAACGAGATGTCCTGCATGATGGCGATCGAGCCGTGGCGCGACGGGAAGCTCTTGTCGACGTGCTCGATCCGGATGAGGGCCACCGTCGACCTCCTTGCCGCGTCCCGTCGGGCGGACCGTCAGTCGTACCGGAACCGTTCGGCGGCCCGGCGGTACAGCGGCTTCCATATGAGTTCGTTGATGGCGACGACGCTCGCGACCAGGGTGAACAGCGCCGCGACCATCAACGGGGTCCCTCCCGCCTCCGAGTAGCCGATGTCGATCTGCTGGCCGATCCCGAGGACGCTCAGCGAGCGCGCCGCCCCGACCTTGAGGTACTCCGCGACGATCAGCGTGTTCCACCCGCCGCCGAACGCCGTGATCGAGCCGGTGACGAGCGCCGGGAAGATCCCGGGCAGCAGGACCCGCCGGAAGAACTTCCGTCCGGAGAGTCCGAACGACCGGGCCGCCTCCTCGAGGTCGGGGGCGAGGCTGCGGACCCCCGCGAGGAGGTTGAAGAACAGGTACCAGATCATCCCCGTCAACAGCATCAGGATCGAGGCGCCCTCGGGCCCGATGTACGGAACGAGCTCGAAGATGATCACCGGGAACAGCGCCGTCGCGGGGAACGAGGCGATCACCTCCACGATCGGCAGCCCGACCCGGGAGCCGCCCGGCCGTCGCGCGATGTAGATCGCGAGCGGCAGCCCGATCGCGAGACAGAGGACGTACGCCGCCGTGATCCGGAGCGCCGACGCCCCCATCGCGAGGGGCAAGAGCAGGATCTGATGGCGGACGCTCTCGGAGATCGGTCCCGTGAAGACGCGGAAGACGCTCACCGTGATCGCGATCATCATCAGCCAGATCGTGACGAGGATCGCGCCCAGGGCGACGTAGTAGAACACCGATCGCTGCCGCTCCGTCGGCCGGCGGACCGGGCGGACGGTGATCGACGCGAGCTGCACGAGGGGGGTCGAGATGCGGGAGACGCTCGTCCGGACGCCGCGGGTCACGTAGGCGGCCGCCCGGTGGAACCGACCGCCCGGGTCCCGCGTCGGCGTCACGAGCGACGCCTCCCCGGACGGCGACGTGTCGTAGCGGTACCGCTCGGCCCGGCGGCCGAGCGGCCGCCACACCGCGAAGTCGAGCAGGGCGATGACGATCACGAGGACGACGATGCCGGCCAGGAACGGGTCAGCGGAATGGGAGCTGGCGGAGATCGACAGGTAGCTGCCGATGCCGCGGAGCGGGGAGGTGTTCGTCGTGAAGATCTCCGCCTCGACGAGGAAGAACAACCCGCCCGTCCACGACAGCACGGAGTTGTAGACGAGTCGGTTGATCGTCGCGGGGAACAGGACGCGTCGGAACCGAAGCGACCCGTGGACCCCGAACGTGTCGGCGGCCTCCTTGAGCTCCGCGGGCAGCGTCTTGAGCGATTCGTAGACCCCGAACACCATGTTCCAGGCCATCGAGGTGAAGATCAGGAAGATCGACGCGATGTTCGGCCCGAGCCAGCTGACGGCCGGCGTGAGGCCGACGAAGAAGTAGATCGCGACGGGGAAGAAGCCGAGGATCGGGACCGACTGCAGGATGTCGAGCACCGGGATCATCACCCGCTCGCCGGTCCGGCGGGTCGCCGCGTAGTAGCCGTAGGCGAGGGCGAAGCCGAGCGACGCCGCGTAGGCGGCGCACATGCGCACGAACGAAAAGGCGACGTCCACTGTCGCCGTCGGGAGGTCCCGGACCACGCCGAACAGGTTCGCCCCGAGCCCCGTGAGACCGACGAGCGCGACCGCGACGGGCACCGCGGCGTACAACGCCGCCGATCGAGCGGCCGAGGCCCGGCCGTACAGCGAGCGTGGGTCCCTCTCCGCCATCTCCGCCTCCGGACAGGGACGAGCGGTGGGACCGCGCCCGTCTATTTGTGACTGCGGTCCGGTCCGAGGGCGCGCGGCTCTCTCGGGGGCACGCGCGCGGCAACGTTTATCAACGGCCCGACGCTGGGCGGCGCGTAGCCCCGTAGTGTAGTGGCCAATCATGCGAGACTCTGGATCTCGCGACGCAGGTTCGAACGCCGCGGGGGGAGTCGACCCCGAGGGCCGGAACTCCTGCCGGGGCTACTCTCCGGCCCCAGCCTCTCATCGCGTGCGGGGGTGCTCCAGCTCGGCCAAACCGTCGGCGCGGTCCGACGGGGCCTACGAGGCAGGGCTTAGGACCCTGTTGCCTAGGGCATACGCCGGTTCAAAGGGCGACCCGGTCCTCCCGACCGGACGCCGGGAACTCCGGCCCCCCGCACTTCCCTGATCCGAGGAGCGCAGGCCGAGTGTCCGCGCCGGTACGGCCGCTCGAGCCCGCCGAGATCCTCGCGCTCGCGCCCGCCGAGCTCGACGCGCTGCTCGACCGCCTCGAGGCGTCCGTCCCCCGACGGCCCCCGATCGTCGCCCTCCCCGCCGGCGTCGCCGATTCGGCCTGGGTGTTCGGGGATTCGCACGGCGATTGGCGATCGACCGAGGAGGTCGTCCGACGGTACCGGGCCGGGGACCACGGCCTGATCGGGCTGGGCGACTACATCGACCGAGCGCCGGCCGACTGCGGTCCGGGGTCGACGGCGAACGCCCTCTATCTGCTAGGCCTTACCGCGGCCGACCCCGAACGCGTCTTCCTGATCCAGGGGAACCACGAAACGACGCGGCGCCTGGCGGTCCTCCCCCACGACCTTCCCCGCGAGCTCGAGCGACAGTGGGGGCCGGACCCTCGGCGGTACGACCGGCTCCTCGCGTTGCTGGAACGCGGGCCGCTCGCGGTCTCGACCGCCAACGGCGCCTACCTCGCCCACGCGGGGTTCCCCCGGGGGACGTTGCCCACCCCCTGGGTCGACGCCTTTCGGCACCCGGACGACGCCCGCCTCTCCGAGATCGTCTGGGCGGAATGCGACGCGTCGCGGGTGCGCCGCGGCGCGGCGCCCCCGTGGGGCGCGCGCGACCTCGACCGGTTCCTGGAGCAGACCGGCCTCGCCGTCGTGCTGAGAGGGCACGACCCCGACCTCACCGGCCGTCCGGTCTACGCCGCGCGGTGCCTCACCCTGCACACGTGCCGGTTCTACGAGCGCTACGGCGGGGTGATCGCGGCGGAGCTCCCGCTCCGGACGCCCCTGCGCTCCGTTGCCGAGCTCAAGGTCGATCACCTGTCCACGGAAGGGCGCTCGTTCGGCGCCCCGTAGCCGGGCACGACGCACGGCAGGGGGGCTGCCCCGCTCAAGTCGGCTTGACGAGGTTCGTCCGTACCTACGCCCGGCGGATAATCGTCCGCTCGTTCGCGGGTCGGCCGAGAACCGGATGAGCGACGCTCCTCCGCCCGCGGCGGACGACCGGGCCGCCGAAACCCCGGTCGCGGTGTTCCAGCCGCCGCCGGCGATCGTCCGCTTCTTCGACCGCACCGAGGAGGCGATCCGCTCCCGCCTCGCGAAGCGGACGTTCTTCCAGCGGGTGTTCCAGCTCGACCGCGACTGGATGACCCGGATCACGATGCTGATGGTCGTCGCCTCGGTCTTCTGGGGGATCGTCGGCGCGGTCGACATCTTCGGCTGGCGCACCCAGGTGACCGCCTTCGCGCTCGGCCAGTCGCTCCATCTGTCGAACCAGGAGATCTACTCGTCCCTCACCCTGCACGGGATCCGGATGCTGTTCGGCTTCGCCCAGCAGCTCGAGCTGGCCCTGTTCGGGATCATCTTCGTCACCGCGTTCGGGCTCACGCCGCGGCTCAAGTGGGCGTACTACCTCTCCGTGTTCCTGCTCAACCTGAGCCTGGTCCTGATGGAAGGACCGTTCTACCTGTACCCGATCTTCAACGACAATTACTTCCCGGCGCTCGGCTGGTACTTCTACTCGCCGCTCGGGATCCGGCACCTCTCGGCGTACGTCGCGAGCCCGCTCTGGTACATCGGCTGGATCGCCCTGAGCGTCGGCGCGATGATCTGGGCGGGCTGGATGCTCGTCCATTTCCTCGACTGGTGGAAGAGCCACCGCGGCCAGGTCCGTCGGGTCCCGCCGTTCGCCCTGTTCGTGCTCGCGCTCGTCTTCCTCATCCCGATCTCGTACGTGACGGTCCTCGCCTCCTCCGCCTGGGACCTCGCGAACTACTTCGGCGTCGGCCCGGTGAACCCGCTCCTCAACCAGGTGCTGTTCTGGTTCTTCGGGCACGGGATCGTCTACATCCTGTTCCTGATCCCGATCACGGCGTTCTACTTCCTCGTCCCGATCTTCGCGCAGCGTCCGATCTACTCGTACCGGGCCGCGTTCGTCGCCGCGGTGATCTTCACCGTCCTCACCCCCGTCCTGTCGATCCACCACCTGTACCTGACCCCGGTCCCGGCGTGGGCCGCGTGGGTGACGATGGCGCTGACGTTCCTGATCGTCATTCCGTCGGCGATCACGTTCTTCACCGTCTGGCTCACGCTCAAAGGGGTCCGGGCGCGCGACTGGTCGTGGAACGCGGTCACGCTGTTCCTCCTGCTGTCGTTCGCGGGGACGATGGCCGGTGGATTGACCGGCCCGGACAACAACACCCTCGCCTTCGACATCGACCTCCACAACACGCTGTTCATCGTGAGCCACTTCCACGCGATCGCGCTCCTGTCGATCGCCGCGGGCGGGTTCGCGGTGGTCTACGCCGCGTTCCCGCTCCTCGCCGGGCGGCTGTGGTACTCCCCGCGGCTCGCCCAGGCGCACTTCGTCTCAACGGCGATCGGCTGGGCCGGGCTGGTGCTGTTCATGGACCTGCTTGGCTCCGACGGGATCCTCCGCCGGTCGCTGATCTTCCCGCGGACGCCGACGATCGTCGCGGACCAGCTGTGGCTCACCGGGTTCGTCATCGTATCGATCGCCGCGCAGCTGTTCTTCGTGGTGAACGTGCTCCTGACGCTGTACAAAGGGGAGCTCCTCACGGTCCAGGGGCTCTCGCTCGACGAGATCGTCCGGAAGATGGCCCGGTCGACCGAACCGAATCCCCGGGTGCCGATCGCCGATCGCCCGTTCGCCCGTCGCACCCCCCGCGGGACGCGCGAGCGGGCCGAACGGACGTGGATCACGGTCGTCACGGTGCTCCTCGTGACGGTCCTGGTCGCGACGTCCCCGCTCACGATCTCCGACTCGACCGCGATCGGGACGCCGTCCGACCCGCCCGCCGGGAGCGAGTACGTCGACCTCGTCAGCCACCAGTACTACTGGGCCGTGCAGGAGTCCGGACCGATCGTCGGCTCGTTCGACAACGTGATCGTCGTGCACGCCTCCCAGTGGGTCGCGGTCAACGCCACCGCGCAGGGCGCGACGGGGGGCTTCTACATCCCGTTCCGGAACCTCGGGGTCGTCGACATCCAGGTGATCCCGTACGCCGAGTCGTACTGGCTGTTCCGCGCGCCGGCGGTGCCCGGGGTCTACGCCGCGCCGGATTCCGAGTACAACGGGCCGTGGTTCGGGCAGGACGTCGCCGCGCTCGTCGTCCTCCCCGCCTCCGGGACCGTTAACCTCTCCGAGTACCGGTCGGTCGGCGGCGAAGGCGACGTCTACAACCCCCCGATCGACGTCGCGAACGGCGCGCTGCTGACCGGCGACCAGGAGGGGCTGTTCGACGACTCGGTGCCCGGTCCGACGCTCACCGCGGCGCCGGGGGTGGTCTCGTTCCAGCTGTCGGTCCCCCTCGCGAGCATCGGGATCGACAACTACCTCGTGAACGTCACGAACTCCGACCCGAACGGCCAGCAGGCGTGGGTCGAGGCGCACGGCAACACGCTGCCGTACTCGGTCGGCCTCTACGCGGTGACGACCGGCGGGAGCGGCCTCGTCGCGGTCCCGGGCACGGTCCACCCGCTCGTCGTCGGTAGCCCGATCACCGAGACCGCGACGCTCGCCGCGGGGGTGTACGTCTACGGTCTGGTGACGCCCGTGTCGTACGTCTACGATCCGGCAGGCCAGTCGACGTGGATGACCGGCTCCCAGGAGGGCCAGATCATGGGGCTGTGGGGGATCCTGTGGGTGAGCGCATGACGGAGCCCGAGCCCCCGGCCGAGCGGGGGACCCCGCCGTTCGTCTGGTTCGGCGTCGCCGTCGTCGTCGGCGCCGCGTGGGCGCTGTTCATGGGTCTCTCGTACTACAACGTGCCGACGTTCACCGCCTCGGCGCTCCCGACGATCGGCGGGGTCGCCGTCGCGGTCGCCGCCTTCCTCGCGATCGGGGCGTGGGCGCCCCCGAACGAGTAGGCCGGTTCACCCGCCGCCGAACAGCGCCCGCTCGGCCGCGAGGATCTCCTCGGCCGAGCCGGCCCCGGCGTACCGCTCGAGCCGGTCGCGGTTCACAGCGACGAACTCCTCCCCGCCCGCGAGCCCGGCGAGGAGCCGGGACGCCTCCGCCATCCTCCCCAGGACACCGAGCGCACCGGCGAGCGCCTCGGCGGTGTTCAGCTGGGCGACCCGTCCGTAGTGCTGCGGATTGGTCGCGATCAGGATCGGGAGACGTCGCCGACGGGCTCTCCGCCCGGGGCCGACCGTCGCGTCCGGGAACCGCCCGCGCTCACCGAGCCGGTTCCAGGAGCAGTCGACCGCGAGCAGACCGAGGCGCTCCACGGTCGCCCGGTCCGCGGCCGAGAGCGGGGTCGGCGCGTACGGGTCGAGCGTCACCGGCGCCTCCCCCGCCGGGGAGTGCGTCGGCGCGCTCGTCACGCGTCCCCAGCGGAGCAGCCGGCGGCCGGTGCACGCCTTCGGGTGGTCCTCGCCCGCGAGGACGACGAACAGGCGGATCGGCCGCGGGCTACGCGACCGGTTGGGCGTACTCGCGGAAGATCGCATGCAGCTCGCGCGTCAGCCGCAGCGCCTCGTCCCGGGGCCGCTGCCAGAGGTTCCGTCCGAAGATGATCCCGGTCGCGCCCGCGTCCAGCGAGGCGCGGACCTTGTGGAGCAGCTCGGGGTCGGCGACCTTCTCGCCGCCCGACACCAGCACGAGCGCCCGACCCGCGCTCTCCACGACCTTGCGGAAGGCGGCGTCGGCCGAGAGATGGAGCGCGTTGTACGGCGGCGGGCTGTCGGCGTCCTTCTCGGACGGGACCGGGTAGTTGAGCTTCACGATGTCCGCGCCGAGCTCGAGCGCCACGCGCGCCGCGTAGTCGATCGCGTACAGGCTCTCCTTGCCGCCCTTCTTCTGGACCGCCTCGCCGCGGGGGTACGCCCAGACGACGATCGGCATCCCGAGGCGCTCGGCGTCCCGCCGGAGCTCCATGAACTGGCGGAGGTCGCGGTCCTGCGCGGGCGACCCGACGTACACCGTGTAGCCGACGGCGTCCGCCCCGAGGCGCACGGCGTCCTCGACCGTGCCGGTGAGCGGGCTGAACGCCTGGGCATCCGACGGGATCGCCGTCTTGCCGTTGAGCTTGAGGATCAGGGGGACATCGCCGGCGAACTCGGAGAAGTACTTCTCCGCGAGGCCGATGTGCAGCGCGATCGCGCTGAAGCGGCCGTCGCGCGCGAGCTCGTACTGGTACTGCGGGTCGAGCGACGCCGGGTTCTCGAAGAAGTCGACCGGGCCGTGCTCGAGGCCCTGGTCGATCGGCAGGACGAGGAGCGTGCCGCCGCCGGGGCCGTGCCCGTACAGAAGCCGCTTGAGCCGCGTCCGCTTGCCGGGGGAGAGCCCGAGCCGGCTCAGCGGAGGACGGGAGCGCCTCGCTCCGGGGGCCGCCGACGCCGCGCCGGCCGGTCCCGAAGCCCCTGGGGTCGACGCCGCGTTCATCGTCCCGACGGCGGCGCACGGGACCGCTCGATTTAATGGTTGGTCTCTCGGCGCTCCCGGGGAACGCTTTATCGCCCCCGACCCCCGTGGAGGCGGTCCGCGGAGACGTCGGCGAACACGATGCGACCGTTGGTGATCCTTGTCGCTACGCTGCTGCTGAACGTCGGACTGTTCATCCTCAATCTGTCGGTCGCCCTGGTGTCGGGCAGCCGGGTCGTCCTCGCGGAGGCGATCTACGCGATCGCCGACCTCGCCGGGAGCGCCCTCCTCGTCTTCGGGCTCCTCCGATCCCGACGTCCGCCGGACCACGAGCATCCGTTCGGGTTCGGCAAGGAGCGGTTCTTCTGGGCGTTCGTCTCGATCGTCGTCACGTTCACGATGAGCGGGATGGTCGCCCTGGTGACGGGCATCGAGCAGGCGACCTCGCCCCACCCGCTCACCCACGTGCCCGAGGGCCTGCTGGTCGTCGCCGCCACGCTCGCGGTGAGCCTCGTCGGCATCTGGGTGACGCTCCGGGAGTTGCGGATCGCCCGGCAGACGCTGGCGACCCTCCTCGACTCCGCCCACCAGGGGCTGAAGGCGGTGTTCTACCAGGACCTGATCGCCATCGCGGGGGCGCTCGTCGCGATCGCGGGCCTCCTCGTCGTCTATCGCACCCACGACTACGCGCTCGACGGCGGCGCGGCGGCGCTCCAGGGGATCCTGCTCGTCGTGACCGGGTTCATCCTCACCGCCGACAGCCGCGCCTACATCACCGGCCGGGCGCTCGACCCCGACGTCGCCCGGTCGATGCTGTCGCTGGTCGAGCGCGACCCGCGGGTCGCCCGCGTCCGCTCGGCCCAGTCGATGCAGCTCGGCCCGGACGATGCGCTGGTCGCGCTGCGGATCAACTTCCAGGACGGGCTGACGACCGATCAGCTCGAGGCGGCGATCGACCAGGTGAGCCAGGCGCTCCGGTCGACGTACCCGGTCCTCCGGCACATCATCATCGAACCGGAATCGTAGCGGCGCGCGCCTCCAGGACCCGGACCGTCGTCAGCGCGACGATCACGGCCGCGACCGCCGCGAAGAACGGGTAGAGGCCGGGCGAGCCGAACGCGGCGACGAGCTGGCTCGTCGCGACGATCCCCACGAACATCCCGAGCGAGATCGTGAGCGAGTAGATCGCCATCGTCGTCGCCCGGCTGAGCGCGGCGGAGAGGTCGGCGAGCGCGGCGAGCGCGGCCGGGCCGTAGGCGAGCGCGGGGATCGCGCTCGCGCCCAGCCCGACGAGGATCGGCCACGGGTGGCCGACGGCGATCAGGAGGCCCGCGAACAACAGCACGAGGGTAAAGCCGGTCGCCCCGACCGTCATCATCCGGGTGCGGCCGACCCGGTCGGCCCATCGCCCGAAGTACGGCTGGGTGAGGACCAGGAGTCCGCCGCCGACCCCGATCGCCGCCGCGACGTACGTCGCGGGGAGGTCGATCCCCGACGTCGCGGGGGCCAGGTAGGCAAGGACCGCGCCGAGCAGGGCGTAGATCGCCAGCCACGGCAGCGTGACGACCAGGACCGTGCGGCGGAACGCGCTGCGGAGGACGTTCGCGACGGAGAACGAGCGAGCGCGACGCACCGCCGGCCCCCCGCGCAGCAGCAAAGCGGCCGCCACCAGGCCGACCCCGAGGGTCGCGGCGCCGACCCAGAACACCTCGCCGAGCGACCGGTTGGGGACCGTCCCCAGGGCGGCGAACCCGAAGGCGAACCCCCCGACCCAGCCGGAGAGGTTCACGGCATCGAACCGGCCCATCTCGAGGCCCCGCTCGTCCGCGCCGCTCCGGTCCGCCACGACCGCGAGGCTCGCCGCGAGGATCGCCCCGCTGGCGATCCCGAAGACGAAGTTCGCGGCGGCGAGCGCGACGACGTCCCGCGTGGAGGCGACCGCGAGGAAGACGACCGCGGAGGCGGCCATCCCCCCGAACAGCACCGGATATCGGCCCCACCGGTCGGCGGCGACGCCCGACAGGAGGACGGTGGAGAACTCGCCGATCGGCGCCATCGCGCTGACGAGGCCGGGCGTGCCCAGCTGCTGCGTCGTGAACGCGCCCGACTGGCCCGTGAGGTAGTCGAAGAAGACCGCGATCGTGATCCCGAAAGAGAACCGGACGAAGAACGTCGCGAGGAACACCGCGGCCAGCGGGCGGGAGCGGCCGTCCGTCGGCGTCGACGCCACGGCCCCCCGTCAGCGCGCGGCGGGAGCGGGCTCGATCAGCTCGATCCAGACGTCGTTCGGGTCGAGCACGAAGGCGATCCGGCCCGAGCCGCCCGCAAGGCGGTACGGCTCCTTCGCGACCCGGACCCCCCGGGCGCGGGCGCGCGTCAGCCAGGCGTCGAGGTCGTCGACCTCGAAGGCGAGGTGGTCGAGCTGTTCGCCGGGGTCGATCGTCTCCTTGCCGTCCCAGTGGGTGAGCTCGATCCGGGCCCCGCTCGCCGGGTCGCGGACGAAGGCGATCTCCGCGTGATTCTCGGGGATCGGGCGGCGGCGCTCGAACTCGAGGCCGAGCACCTCGGTGTAGAACGCGAGGCTCTCGTCCATCCGACGCACCGTGATCGACGTGTGGAGGAACCGCATCGGGTACGCCGGACGGGGGTCGGGTACTAAAGGCTCGGCGTGGCGCCTACGGGTGTCCGTAGACGACCTTCAGCGGCCGAGGGCCGGCGGGGTCGTCGACGCGCACGAAGCCGACCCGCTCGAACTGGTAGATCTCCCGCGGGTTCGCTTCGCCCAGGGCCGCCTCGCCGACGCCCGTCGAATGGGTCCCGTCGATCCCGAGCAGGTCGATCGGGGTCGCTCCGGGCACCGCGACCCACTGGAGGCGCGGAAGCCGTCGGTTCTCCCGGGAGAGGAACTCGGCGCGGACGACCCCCGCGTCGGGGATCGCGGCCGGGAGCCGGACGTTGAGGAGGTCCTTGAGCCGGACCTCCTCGCCCGCGTGGGCGACGACGTCGCGCCGGGGCAGGAAGAACGCCGGGCCGGCGCGGACGGTGCGACTCCCGAGCTCCGGCCGGTCGGGGTGGTTCGGGAGCGGGACGGTCGCGAGGTCGAGAGGGTAGCCGGCGACGTCGACGGCGATCGGATCCGGCACGAACGCGCGCCGCGGGGTCGTCGCGTCGATCCGCTTGCGGTTCTCGGCGTAGAGCGACTCCGCGGCGACGTCGATGTCCGAGAGCGACATCCCGAACGACAGGATGAATGCGCGAAGCGCCCCCATCGAGATCCCCCGGCGGTCGAGCGAGCGGAGCGACCACGTCCGGGGGTCGGCCCAGCCGTCGTAGAGGCCGCTCCGGACGTCGCGATTCGCCTTGCTCTTTGCCACCTTCGCCTCGCGGACGCGCAGCAGTCCCCAGTGCAGGAACGGCGGGCCGCGCACGCCGAGCAGCTGCCACAGGTACTCCTGCATCCGGTCCTCGATCACCAGCTCCTTGCCCCGGAGCACGTGCGTGATGCCGAGCTCGACGTCGTCGACCGCCCAGGAGAACTCGAGCATCGGCCAGACGCGGTACTTCCGCCCGACCCGCGGGTGGTCGACGTCGCTGATGCGGAACAGGACCCGGTCGCGGAACGCCGGGTCCGGGTCGGCCATGTCCGTTCGCAGCCGGAGCACCGCCTCGCCGGGGGCGTACGCGCCGCCGAGCATCCGTCGCCACTCGTCCGCCGTCTCCCCCACGCTCTGGGTCCGCTCGGGGCACGCGACGCCGTGGGCCCGGTTCTCGCGCAGGCGGTCGGCGGGGCAGGTGCAGACGTAGGCGCCGCCCTTCTCGATCACGCGGACGGCCCACGGGTAGTGGGCTTCGATCCGGTCGGACTTGTAGTATACCGCGTCCGGTCGCACCCCCGCGAGGGCGCAGTCGTCCTGGATCAGCTGGAAGAACTCGGGCTCGGCCCGCTTCTCCTCCGAGCCGGCCGTGTCGTCGAAGACGAGCAGGATCTTTCCGCGGTACCGCTCGCGGTAGTGCTGGTGCACGAAGAGGAGACGGCCGTGGCCGATGTGCAACACTCCGTTCGGGAACGGCGCCATCCGCAGGACGACCTGCCCGGGGATCGCCCCGGGGAGCTCCGGGAACTCTCCGCCGGTGCCGCGGTCGACCGGCGCCCTCGCCGGCGCCCGGCCGCCGAGCGCCGCGAGCCGGTCCTCGAGCTCCGCCATCGGGACCCCCTCGAGGTCGGCGACGGCCCGGGAGACGGCCGCCCGCACCGCGTCCGCCTGGGGACGCAGGGTCGGGTCGGTCGCGAGCAGTCGCGAAATGACCGCGCCGACGTGCGCGGTCCCGTCGTGGTCGATCGCGTTCTCGATCGCCCCGCGGCGGGCGCGGTCCTCGAGCGACGGCGGTGCGGCCACGCGGCTTCGAGCGCGGCCGGGTTAAATCGGTTCTCGGGCGCGGGTCGGTACGGGCGGGGCGCGGCCGGGCGCCCGGGGCCCGATCGCCTCGTCGACCGCCTCGGCCAGGCTCAGCTCGCCCCGAAGCACCCGATGGGCGCTGCTCCGCGAGATCGTCACGCGACCGCCGCTGCCCTCGCGGCTCAACCGCTGGAGATTGGCGATCTCCCCGGCGGTGAACGAGTCGTGGAGCGGCTCGCGCACTTCTGGGCCGGCCGTGCGGGCGATCGACCGGGCGGCCTCTGCATCGCGAGGACGTCGGCGTCCCCGCGGCGTCGTGCCGCGCTCGTTCACGAGCTCGACCGGGCGGAACTGGGGGACCAGGAGGTTGACGATGCGGTTCCGCGCGGGGGGGTCTCCCGCGCCGACCCGGAATCGGAGCCGGCGGCCCGGGAACCGGTGCTTGAGCTGACTCGCCAGGGGCCCGGCCGCCTCCGGCGTCTCTAGCACTCCTTCCCCCAGGTTCGCCTCGCCGGCCAGGATCGCGTAGCCGGGCCGCGGGCCCGGGTCGATGCCGACGACGATCTCTTCGTCCGGGCCGACCGGTCGGAGGGCGTGCGCGACGGCCGCGCCGAGGGCCCGGCGGTCTCCGCCCTCGGCGACCGCCAGGACGCGGGGGTGGTCGATGAGCCTCCGCTCCTCGGGGGAGGTGAGGACGACGGCGACCCGCTCGGGGATGCGCTCCCCGGGCAGCAGGCTGACGGTCGGAAAGCGACGCTCCCGAAGCAAACCGGCCAGTTCGTGGTATAGGGCCGGGTCCCGGGTGATGAGCGCGACCGACCGGAGTCTCACCGGGCGACCAGACGGAGATATACCGAATATACCTTGCCGTCCCCCGTGGTCGCCTGTCTCCACTGCGGCGAGCCCGGCCCTCCGGGTGCGCTGTTCTGCACGAAGTGCGGGTTCACGTTGCCTCAGGGCAGCGGCGTCCCGACGGTCGGCGCGTCGGCAGCGGCGGCGCCGCTCCCCTCGCCCCTGCGGGCGGCCCCCGCGGGCTATCCCGTCGTGATCCCTCCGGTGCCGTACCTGGTCCCCGCGAGCTCGCTCCCCGGGGCCGTCGGGCCGGTGCCGCCCCCGCCGAACGCCAAGTACTGCACGCGCTGCGGCACGATGATCGCCCAGCCCGCGGTCTACTGCCCGGTCTGCCAGCAGCCGCAGCCGTGAGGGGTCCCGGGCGGCGCGGCCGGCGCACCGGCACGATGGTCCGCATCGCGCACGAGCGGATCGACGAGCTGTTCGCGCTCGCGGCGAGGGAAGCCGGAGGACCGGATCCCCGGCTCGCCGATCGGTACGTGACGCTCGCCCGGAAGGTCGGCACGCGGTACAACGTTCGACTCCGACCCGAGTACCGCGAGCTGTACTGCCGACGGTGCTCCGTCTACTGGGTCGAAGGCCGCACGGTTCGCACGCGGATCGCGTCCGGCCGCCGATCGCGCACGTGCCTCTCCTGCGGAGAGGTACGTCGCACCCGGATCCGTCCCCCGCCGTCCCGGACCGGCCGACCGATCCCGGAAAGCACGGGGGCGGGGACCCGGCCGGACGGGGCGCTCGTGTCGGCCGACGATCTCCCCGACGAGCCCGAGGAGGCCCCCGACGACGACGTCGGGTAGCTCGAGGCTGCCGGGCCGGGGCGCTCCCGCGCTCGCCCTCCCCGCAGCGGGCGGGCCGTCCGGGCGAAGGACGAAGTAGCCGGTCCGTCTGACCGTCTCCGCGCCGGGGTGGCCGAGCGGCCAAAGGCGGCAGACTCAAGATCTGCTCTCGCAGGAGTTCCCAGGTTCGAATCCTGGCCCCGGCACCGGGCCCGCTCCGGGCCGTGCCTAGCTCGACGGGGCGGACGCATCGCGTCGCCCCTGACTCACGCGCCGGTGCGCGTCCAGGTACGCGGTCAGCAGCAGGAAGTAGCTGACGAACAGGTACGAGGCCAGCGCGTCGATCGGCGTCACGAACCCGGGGACCGTCGGTTGGCGGCTCCGCACGAGGGTCATAATCGTCGGGAGGTTCGCGGCCAGGGCGGCGGCGATCAGGCCGGAGACGAAGATCGACCAGAGGATCGACGCGGCGAGAACCCCCTGGCTGGGTCGGCCGACCAGGTGGAAGACGAGGTAGACGTAGGTGACGAACGTGCCGAGGACGAGCGACCCGACCGCGGCGCCGAACAGCCCCTCGGCCCAAACCGGGGTCCCGAGGCTCGGCACGAGGTACAGGACCCCGAGGAGCGCGCCGCCGACGAACCCGCCGAGGAGGCTGAGCCCGAAGACGAGGTGCGCCTGGCGGACGCGGTCGTGGTGCAGCTCGTTCCACTCGTGGCGCCCGATCCAGACGAACAGGAGCCCGGCCAGGGTGACCACGACGGGGAGGACGAACAGGAGGTTCGCTCCCGGACGGTAGGTTCCGTGCGAGAGCAGGGAGTAGACGTCCCCGGCGCCCTCGATCGCGAACCCGATCGAGAAGATCGTGAGGCTGACGCGGAGGTTGGTCGTCACGCGGGGCCCCCGGGCGCCGGGACCGCGGCCTCCCCTTCTTAGCCCCTCCGTCGGACTGGTCCCGACCGACCGCCGTTATGGGCGGCCGGGGTTGAGGCGAAAGCGTCGATGGCGCCCGGCGGGTGGGACCGGATCGCGGCGTGGCGGGACGATCGGACCGGCGAGACCGGGGACCTGTGGCATCGCGCCCTCATCGACCCCGGGCTGCTCTCCGTCGTCGGAGCGGTGCGGGGTCTCCGCGTCCTGGAGATCGCCTGCGGGAACGGGTACCTCACGCGCCGATTCGCCCGCGACGGCGCGCGGCGCGCCGTGGGGATCGACCGGTCGGGTCCGTCGATCGAGCGGGCGATGCGTCGGGAGCGCCGCGTCCCGACCGGCGCCCGGTTCGCCCGGGCCGACGCGAGCGATCTGCGGCGATTCCGGGGACGGTCGTTCGACCTCGTCGTGGCGAACATGGCCCTCATGGACATCGAGGATGCCGCGGGCGCGGTCCGGGAGGCCCGGCGTGTCCTCGCGCGGGACGGACGGTTCGTCTTCTCGATCTGCCACCCGTGCTTCGACACCGACGAGCGCTCGATGTGGGTGGTGGAGCGGGCGATGCGCCCGAACGGGTCGTTCGGGGACACCGTCTGGCGCAAGGTCTCCGGCTATCGGGACGAACGAAAGAGCTCCGTCCCGTGGTTCGTCTCCCCGACCCGGACCGCGTGGACGACCGCGTACCATCGGACGCTCTCGACGTACTCCCGCCTGCTGCGGGACGCCGGTTTCGCGATCCGACGGATGGAGGAGCCGACGCCCGGGCCCGAGCTGCTGGAGCAGAGCCCGCAGGGCCGCTACATCGCGGAGATCCCGCTCCACCTGATCGTGGAGGCGGTGCCCGACGCGGTCAGGCGAGCGGCATCGGGAACGACGGCACGTACTCGTCGGGGGGCCGGCCGACGATCGGGATCGCCCGGCCGCAGGCGACGCACCGGTTCTGGGCGTCGAGGTTCCACTCCTGGATCGTGAAGCCGTACCGCCGGACCGCGATCGCGCGGCAGCCCGGGCAGTACGTGTGCTCGAGCGGATGGCCCCAGACGTTCCCGAGGTAGACGAACTCGAGCCCCTCGCCCGCGGCCACGGCGTGGAGCTTCTCCAGCGTACGGATCGGCGTCTCCGGGAACTCCATCATCCGGTAGTCCGGATGGAATCGCAGGAGGTGGAACGGCGTCGCCGGTCCGAGCCGGTCGACCACGAACCGGGCCAGGCGCCGGGTCGCCTCGACCGACTCCCCGACGGTCGGCACGATCAGGTCCGTGATCTCGACGTGCGTGCCTCCGGCGCGCAACGCGACCGCCGATTCGAGGATCGGCTCGGGGCCCTTGGCGCTGACGTACTTGCGCAGGAAGGCGGCCTCGCCGCTGCCCTTGAAATCGACCGAGACGGCGTCCAGCCGGGGCCCGAGGAAGGCGACCGCCTCGGGCGTCATGTACCCGTTCGTGACGAAGTTCGCGAACAGGCCGGCGTCGTGGGCCGCCGCGATCACGTCGGCGGCGTACTCGGCGAAGATCGTCGGTTCGTTGTAGGTGAACGTGACCCCGGCGCAGCCGAGCCGCCGCGCCTGGGCGACGGCCGTCGCCGGCGAGAACGGGCGACCTTGGATCTCGCGTTCCTGCGAGATCTCCGCGTTCTGGCAGTAGAGGCAGCGCCAGTTGCACCCGACCGTCCCGATCGATAGGACCCGTGTGCCGGGTCGGTAGTGCGAGAGCGGTTTCTTCTCGACCGGATCGACCTGGACCGCGGAGGCGAGGCCGTACGTGAGGAGGACGAGCCGTCCGCCCACGTTCTTCCGGACGAAGCAGAAGCCGTGAGAGCCGTCGGGGACGGTGCAGTAGCGGGCGCAGGCGGTGCACCGCACCTTGCCGCCGTCCAGCGGGGTGTACAGCGTGGCCGCATGGGGCTCCGCCGCGGACATCGACCCCCGTCGCCTCCTCTCCATCCCCTAGAACGGAGCTCCTCCCGATAACACCCGCCGCCGGCCGGTCGAGCCGAAGGTTCATCTTCCGCAGCTCGTCCCGGCCCGGGATGAGCGCCCGGGGCCACGACGCGCGGTCGGAGGCGGCGCGGATCGAGGCGGAGGTCGCGGACCGCGTGGCGCCGACCCCGGAGTTCCTCGCGCGCGTCGCGGAGGTCCGGAGCGAGCTCGTCGCCCGGGCCGAGGCCGCCGCCCGCGAGCGGTCGAGCCCGCTCGTGCGCGCGCTGGTCGCGGGGAGCGCGGCGCGGGGTACCTTCCTCCACGATCGGCTCGACGTCGATCTGTTCCTCCTCTTCCCGCCGGAGCTCCCGCGGGAGCGCCTTCGGGAGGAGGGGCTCGCCCTCGGTCGCGCGATCCTCACGAACCCCGAGACCCGCTACGCCGAGCACCCGTACCTCCGGGGCGACTACGGCGGGTTCCACGTCGACGCCGTCCCGGGCTACGCGGTCGCCGACCCGTCCCGCCCGATCTCGCCCGTGGACCGGACCCCCTACCACCAGGCCTACCTCCTCCGTCACGAGACGCCGGAGCTCGTCGCCCAGGTGCGACTGACGAAGCAGTTCCTCCGGACCCTGGGGATCTACGGGTCCGAGTCCCGGACCGAAGGGCTCTCGGGGTACCTCGTCGAGCTGCTGACCCTGCGCTTCGGGTCGTTCCACGCGCTGATGGAGGCGGCCCAGGGGTGGCGGATCCCGGTGCGGCTGGCGGAGCCCGGTGCCGAGCCGCCGCGGCTCCCGGACGACGTCGCGCTCGTCCTGGCCGACCCGGTCGACCCTCATCGGAACGTGTCGAGCGCACTCTCCCGGCGGAACCTCGGGATCCTGATCCTGGCGGCCCGATCGTACCTCGCCGACCCGTCGGCCCGATGGTTCGAGCCGACGCCCTGGGCCCCCCCGACGGTCGAGCGGGCGAAGGACCGGCTCCACGCGCGGGCGAGCCACGTCGCGGTCGTAGAACTTCCGCGGCCGGACCTTGTCGACGACACGCTCTACCCGCAGATCCGCAAGGCCGAGCGGGCGGTCGCCGACGAGGTCGCCCGGTCCGGCTTCGAGCTGCTCGGAAGCGCGAGCGCCGCCGACCCCACGTGCGTGGTCGTCGTGGTGGAGCTCGCCCACGCCCATCGCTCGTCCGTCCGGCGACGGGACGGTCCCCCGGCCGGCATCGACCGGGTCGGGGAGTTTCTCGAGAAGTGGGAGGACGCCGAGGAGGTCCTCCAGGGCCCGTTCGTTCGAGCGGACGGCAGCCTGGCGGTCGAGACGCGGGAGCCCGTCGTGGAGGTGGAGCGGTTCCTCACGGATCGGCTGCCGCGACTCGCGATCGGCCGCGACCTCGGGGGCGCCGGAGCGGCGCACGTTCGCTCGCTGAGCGAGACCCCCCCGTCGGAGGCTCTCCGCACGGCGCTCGGCGAGCTGCTCGACAAGCGCCTCCCGTGGGCCCGCGGGGCCGGGGCTACGCCGGGCTGAGGTTCACGAGGACGAACCAGAGGGCGAGCCAGCCGAAGAACTCGAGCGCCAGGATCCCGGCCCAGTCGCCCTTCGTGTACAGGTCGGAGCGGGCGCGGAGCCGCTGGATCGCGAACGGGCTGGCCGCGACCCCGAGGACGCCGACCCCGAACGTGACGTACCAGGCGAGGCCGGTGTGCCAGAGCGCCCAGGAGAGCGCGCCGAGCAGGACGGTGATGACCCCCGCGATCGCGACCGCCCAGGCGAGCTCGAACTCCTTCGTGACGAAGCCGACCTCGTCGAACACGGGGAAGTCGAACGCCGCCGCTTCCTCCTCCTCGAGCTTGCGGCGGCCTTTCTTCGCCATCGCTCAGCCCCCCGACCGCGCGGCGCGGTACAGCTCCTCGGCGCGGTAGGAGCTGCGGACGAGCGGGCCGGCTTCGACGCCCGCGAACCCCCGGGCGAGGGCCGCGCGTCGCCAGCGGGCGAACTCGTCGGGCGGGACGAACCGCGCGACGGGACGATGCTCGGACGAGGGCCGGAGGTACTGCCCGAGGGTCAGCAGGTTCACGCCCGCGCGGCGGAGGTCCGCGAACGCCCGGTCGAGCTCGTCGTCGGACTCCCCCAGGCCGAGCATGATCGACGACTTGGTGACGAGCCCGTCGCCCCCGATCTCCCGGAACCGTCGGAGGACCGCGAGCGACCGATCGTAGCCGGCCCTCGGGTCCCGCACCTGGGGCGAGAGGGTGCGAACGGTCTCCAGATTGTGGGCCAGCACGTCCGGCCGGGCGGCGACGACCGTCGCCAGGGACGAGTCGAGGCCCCCGAGGTCTCCGACCAGCAGCTCGACGAGGGTGCCCGGGCTCTCACGGCGGATCGCCGCGACCGTCTCGGCCATCGCGGCCGCCCCGCCGTCCGCGAGGTCGTCGCGGCAGACCTGGGTCAGGACCACGTACCGCAGCGCCCACCGGCGGACCGCTTCGGCGACGCGGGCCGGTTCCGTGCGGTCGACGACGCCGCGGGGCCAGTGGGTGTTCACGGCGCAGAACGTGCAGCGCCGGGTGCAATCGGTTCCCAGGAGCATGAGGGTCGCCGCCCCGGCCGACCAGCACTCGGGGAGGTTCGGGCATCGCGCCTCGCGGCAGACCGTCTCGAGGCCGAGGCCCTCGAGCATCCCCTTGACCTCGGGATAGACCGGGCCGCGCGGCGGCCGCACCCGGATCCACGTCGGGAGCGCTCGCTCACCGCCGGACGTCGGCGCGACGAGGTCGGTGCCCGCCACGGGCGCCGAGGACGGGACGGCGCGCTTTAGGCTTTCGCGCCGCGCTCGCGCCCGATCCGCTCCTCGAGCAGCGTCGCGAGATAGCTCGCCGGCATCTCGTCGGTGGCGACCTGGCTCGATTCGCCCGTCGCCCCCGCCTCGAGCGTGACGAGCCCGTCGCGCTCGAGCTCCTTGAGCGTGCGCCAGAACGTCGTGCGGCTCATCTTCGGGGCCCCGAGCTCCTCGAGGACCGCGGCGTGCGTCGCGCGCAGCTTCTGGCTCGGGACCGAGCTCCCCTTCCCCTTCAGCGTCCGGGTCAGGGCGAGCAGCACCCCGAGCTCGTTCGTCGACAGCTCGCCGAGCTGCGCCTCCGTGACCGTCGGCAGGAGCGAGCCTTTCGCCCGTCGGACGTGCTCGGCGCCGATCGCGTCGGCGCCGTCGTCCTCCGCGGCCCGGGCGGCGTTGGCCAGCAGCTCGAGCGCGAACCGCGCGTCGCCGCTCGGTGCCGCGATCCGGGCGATCTGGCCGAGGACGTCGCGGTCGAAGCTTCCGCGCCGCAGCGCGAGCCCCGCCCGGGCGTCCAGGATATCCACGAGCGCGTCGCGCCCGTACGGGGCGAGCGCGAGGCGATGCGTCACCCCGAAGCTCGACCGGCTCGCCGAATCGAGGTACGGGAGGAGGTCCTCGGAGGCGATCAGCACGAGCGAGATGGCGCCCAGCTCGACCTCGCGGGAGCGGGTCAGCAGATAGACCAGCTTCGTTCCCTGGCGCACGAGCGCGGACGCCTCGTCCAGGACGACGAGCCGGTGCGCGGGGTGGCGCCGCACGCCCTGCTCGTAGACGTCCAGCATCTCCGAGAGGCTGTAGCCGCGATCGGGAAGCGAGACGTCGACGCTCCGCAGGAGGTCGAGCATGACGGTCCGGTCGCTCGCCCGGCGCCAGCAGTTGATGTAGGTGGCGCGGACGGGGAACTCCCCGACGCGGCCGGCCCGTTCGAGCTCGGAGGAGAACCGCCGGGCGAGCGCGGTCTTCCCGCTCCCGATCCCGCCGGTGAGCAGCAGGTGGAACGCGAGTCCTTTCGGCAGCGCCTCGCGGTACCGGCGCATCAGCAGCCCGAGCTCCTCCTCCCGCCGAACGAGCTGCGGCGGCACGAACGACGGGTCGAGCGTCTCCTCCTTCGCGAGGATGCGGGCGCCGGCGGTCATGCGGACCTCGCGGGGGCGGGGAGGGCGGATATCATCTTTGGTCCTCGGTCGCTCGCCGCTTCGCCCGGCGCGTGGGGTGGTCGATCGCCCGGACCGCCTCGGCCACGAGCTCCGATCGAGGATGCGCCGCGTCGAGCACCCGCCAGCGTCCCCGCCGGGCGAGCCGTCGGTACGCGGCCGCGACCCGCTCGAGGGTCCGGCGGCGCTCGAGGGGGGCACGGACGGTCGAGCGAGCGCCGAGCCGCTCGAGGGCGGCGGACGGGGGGAGGTCGAGCAGGACGACGAGGTCCGGCGGGACCGAGGCTCCTCGCTGGAGCCGCTCGAGCCGTCGGCGGTCCCCCGCCGGGAGCGCGCTCCCCTGGTAGGCGACCGTCGAGAAGTACGACCGGTCGGAGAGGACCAGGTCGTGCGTGCGCAGCGCCGCGAGGAGCGCCGGACGGGCGAGGTGCCGGTCGACCGTGAAGTAGACCGCTCCGGTCCACGCATCCCGCACGCTCGCCTCCTGGGCCAATCGGCCGAGCCGCGGGTCCGCGGGCTCCCGCCGGACCGCGACCGAGTACCCCCGGCGCCGCAGCGCGCGGGCCAGCGCGAGCACGAGGGTCGACTTCCCGGTCCCGTCGATCCCCTCGACCGCCACCAGGCGGCCCCTCCGAGAGGGCGTCATGCGGCCGGGCCGTCCTCGACGGCGGGCCGCCATCCGTACACCCGCTCGATCGACTCGGAGAACGGGCCCCACAGCCGGTCGGCCCCCCGGACGGAGTCGTCGGCGATCGCCCGCGCCCGGCGCGGCACGGTCGCCAGGTCGAGGACGGCGCCGGGACGTCCGGGGTCGTCGAGGAAGTCCGTCTCGAGGAACCACGGAGCGGGGTCGTCGATCACCGCGCGCACGAGCTCCCGACGCGCGAGGTACGATCGGGCCACGCCGGCGGCGTCGTCGGGGTCGATCCGCTGCCGCGCGTAGTGCTTCACCACCCGCCGGGCCGGCACGCCGGCACGCCCCGCTTCCTCGGCGAATCCCCGGTAGCCGGCGGGGCCGAGGTCCTCGGAGTGGATGACGACCGGGCAGTCCGCCTCACGGGCGGCCTGGAGCGCGTGGCGGAACGCCTCCCGCGACGCCGCCTCGAGGTCCGCGGCGATCGGGAAGTGGGGGCGGCCGACCTCCCCGAGGGCCACCGCCCGCCGTTCCCGGACGCGCGCCCCGGCGAGGTCGAGGGCCGCCCGGTGGAGCTCCAGCGCGGCCGGAAGCCCGATCGCCGGCGCGGCCTCGAGCAGGTCGAGCGGGTAGGGGGCGAGCACGGGGTAGACGACGACGCCCGTCGACTCGTGGACCTGCCGGGCGAGCGTCTCCGTCGTGTCGAACTGGCGGCGGTAATCCTCGAGGTCGGTGAGCGGCCGCCGGTCGTAGTTCTGCGTCGCGAGGAACAGGTGGGTCCCTCCTGCGGCCCGGAACCGGGCCGCCGCGCGGACCCCCTCGCCGTCGGGCGACAGGTGGCAGTGGTGATCGACGACCGGCAGTCCGCGCGGGAGCGCCACGCTCGGACCGAGCGCCGGGTTAGCGCAGGAGGCCCGCGCCCTGGAGCTCTTTCGTGATCTTCTTGACAGCGACTTCGACGTCCGACGGCTTGCGGGCCCCCGTGCAGACGAGCTTGCCGCTGCCGAACAGCAGGACGACCACGCGCGGCTCGTCGATCCGGCAGACGAGCCCGGGGAACTGCTCCGGCTCGTACTCGACCCGGTCGAGCCCGAGCGTCACCGCGATCGCGTTGAGGTTGATCTCGCTCTCGAGGTCCGAGCTCGCGACGATGTTCTGGACTTCGATCTTCGGCTTCATCGTGATCTTCTGGCCGCCCTTGCGAATCTGGGCGGCGACAGTTCGGATCGACTCCTCCACCTCGTGCATGCTCTTCGCACCGGTGCAGACGACCTTCCCGGAGCGGAACAGGAGGATCGCGGTCTTCGGCTGCTTCAGCCGGTAGATCAGCCCGGGGAACTGCTCGGGCTCGTACTCCGCCCCGTCGAGGCCGAGGGCGATCGACTGGAGGTCGAGCTCGTCCCCGAGTGAAGTGGAAGCGACGACGTTCTCGATGCGAATCTTGACCAAGGTTCTCCCCCGGGGCGCCACTATTTAAGGCCGTATTTAAAGAGTCGCGAACCGCGCGCTCGCCCCCGGGGGGGTGCGAGGTCGCCACGGTCGGGCGCGGCCGGTTCCGGGGAGCTCCTCCGCCGCGCACCGGCCGCAACGTCTAAGGTACGGGGCATCGCCTGTTCCCTGCCGGAACCCTATGTCCGGAACCTCGTCCCCGACCCCCGGCGGTCTGCCCCCGACCGATTCGCTGCCTCCCCTGGCCCCGAAGAAGCCGTCCTCGGCCCCGGGCCTCTCCCGGGGGGCGAAGGCCGGGATCGTCGCCGGGGTCGCGGTGGCGGTCCTGCTCGCCGCGATCGCCGCCGGAGCGATCCCCGGGCTGTCGTTCGGGAGTGGGGGGAGCGGCTCCAGCGCGGTCTCGTCGTCCTCCGCGGAAGCGTCCGCCGCCCCCGTCGCGTCGGCCCACGACGCCGGCGCCCTCGTGGCGATCGTCGGAATCGCGCCGACCGTGTCGTTCACGATTCCGAACGAGACCGGCAACGGCACGTGCCCCCTGGCCGACGCCTACGACAAGAACATCTCCGTGCCGTCGGCCGGGTCCGGCTACTCGGGCGGCTCGGGAACGCTCTGGGCGTTCGCCTACTACAACGCCGGGGCCGACTCCGAGAGCGTGGTCCTGGTCGTCGCGGGGACGCCCTACTTCCTCGGCACCGAGTCGGGCGCGTCGTGCGTCGGTACGATCTCGGCGCACGCCCTCCCCTCGTCGTTCATCTCGAGCGCTCAGGCCGCCTCGGCGGCCGATGCGGACGCCGGTGGATTCCTTCACGCCCACGCCCAGGCGAACGGGCTGTTCGTCCTCGAGAACAACGGGACCGGGGCGGCCTGGGAGATCGTCTACACGAACTGCTCGTACGACCCGTCGACGGGAAACGCGTCCGGCGGCCCGCTCGGGGACCTCTTCGTGGGCGAGGTGAACGCCTCCGCCCCGACCGTCCTCGCCTCCGCCGACCTCCCCGGCGGTGCGAACTGCTCGGCGATCTCGGGACTGCTCGGGGGGGGAAGCACCTACGCGCTCGGCATGATCGAGGTCAGCTCGTTCACCTCGGGCCCGACGTACACCGTCGTCCTCGCACTGACTCCGACCAGCGGCCTCACCACTGGGATGTTCGGCCTCGACCTCCAGAACGCGGCGCACGCGACGCTCCCGGCCGCCACCGTCCCGGCGGGCTGCACGTACGGCGCCCTTCCGACCGGTTGCACCAACGGCACCGGCTGGTACGCGGTACTCGTCAGCGGCGGGACGGGGAAGGTGATCGGCACGTACGGGAACGCGACCCCCGAGTGGGGCAATCTCGGCCCCGGGGCGGT
>DATJZK010000125.1:0-8239 GCA_035499145.1 Thermoplasmata archaeon
TGCAGCGCTACCGCGGGGAGCCGTACGTGAAGTTCTACACGTCGGGCAGCTTCCTCGACGACCGCGAGGTCGACCCCGAGAGCCGGCGCGCGATCGTCGCCGCGTTCTCGGGCCGGGCCGAGCGGTTCCTCCTGGAGACGCTGCCCGAGTTCGCGACCGCGGCGACGCTCGACCCCCTGCGCGCCGCCTTCGCCGGGGAGCTCGAGGTCGCGCTCGGCCTGGAGTCGACCGACCCGACCGTCCTCGGGAAGTTCGTGCACAAGAGCGCGCCGCCGTCCGACTACCTGGCCGCCGGCGACCGGGTCCGCGCGCTCGGGGCGCGCGCGAAGGCGTACCTGCTGCTCAAGCCGCCGTACCTCACGGAGGGGGAGGCGATCGACGACGTCGTTCGGTCGACCGGGGTCGCCGCCGCCCACTTCGACACCCTTTCGGTGAACCCGGTCCATATCCAGAACGGGACGGTCGTCGAGTGGCTCTACCACCGCGGCCGGTTCCGACCCCCGTGGCTCTGGTCGGTCGTCGAGGCGCTCCGGCAGGGCGCCACCGTCCGCGGGACGAGCCGGCTCGTCTCGTTCCCGACCGCGGGCGGCCTCCGCCGCGGGCCGCACAACTGCGGCACGTGCGACGCGCGGGTCCTCCGCGCGATCGAGGAGGCGTCCCTCGATCAGGCGTTCGAGGCGCTGGACGGGCTCGCGTGCGCCTGCCGGACGACGTGGGCGAGCGAGCGGCGGCTGGAACCGCTGGGGGTCGAGGCGTGAGCGCGCTCCTCCCGAGGCTCCCGGCCCACGCTCGGTCGACGATCGAGATCTTTCTCCGGGCCCACGCGCTCGGCGACGGCCGCGACGGGGTGGTCGTCGGGCTGTCGGGAGGGATCGACAGCGCCGTGACGGCGCGTCTCGCGCGCGACGCCCTCGGTCCCGCCCACGTCCTCGGCGTGATGATGCCCGACGCCGCCTTCCCGTCGGCGCTCCTCGCCGAGACCGCCGACTACGCGCGCACCCTCGGGATCGAGGTCCGGACCGTCCCGATCGACCCGATCGAGCGGGCGTTCGCCCAGGCGGTGCCCGGCGGGACGGACGTGGTCTCCGTGGGGAACACGAAGGCGCGGATCCGCATGGTCATCGCCTACTCGATCGCCCGGCAGCACCGACGGCTCGTCGCCGGGACCGGCAACAAGTCGGAGCTGCTGCTCGGCTACTTCACGAAGTACGGGGACGGCGGCGTCGATCTCTTGCCGATCGGCGACCTGTACAAGACGGAGGTGCGCGCGCTCGCCGCCGAGCTCGGGCTGCCCGAGGCGATCCGGTCGCGCCCGCCGACCGCCGGGCTCTGGGAGGGCCAGACCGACGAGGCCGAGCTCGGGGCCCCGTACGAGGTGGTCGACCGGGTGCTGAAGGGGCTCGAGGAGCTCCGCTCGGAGGCGGAGATCGTCGCGGCGACCGGGATCGACCCCGCGCGGGTCCGCGACATCGCCCGTCGGCTCGCCGACAGCCGGCACAAGCGGCGACCGCCGCCGATCCCGAAGGTCGGCCTCCGGACCGTCGGCATCGACTGGCGCGAGTAGCCGGCCGCCCGCCGCGTAACGTTTTACCCGTCCACGACTCGACCGCCGGCGAACCGACCCCTGTCCATGGACCACGCGACCTACCAGCGCCTCTACGAGCAGCTTCAGACGTACGACGACGTCCGCCGCCTGGCGCACGCCGAGCACCTGGACGAGGAGGTGCTGTTCATCATCCACACCCACCGCGTCACGCGCGACGCGACCCGACGGTTCTACGTCGTGAAGCGCCAGCTGCCGCGGCTCGTCGGCCAGTGGAAGCACGGCCGGTCGATCCTCGACATCGCGACCGAGTGGAAGTTCCCCCCCGTGCTGATGGGCCAGCAGATGCTGGGCGAGCTCGGCATCCCGCGGAAGAAGGTCTGGCAGGTGTTCCTGCACCCCGAGACCGCTCCGGACGAGCGGATCCGGACCGAGGTCGACCAGCTGCTCCGCGCCGACATGATCTACTCGCCCCGCGGGATGGACCTCCAGCGCGAGCGCGGCCGCCGGGGCGAAGAGCGCCTCGAGGCGTGGCTGAAGAAGCACGGGATCGGCTACCGGACGGAGAAGGACCTGCGGGGCAAGTACGCGAAGACGCCGGACGCCCTGCTCGACGAGCCGATCATCTTCTACGGGCAGAAGCTCACCTGGATCGAGTCGAAGGCGAACTTCGGGGACGAGGTCGAGCTCCGGAAGAACCTCCGCCGCCAGCTCGGCCCGTACACCGAGATCTTCGGCGAGGGCGCGGTCGTCTACTGGTACGGCTACGAGGAGGGGGCCGTGTCGCCGCCCGGGATCCTGCTGTGGGACGGCCCGACGTTCGAGAAGATCACGCCCGTGGTGCCGCCGCCGCATCCCGAGCGAGCTCACGCTGCGCACCCGTCGCGAGATCACGCTCGACCAGCGCACCCGGGGACGCCTCCTTCAGGCCCAGGATCAACGCACGGCGGCTCCGCCGGCGCGCCGCCTCCCTGAGCTGGCGGGACATCGACCGGCCGAGCAGGTCGGCGTCGGCGGAGGTGCCGCCGCGGCGGAGCTCGTCCACGAGCGCGAGGGCGTCCGGCGTGAACTTCGCGTCCGCCACGACGACGTACGTGTCGAGGGCGGGCTCGCCCTCCGGCCAGCGGCCGGCCGCCTTGAGCAGGAGCTCGAGGGTCTGGTCGCCGATCGCGAGCCCCGCGGCGGGCGTCGCCGGGCCGTCGAACAGCTCGATCAGGTGGTCGTACCGGCCCCCGCCGAAGATCGACCGCCCCTCGCCGCGCCGGGCGAACGCCTCGAAGACGGTCGACGTGTAGTAGGCGAGCCCCCGCACGACCGTCGGGTCGAGGACGATCCGGTCGGCGATCGCCGTCCGCCCGAGGAGCCCGAACAGCGTGCGAAGGCGCCCCGCGCCCGCCCGGGCGGCGTCGTCGATCCCGCGGCGTTCGAGGTCGGAGAGGAACGCGTCGAGCCCGTCGGGCCCGACCCCGGGTCCGGCGGCCCGGAAGATCTCGCCGAGCTCCCGCGACTTCGTGCGCGAGACGCCCGCGGCCTCGAGCTCCCCCTCGAACTCGGCCGGGGGGACCTTGCGGTACCGATCGACGGCCCGGAAGTAGCGCGTCCGGTCGGTCGCGCCGAACAGCCGGCCGACCCCTTCCGCGAGGGCGCGGTCGTTGATCCGAAAGGCGTACAGGTCCTTCGCGCCGACCTCGTCGAGGATTAGCGCCGCCGCCCCGAGGAGCTCGGCCTCCGCCTCGATCCCGGCGACCCCCAGCAGGTCGAGGTTGAACTGGAGGAACTCGCGCGTGCGCCCGGCCTGCGGCTCCTCGTAGCGCCAGTTCTTCCCGACCGTGAACCACTTCACGGGCATCGGCTCGGACTTCGCCCGCTCGACGAACACCCGGGCGAGCGACGGGGTCTGCTCCGGCACGAGCGCGACCGGCCGATCCCCCTTGTCCTGGAACAGCCACGTTTCCGCGGCGATCCCCTCCCCGCTCTTCGTCTGGTACAGCTCGAAGCTCTCGACGCTCGGCAGCTCCAGCTCGACGAACCCGGCGCGGCGGGCGGCGGCCCGCATCCGGCGGCGGATCTCGGAGCGCGCGCCCGCCTCGGGGGGCAGGTAGTCGCGGAAGCCGCGGAGCGGACCGGCGGGCATGCGGGAACGACGCGCCGTCCCGCCTTAAGTACCTAGGCCGGGGGGGCCGGCCGGGCGGGGTCCCCCGCGGGAACGGCCGGTCCGTCGGCGATCGGCGGCTCGGCGTGGTCGACGAACGCCCGGAGGTGGCGGTAGGCGCCGATCGTCCCGACGAAGTTCCGCTGCCGCAGTTCGGTGGTGATCGTGCGCAGCTCCGCGACCGCCGGGCCGATGTCGCCGCCGCTCCCGCGCTCCTGGATGAGGCGGTCGCGGAGGCGCTTCAGCTCCTCCATGAACCGCGGCTTGAGCAGCGACCAGAGGGCGATGGCGGCGCGGGCGAGCATCCGCTCGGCCGGCTCGCGTCGGCCGACGCCGAGGTACCGGCGCCCCTCCTCGAGCGGTCCGAGGGCGGGCTCGGGATCGCCGCCGAGCTCCCGGAGCGTCTCGGCGAGCAGGTCGCACTCGGTAGCGAGGATCCGCCCGGTCGCCCACTCCTCCTCGACATGGGCGAGCTCGTCCCGGACGTGGTCGAGCCGCCGCGACGCCCCGACGAGGTCGCCGACCGCGATCGCGCCCCGGATCGCCGAGAACTCGACGTCGGCCCCGGGGGTCGGCACGAGCTGGGCGAGCTCGTTCCGGTGCGCGAGCAGCCGGTCGAACTCCTCGGCGAGATGGCCGGCAAGGTGGACGAACATCTCGCGGACGATCGCCTGCTGCGTCGGGCCGTCGTCCACGAGCGCCGCGGGGCCGGCGCGGGCGACCATCGGCCCCAGGTCGACCCCGAGGCGTCGGCCGAGCTGGCGGTACTCCTCGAACCGGCGGCGGAGGTCGTCGCCCTCCGCCCGCGGCGGGAGCGCGGGGAACCCCGCGAGGGGCGCGAGCGCGTCCGGGTGGCGGGACGGCCGGTCGCTCGGCGCATCGAGCCGCCGGCGGGTCCCCGATCGGTCGAGCAGCGCCGGCCCCCGATCCGGCTCCGGCACGGCGGGCGCGGTCAGGTCGACCGACCGCAGGAGCTCGCCGACCGTCTGCATGTAGACGGGGTCCTGCCGGCCGGCGGGACCCGCGGCCTCCTTGACCGGGTCGAACAGCGCGACCGCGAGGTGGCAGTGGGGGCAGTCGGACGCGCTCGCCGGGGTCTCGGTCCCGCACGCCGGGCAGGCGACCATCGCGCGACGCCCTACGCCCGGCTCGGGCGCATCGGCGGGGCGCCGGCGACCGACGGGGCGCGCACGTCGGGTCGGTACCGGTGGTCGGTCTTCAGGGCGCGCAGGCGGCGGATCCGCTCGGCGGTCGCCGGGTGGGTCGAGAAGAGGGTCGCGAGCGCCCCGCCCCGGAGCGGGTTCACGATCAGGAGGCACGCCTGGGCCGGCGAACCGATCGGCGTCGGACGCCGCTGGTTCGCCGTCTCGAGGACCTGGAGCGCCGTGGCGAGCGCCTCGGGGTCGCCGATCGTGCGGGCCCCGACCTCGTCGGCCCGGAACTCCCGGGTCCGGGAGATCGCGAGGCGGAGGAGGAGCGCGGCCAGGGGGGCGGTGACCATCGCGACCAGCAGCACGATCGGGTTCGCGTTGCGGTTGCCGCCCGTGCCGAAGAAACTGGAGAAGAGGGCGATCTGGGCGGCGTAGGAGATCGCCCCCGCGAGGGTCGCGACGAACGTCATCAGCAGGACGTCGCGGTCGCGGACATGGGCGAGCTCGTGCGCCAGGACGCCGCGCAGCTGACGGTCGTCCAGCGCGCGGAGGATCCCCTCGGTCGCGGCGACGATCGCGTGGCGATCGTCCCGGCCGGTCGCGAAGGCGTTGAGCGCCGGCGTCGGCACGATCGCGAGCCGGGGGGCGATGAGCCCGAACTGGGGCGCGAGCTCGGCGACCAGGCGGGCGAGGCGGGGCGCCTCGTCCGCGCGGACGATCCGGGCGTGCGTCGACCAGAGGACGAGGCGGTCGCAGGCGAAGTAGGAGACGAGATTGAGCACCAGGGAGAGCGCGAGCGCGACGACGAGCCCGGCGAGCCAGGAGCCGAGGAGGTACTCCCCGACCAGCCCCCCCACGAGCACGAACAGCGCGGCGGTCGCCGCGAACAGGGCAGCGGTCCGCCCGACGGTCCCCATCGAGACCTCCAACGCATGACACCGGGCCACTGTTCAAAAGCTCTCGTGAACCGCGACGCCCGGGGTCGGCCGGGGGGCGAGGTGTCGCCGGGCGGACGGGGTCGGGTGGTACTCCCCGACCGGGAACTCGGGCGGAAGCGGCGCCCGCCGGGCCGCCTCGGGCGGCCACCGGCGGCCGCACGCAGGGCATCGGAATCCCCGGGCGCGCCCGAGGGAGCGGGCGCCCCGGCCGCACCGCTCGCACGTCGGCTTCGTGACGCTCGCCCGCTCGGCGAGCCGCACGATCCGGATCCCTTCCAGCCGGAACGCCCCGGTTCGCCCCCGGCCCCCCCAGAGTCGCACCCGGTCGCCCGGACGCAGCGAGCGGGCGACGGACGGCAGGGTCTTCGTCGGCTCGAAGGCGACGCACGGGAGGCGGCCGCCCCGGTCGTCGCGGATCGTCAACCCGACGTGGCCGCCGGGGCGGACGGCGGGACGGCGGTCGACCGTGCCGTCGACGATCGCGGAGAGGTACGGCCGGACCTCCGCGGCGATCCGGGGGATCAGGTGATCTCCGGTCGCTTGGTTGGTCCGGAAAAGGAGCCAGCGGTCGACCGGTTCGGCTCGGATCGACGGCCGGGCGCGGAGCGGCGCCTCCGGGGTCGTTCCCCGCAGTCCGTAGAGGATCGGGCACGGGGAATGCGGTGCGACCAGGAGCCGTCGGGTCCGCGCGTCATGGCACAAGAACAGGTCGGGCTCGTCCGTCGACGCCCGGGCGACACTGTCGGCGTCGACGGCCCGCGGGGTCCCCCACCGATCGGCCGGACGGTATGCGATCAGTTCCCAGGTGGCGCGGCGACCGGGCCAGGCGATCGCCGCCGACGCCCCGACGAGCCCCCGCCGGCCGCCCCGGCTCCGGTACCGGACGCCGCGGACGTCGAGCTCGGCAACGGTCCGATCGACGTCGACCACGGCCCGGACCGCGTTCCAGTAGAGCGACGGCGGCAGCGGTCGGTCGGCCCCGACGAGCGCCGGGTCGGTGCCGGGGACGCGGGCCGAAAGCCGGTCGATCCGGTCCCACGCGGCGCCGAAGAGGGCGTCCGCCTCCGTCCGATCGAGGCCGGCACCCCGGGGATACGCGGCGACCGGTCGCCGGTCGACCGATCCGATCGTACGGGCGTCCCCGGTGCCGTGCCCGAACCGCGCCGCCAGCGCCGCGTTCCCCCGGGTCTTCCACGGGACGTTCGGATTGAGCCGGACGAGCCGAGGCTCCCCGATCAGGTCCAGCCCCTCGGATCGCGCGACGCGCACCAGCTCGGTCAGGATCCAGGTGGTGCAGCCGCCGCGGGGATGGTCCGTGTCGTCGACCCCGAGCCAGATCGCGCCCACCCCCGGCGTCGGCCGGTCCGAGGGCGCGGGCCTATGTGAGGCCGGCGAGGAGCTTCTCGTAGGCGGGGCGCTGGCTCTCGAGGCCGATGACGGCGTGCGCCGGGCCGGCCCGCTCGCCGAGCAGCTTCCGCTCGAGCCCTTCGACGCTCCGTTCCTTCGGCCGGTGCATCACCCCGATCGGGATCCGGCCCGACTCCATCGTCTCGAGACAGAGGCGGAACATCGCCTTGCGGTCGGTCGGGTCGTACCCGGGGAGCGTCGAGACGTCGAGGACCTTCTCCCGCCACAGCTTGTACGTGTCGTTGTACGTCACGCACGGCGACAGGTCCTCGACGAACGCGAACCCCCGTCCCTCGCGGTTGAACCGGATCGCCTCGGCCAGGACGGCGGTGAGCGTCTTCGGGTCGCCCGAGAACGTCCGCGCGAGGAAGTTGTGCGCGGGGATCGAGAGCGCCGTCAGGATCGAGTCGAACGGGGCCTCGACGTTCCCCTCGAAGCCGATCTGGCTGGTGGGGCTCGGCTGGCCCTTCGTGAGCCCGTACGTCTCGTTGTTCATGACGATGTACAGGATCGAGGCGTTCTTCTTGAACGCGTGGATGAAATGCCCCATCCCGATCGCGTAGCCGTCACCGTCCCCGCCCGCCGCCACGACGGTGAGGGCGGGGTTCGCGAGCTTCACGCCGACCGCCTGCGCGAGGAGCCGGCCGTGGAGCGCGTGGATCCCGTTCACCTCGAGGAAGTTGTGGATCGAGCCGGAGCAGCCGATCCCTCCGACCAGGACGAGGTCGGACGGGCCGATCTTGAGGTCGAGGGCAGCCCGCTTCACGGCGGCGAGCAGCCCGAAATCGCCGCAGCCGGGACACCAGATCGGGTGGACCGGTTTCGCGGAGTCGACCATCGTCAGGCGACCTCCCGGATCCCGGCGATGATCTGCGGGGCCCGGAACGAGTAGCCGTCGTACTTCAGGATCGATCGGATCTTGCCGTACTGCCACGGCATCGTTTCGCGGAGCAGGCGCGCGAACTGCCCGGTGTAGTTGTGCTCGACGACGTACGCGACGTCGACCTCCTTCAGGAACGGGTCGATCTCGTGGACCGGCACCGGGAAG
>DATJZK010000126.1:0-3035 GCA_035499145.1 Thermoplasmata archaeon
CGGGCGGCCCGAAGAACGATCCGCGCCCGGGCGGCGCGGACCGGGTCCAGAGGGCGGTCGACCCACCGCTGGAGGCGCGCCCGCTCCTCGGGGCTGAGCGTGATCGAAGGCGCCACCCGCATGGCCCGTCACCGACCCGAGCGGCCGCGCGAAAATAAGTCTATGGAAACATGTTACAATCGTCTGAGGCTACTTATTCGGTGCCGGCCTCGCTCCCTCGATGTCCGCCCCGAAGCGACCCCGAGCGAACCGAAAGGCCGATCGACGTGCGTCCCCGTCGGAGATCTCGCCCGGCATCTTCGTGGGGGGCTGGAAGGACGCCGAAGGATTCACCGGCGCCCGCATCTGCGTGCTCGACGAACGACCCGACGAGCTGGACGGGATGTCCGGGGCGACCCACGTCCCGATCTACGACGGAGAGAGCGATGCCCCGATCGTCGCGAACCTCGACAAGGTCGCGGACCTGGTGAAGGCGGCCCACCGCCGGGGCGAACCCGCCCTCGTCTTCTGCGGGCACGGCATCCGGCGGGGTTCGCTCGGGGGCGCGTGGTACCTCCACCGGAACGAGGGCGTCTCGCTCGACGTGGCGTTCGAACGGGTGGCGTCGGTCCGTCCGCAGATCGAGCGGCCGCAGGAGTGGATGAAAGGCTGGCGGGCCCTGGAGAACGGCGGGAAGCCCGTCGAGACGCGGCCGACGCGCCATGCGTAGGGAAACCGACCCCGACGCGGCGTGGGTCGCCACCCTCGCGGGGACGAGTCTCGCCGCCGCCCGACGGGCCCTCCGGGAGGCCGCGGGGGAGGAGCCGCTGTTCCGGCATATCGCGCGGCGCCACCGGGAAGGCGGTCGAAAGGGGTAAGTCGAAATCGACGCCCCGCTCGAGCTGTACGCGCTCACGCGGCTGCTCCGACCGAAGCGCGTCGTCGAGGTCGGGGTCAGCTCGGGAGTCTCCTCGGCGTACCTGCTCGCGGCGCTCCAGCGCAACCGGGGGGGATCGCTCGTCTCGATCGACCTGCCGTCCCGGCCGAGAAAGCCCCGCGCGGGGAAACCCCGCCCCTCCACGCACTCCTGGACGTTGCCAGACGGGCGCTCGACGGGCTGGGCGGTGCCCCGACGTCTGCGGGCCGGCTGGACGGTCCTCCTCGGCGACAAGGCCGACGAACTCCCAAGGTGGCAGCGGACGGCGGACCGATCGACCTGTTCGTGTACGATGTCCCGCACGAGGACACGGCCTCGTTCCGGGAGTTCCGCGCCCTCGATCCGCGGATGGGGCGGGGCGCGGTGGCAATCGTCGATCACGGTCCGGGCGGCGGTCTCTGCGCGGCGCTGGCCCGATGGGCGAAGGGGCGCGGCGCCGTACCGTCGCGTCGGACAGGGCTCGGTCTCTACGGATTCCGGTGCGGGTCGGCGAACGGTTCGGCCCGACGGGCGCGTGGACCGCCGGTGCGCCCGATCCGGGCGCCCGCAGCCGCCTAGATCTCCGCCGTCGCCGATCGGCGCCCCTCGCGCCGGGCGAAGTAGAGTCCCACTCCCACCACCAGCGCCACGGTGACGAGCAGCGGCCAGCCGACGAACGGGAGCACGACGATCGCGATGCCGAGCGAGATCGCCGCGAGCCACTGTTCGCTCCGGGCGGTCGTCCCGTCGCGACGGAAGAGCCGGAGCCCCGCGGCGGCGCCGATGAGATACACCACGATCGCCGCGCCGCTCGCGACCAGAAGGGCGGTGGTCAGGCTGACCCCCGTCACGTAGTAGACGGCGAAGACGACCCCCTCCGCGAGGAAGACAGCCAGCAGCGCCCGCGACGGGACCTGCGTGCGGGGATCGAGCTGTCCGATCGTCGCCGGGAATCCTCCGTCGCGCGCGGTCGCGTACGTCACCCGGGACATGCCGGTCGTGTAGGCGTTCACGACCCCGAAGACAATGAACACGGCGAGCAGAGCCGTCGCGACGGCCGCGTACCGCCCGAAGACCGCCCCGAGCAGCGCGGCGAACGGGGCGACGCTCCCCCCGGCGCTGGCGGCACCGGTGCCGACCGTGACGAAGGCGACCCCGACGTAGAGCACGCCGACCAGACCGACGCTCCCCCAGACCGCCCGCCGGAAGTCCCGGCGGGGGTTCGCGAACTCCTCCGCGACGTTCGAGACGTTCTCGTAGCCCAGGAACGACCAGAAGATCAGCGCCGCGGCCGTCCCGATCGGAAGCACGCCGTGGGGGAAGAACGGTCGGAAGTGCGCGAGGCTGACGCGGCTCCCCGAGACCGCGAGGACGACGAGCAGGAGCGCGACGATCGCTCCGATCACCGCGAGCTGCACCCGGCTGCTCAGCCGGATGCCGCGGTAGTTGACGAGGAACGCCGCCAGGAGGATCCCGAAGGCGAGGACGTACGTCACCGCCCGGCCGGTGGGGAACGCGTAGCCGAGGTACGACGCCGCGATCAGGGCGACGGCCGGCGCGCCGGTGACCTGCCACAGGGCGAACAGCCAGCCGGTCGTCAGGGCCGTCGGCCGGCCGAACGCCTCCTTCGCGAAGGCGTAGACGCCGCCGGCTTCCGGCCGCCGAGCCGAGAGCGTGGCGAACAGCAGCGCCAGCGGCAGGCTCGCGACGGCGAGGAGACCCCACGCCAGGAGCGACGCCGGGCCGGCGACCTGGGCGGCCAGTCCCGGAAGGACGAGGATGCCGGAACCGAGGACGGAACTCACGTAGAGGGCGACCGCGTGGCGGAGTCGGATCGCCTTGCGGAACCCGACCGCGGGCGCCGCCCCGGTCGACGTCGGACCTTCGGACATCCCGGCGGAGCGCTCCTCTGACGGCTGCGAGCGGGCGCCCCGGCCGCTACGGCTCACGGACGGCCGGACGATCGGAGCGCCCGGATCGCTGCCCGGTCCTGTTCGAACTCCACGTCGAAGAAGCCCCGCACCGCCGCTTCGATCTCCCCTTCGGGGAGCGTCGGCGAGACGAACTCCCCGACCACGCCGACCTCGGTTCGGTCCCCACGGGGGACGTAGTAGAGGAAGAACTTCGACCCGGAGAACGG
>DATJZK010000127.1:0-3303 GCA_035499145.1 Thermoplasmata archaeon
TTTCCGACCTCGGGATCTCGGTCCACCTCGTCGAGCGGACCGACCGGTTGGGCGGCCAGGTCGTCCGCTGGGGGACGGTCTTCCCCCACGACAAGGTCGGCGGAGAGCTCGTCGCATCGCTGGTCCGTGCGGTCGAATCCCGAGAGAACATCGCCGTCTACCGGGGCGCCGAGCTCGTCGAACGGTCCGGCCGCGTCGGAGAGTTCTCGGTGCGGATCCGGACCGACTCCGGCCCGACGATCCCCCTCTCGGTCGGGGCGATCGTGGTCGCGACCGGCTTCGAGCCGTACTCGCCGTCCCCCGGGGAGTTCGGGTTCGGCCTCGACGGCGTCGTCACGCTGCCCGAGCTCAAGGAGCTCCTCGCGGTCCGTCCGGATCGGCTGGAGTACCGGGGACGTCCCGTGCGCTCGATCGCGTACATCTACTGCGTCGGCTCCCGCGACACCTCGGGGAGCCCCGGGGCGCACGCGTACTGCTCGCGCTACTGCTGCAGCGCCACCTCCCACCTCGCGACCGTCCTCCACGGCATCGACCCGTCGATCCACCAGTTCCACCTGTTCCGGGACGTTCGGACGTACGGAAAGTACGAGGCCCTGAACGAGCAGGCGCTCCGCGCCGGCTCGCTGTTCGTTCGGTGGTCCGAGGAGAGCCCGCCGACCGTGACCCGCGACGGGGACGGGCTCGTGGTCCGGGTCGCCGACCGTCTCCTGGCCGGCGAAGCGGTCGAGATCCGCCCGGACCTCGTCGTCCTCGTGACGGGGATGGTCCCGCGCGACAACGACCCGCTCGTGAAGGTCCTCAAGCTGCCCGTCGGACAGGACGGCTTCTTCCGGGAGGTCCACGTGAAGCTCCGTCCGGTCGAGACCGTGGTCGACGGGGTCTTCATCGTCGGGGCGGCCCAGGGGCCGAAGAACATCGCCGAGAGCGTGACGACCGCTCTCGCCGGGGTGTCGAAGGCCGGCGCGCTGCTGTTGAAAGGGTACGTCGACCTCGACCCGCTGGTCGCGTGCGTCGACCCGAACCGCTGCGTCTGGTGCGACGCGTGCACCCGGGCCTGCCCCTACGGGGCGATCGAGCGGGTGGAGCACGGGGAGAAGGCCGTCGCCCGGGTCAACGCGATCCTCTGCAAAGGGGAAGGGGCCTGCGTCCCGGTCTGCCCCCCGCAGGCGGTCGCCGTCCACGGCTACACGAACGAGCAGATCCTCTCGATGATCGACGCCCTCGCCCGGGAGGCGACGGCATGACCGGCCCGGGGACGGTGCGGGACCTCGCGGAGGTGCTGCGCGACGAGCTGGTGGAACGGGACCGGATCGTGGAGGTCCTCCGCCACGGCCCGTGCACCCTGCCCGAGATCGCCGCGGCCTTGGGGGCGCCGGCCCCCGAGGTCGTTCGATGGGTGATGGCGATGCGGCGCTACGGGCTCGTGCGCGAGCTCCCGAAGCCCCGGGCCGACGACTACTACCGCTACGTGCTCGCCGAGGAGGGCCGATGAAGGTCGACCCGACGTTCCTCGAATCGCTGCGCCTCGGCGGGGCGTTCGATGCGCGCCTCTGTATGAACTGCGGGACGTGCACGGCCCTCTGCCCGCTCGGGCTGGAGATCCTGCCCCGCCGCCTGTTCCGCTCGGCGCTCCTCGGGGACCGATCGACCGTCGAGGCGCATCTCGAGACGATCTTCAGCTGCCTGCTCTGCCGGCTGTGCGAAGCGAACTGCCCGGCGGGGATCCACATCGCGGAGAACGTCCGATCGCTGAGGACCTGGGCGAATCGAGAGGTCCACGGCCTCGCGGAGGCGTGAGGGGGCGTTCATGCCGGTACCGATCCAGAGCACCCTCGGCATGCTCGGCGACAACCTGCGGCGGCGCGGCAGCGCCCTGCCGGTCGGCCGCCGTCAGCTGCTCGAATGGACGCGGGGCCTGGCGATCCCCCGGGGCGGTCCGACGGTCCTCTATACCGGTCAGATGTGGCAGATGGTGCCGGCGATCAACGCCATGGCCCACCAGCTGGCGAAGTACGAGCACGGCGGGAGCCCTCGCCTCTTCCGGTTCGCCCGGTCGATGAACCGGCTCGTGAACCTCACCCCCCTCCTCGCGCGGACCCGGCGGGCCGACCGGGTGGCGTTCAACGACCGACTGCGCAACATCGTGCGGCTGCTGCGCACGGCCGGGGTCGAGTTCGGCTACCTGTACGAGGACGACCTCTACACCGGCGCGCTCGCCCACGACGAGGGGCTGGACCGGGGGTTCGCCCGGCACGCGGCCCGGGTCGTCGCCCGGCTGCGGGCGCACGGGGTCCGGTCGGTGATCACCGTCGACCCGCACACCACCAACATGCTGCGCTCGGTCTACCCGAAGATCGTTCCGGGCTACGACCTCACGGTCCGGAGCTATCTCGAGGTCCTCGCCGACCGCCGTCCCGCGGCGCTCCGCGCGCTCGGGGAGGAGGTGACGTTCCACGACTCGTGCCTCTACGCGCGGGCCGAAGGGATCGTCGAGCCGCCGCGCCGCCTCCTCGCGGACGGCGGCGTGTCGGTCGTGGAAGCGGAGCAGAGCGGGAAGCTGACGTTCTGCTGCGGTGGGCCGATCGAGACGCTGTTCCCGGGTCGGTCCGCGGAGATCGCGAAGCGACGGCTCGATCAGCTCGCCCGGGTGAGTTCCCGGATCGTCACCGCCTGCCCGCTGTGCCTGGCCAACCTCTCGAGGGTTCGGGCGGACGGGGTCGGCATCCAGGACATCTCCGACTACCTCGTCCGGGCGTACTGCCCGCCGGTCGAAGCGTAGCGCCGCCGAGCGCCGGGGAGAAGTAGGAACGGGTTGGACCGGGGGCGGTTACCCGCCCCCGCAGCCGCCGGATCCGCAACCGCACCCGCCGCCCGCCTCGCCCTCGTGGCCGTGTTCGCCCGAGGGGGCGTTCGGCGAGGTGATCTTGAAGCCGGAGACGTTCAGGTCCTGGACGTAGTCGATCGTCGCCCCCGACAGGAGCCCCGCCGAGAGGTCGTCGACCACGATCGAGAAGCCGTCGACCGGGATCACCTGGTCGCCGTTGCGCGGCTTGTCGAACGCCATGCCGAACGCCGCGCCGCCCCCGCCGCCGCTTCCGCACCCGCAACCGCCGCCGCCGGAGCCGCAGCCGCCCGAACCGCAGCCGCCGCCTCCGCCGCCGGATTGCAGGTAGACGCGGACCGCGATGCCGGGCTTCTGGCTCTTCATCAGGTCCCGAACCTGGTCCTGCGCTTCCTTCGTAACCGTTAGTTTGACTTCACTATCGCTCATGCGTAGGGCCCTCCTCGACTACCCTGCCGTGT
>DATJZK010000128.1:0-5511 GCA_035499145.1 Thermoplasmata archaeon
GTGGTCGTCTCGATGCTCTGGGGCGTCCCGTACGCGCTCGGCAACAGCCACCCGTTCCTCGCGATCGAGACCGGCAGCATGGTGCCGACGCTCCACCGGGGGACGCTCGTGATCGTCGAGCACGTCCCCGCGTCGCAGATCCACGTCGGGACGATCGTCGCCTACTCGTCGACGTGCCTTCCGTCCCCGGTCGTCCACCGGGTCGTCCAGGTCGCGAACGGCTCGACCGGTCCGGTCTACACGACGAAGGGCGACGCGAACTCGGCCGCGGACCCGTGCCCGGTGCCGTATAGCTCGGTGATCGGGAAGGTGGTCGTCATCGTCCCGTGGCTCGGGTTCTTCATCCTGTCGCCCGAGTTATCCGCCTGCACCGTGGCGGTCGCGGCGCTTCTCGGAATCCTCTTCTGGCCGAGTGGCTCTGGCCGCTTCCCCCGTCGGAGGGTCCCGTCATGAGGTTTCTCGTGGTCGTCGGCCTCGTGTTCTTCGTCGTCCTCGCGCTGTTCGCGGGGTACTGGCTGATGAGCACGGACCACGCGACCACCGTGCCCCCCAAGCCCCTGTTCACCTACAGCCAGAAGGGGACGTTCACGTACGACGCGGCGCTAAAGAACAACACGTTGTACAACACGACGCACCTCACGACGGGGAACGGGACGCTGTTCAGCTCGATCACCGAGTGGGTGAACGTGTCGTTCGTGTACAAGCTCACCGCGAACAAGGGCGTGAACGCCACGAGCATCGCATCCGTCGCGATCTTCATGCAGACCCCCGCCTGGACGAAGACGCTCGGCTCGGAGTCGGCGCGGACGAGCGTCGCGGACGGCACGTTCGCCACGCTCGGGATCACGTACGACCTCAACGTCTCGAACGTGACGACCCTCGCGGCGGCGATCGAGAAGCAGACCGGCTATGCCCCGAGCTCCTACCAGGTGATCGTCGCCCCGTCGATCCGCAGCTCGATCGGGATGAACGAGGAGGCGACCGGGGTCGCCTTCGACCCGTCGCTCACGCTCAGCTTCAACGCGAGCCAGATCATCCCCCAGCACCTCTCCTCGACCTCGTCCGGCGCGTTCGTGCCGCCGGGCGACCCGCCGACGACCGGGAAGTCGAACGTCTCCGTCGTCGCGTTCCTGCTCCTGTTCGCGGCCGTCGGCGGCGCGTCCGCGATGGGGTACCTGGCCTGGGCGACGCGCGGCGAGCGCTCGGCGCCCGATTTCTCGGCCGTCACGCGTCCGTACGAGGAGGCGATCGTCGACGCCCGCAGCCCGCCGACCGCCCAGAGCCTCGTCCCGGTGCGGACCTGGGAGGACATCGTGAAGGCCGCCGACACCCTCGGAGCGCCGATCGTCCGCGTGACGCGAACGGGCGTCTCGGGACCGGACTCCCCCGCGGCGACGTCGTTCTACGTCCTCTCGGGGACGACCGCCTTCACGTTCCACCACGACCCCGCCGGAGGGCCGGGGAGCTCGGCCCCGCCCGAAGCGCTCGCGCCCCGCGCGTCAGGGCCCGCGTCGCCGCGGAGCTTCACGGCCGCCGTCCGCGACTGGAACGCCCGCTACCCCCGGATCCCGGGGATCGACACGTCGAACCTGGAGTCGTTCGTCGAGTGGAGCGACCGGATCAGCGACCGGTTGCGCTGGTTCCGGCCGTCGAGCTCGTTCCGGCAGGACTCCGAGGAGCTGCTCCTCCGGTCGATCGGCCTCGCCCAACGCGGCCGGCTGGACGCGGCGTGGGTGATCCTGGGCCAGCTGTACGCCCGTCTCGGCCCGTGGGACTCGCCCGCGAAAGCGGGAACCTCGGTCGGGTCCGGCGGGGCCGCGCCGGCGGGCGCCGCCGGACGGCCGAGCTCGGGTCCCGGGTCGAAAGGCGCACCGCCCAAGCCGTAAAGCCGGCCCGGCGGAAGGCCCCCCGGTTCGTAGAGACGATTGGGGGAGATGGTACGTACGAACTCTCCGGACCGTTCCCACGTGCCTTAACCTCCTCTCCCTATGCATCGCCGGAGGCGCAAGCCTCTACCGGGAAATGACGAAGAAGTGGATCGCGGGCATGCTGGGGGTGCTCGCCGTCGCGGCGCTGGTCGGCGTCGGCTACTCCGCCTTCACCGCCACGGCGACCGTCAACGGCACGGCGACGGCCGGCACGGCGGAGATCACGGTCTCCTCCCCGGCCGCCGGGACGTGCAGCTACGTGGGCGGGGGTCCGGCGCCGGGCGGCTTCTCGTTCGCCGAGAACCACGCCCTCACCGTCCTCACGGTCGGGCTCTCCAACCTCGTGCCCGGCGGGATATGCTCGTTCTCCTTCACCGTGACGAACGTCGGTACGGTGCCGGTCGTGCTGAGCGACCAGCTGAACGAGACGAGCGGGATCTGCGCGCCCGGCCCCACCCTCAACTGCTACGGGGTCAACGACGGGAGCGGACTCACGTCCGCGACGCCGGTCCTGGGCGTCGCGAGCCTCGCGACGCTCGCGGTCGGCGGCACCTACCTCGACACCGTCTGGGTGGGGATCCCGGCCGGCTCGACCTCCGCCCCCCCGAGCGGGGGCTTCTCGATCTACTTCACGGGGAGCGCGGGAGTCTGATGCCGGCCAGGTTCGACCCGGAGGAGCTCGCATGATGCCCCGCGTGCGGGGGCGCTGGATCGCCCCGGCGATCGCCGCGGCGGTGATCCTCGTCTCGACCGGGGTCGGCTTCGCGGCGTTCACGGGCACGGCGACGGTCAACGCGCAGGCGACGGCGGCTTCGTTCGGCCTCGTCGTCACGAGCGTCACGCTCGTCGGAGCGCCGTCGTACGTGACGCTTCAGACGACCGCGCTGCCGAGCGCCCTCGTCACGGCGTGGCTCAACAACACGCCCCCCGACATGACGTTCAACATCTCCGTCGTCGTGAAGAACATCGGGAGCGTCCCCGCGACCAACGTCGCCTGGGGGTTCTCGACGAGCTTCCACGGGCCGGCGACCTGCAGCGTCGGCGCCTATTCGGGCGTGCCGGCGGCGAACGACCCGGCGTTCGACACGCTCAACCCCGGCGTCTCGTTCGACTCGTTCTGGACGCTCCACTCGGGGAACTTCCCGGCGCGCTGCGCCGGCGTGGAGTGGGCGAGCTTCACGATCACCTACACCGGAAGCGCTGGGGTCTGACCGGGCGGCCGCAGGGGGCGCTCCCGTGAAGCTGCTCGTGGTCGTCGCCGCCTTCGCGGGGGCGTTGCTCGCGGTCGGCGGCGTCGGGTTCGCGTGGGGGGACCACGGCGGGTGCGACGGGGACCGGGGCCACCATTGCGAGAGCGACACCGGCATCGAGTGGGTGAGCCCGACGGCGATCCACGCCGCCGGGACCGGGGTCCACTGCACGGTCGCCCCGACCTCCTCGACCCTCACCGCATCCGGCGGTCCGATGTTCCCGGGCACGCTCTGCTTCCTGAACGCCACGCTCGAGAACGTCGGCGAACAGTCGGTGAAGCTCGTCCCGCACATCACGGCCCATCTGCCGAGCGGCTGCACCGCGTTCAGCTACTCCGACAATCTCCTCTCGGCGTCGCCCGACGTCGAGCTGCGCGCCGGCCACACCTTCGCCTACCACGCGCAGTTCGGCCTCTCGGCGAGCGCGGGGAACGCCTGCGAGAGCGCGGTCGGGCAGTTCCAGGTGACGATCTCGACGTCGGGCACTCCGTCGTGCGACGGCTTCCCCCACGCCGCGAGCACGCTCGCCGAAGGGCGTTGCTGCGGGTAGCCCCGGATCACGTCCGGCCCGACGGCGCCGGAGCGGTCGCGGCGGTCGGATGCGCGGGGGTCTCTCCGCGCGACCACGAGAGGGCGGCCGCCGCCGCGAGCACGAGCGCGCAGCCGTAGAACGCGGCGTGGATCCCGCCAAGGAACGGGACGTCGAGGGCGCCCTGGAGCGGCGCGAGGCCGAGGAAGATCGCGGTGGCGACCGACCGGCTCACGCTCGCCGACGCGATCGACAGCGTCAGGACGAAGCTCATCAGCGTCCCCAGGTTCGTCAGCGTTCCGCGCAGGCCGCTGATCGAGCCGAACGTCTCGGGCCGGGCCCGGCTCATGATCGCGGTCGTGTTCGCGGGGAAGAACATCCCGACGCCGACGCCGCTGACGAGGGAGATCGCGGGGACCCAGCCCAGCCAGCTGGTGAGGCCGAGCTGGGCGTAGGCGACGACGGCCACGACCATGCAGCCGATCCCGGTGGTGGCGATGCCGCGCGGTCCCAGGCGGTCGACGTGGCGGCCCATCCACGGGCCGGCGAACGCGCCGACGAGGTAGCCGGGGACGAGCAGGAGCGAGGCGTCCAGCGGCGTCAGACCTCGGAGCCCCTGGAGGTAGAGGGTGAGCAGGAAGACGACCGAGAGGTAGCCGAGGCTCTGGAGGAGGCCTGCGGCCAGCGAGAACCCGAGGAGCCGTTGGCGCAGCTGGCGGAGGTCGAGCATCGGCTCGCGGGTGCGCAGCTCGACGAGCGCGAAGGCGCCCAGGAGCGCGGCGCTGGCGAGGACGCAGCCCAGGTAGAACGCCGCGAGGCCGTGCGCGGCGACCTCCACGCCCCCGTAGCAGATCAGCGCGAGAGCGACCGAGAAGAGGGCGAACCCGGGGAGGTCGAACCGCGCCGGGCGGGGTGGGGTGATCGGGAGGAGGCGGAGGCCGAGCGCGGTCGCGACGACGCCGATCGGGAGGTTGATGAAGAAGATGTACCGCCAGCCGAGCAGGGTCGTGATCACGCCGCCGAGCAGGATGCCGAGGATCGCGCCGACGCTCCAACCGAACGTCATGAAGCCGTACGCCCGGCCGCGGCGCTCGGGCGGGAAGACGAGGGCGATCAGCGCCCCCGCGTTGGCGAACATCACGGCGCCGCCGAGTGCCTGGACGACCCGGGCGCCGATCAGGAACGTGCCGGTCGGCGCGAACCCGGCGAGCGCGGAGCCGACCGTGAACACCGCGAAGCCGATGTTGTAGACCCGCGAGCGGCCGAACAGGTCGCCCAGGCGGCCGGCCTGGGTCGTCAGCGAGGCGGCGATCAGCAGGTAGACGAGGATCGTCCAGATGACGGTCTCGAACGGCGCGGCGAGGTCCCGCCGCATCGTCGGCAGGGCGAGGACGACGATCGTGCTGTCGACCGCGACCATGATCGTCCCGAGGGTGGTGAGCAGCAGCAGGGCGCCCTCGTGCGCGGCGGCGGTCCCCGGTCGAGGGAATGGAGGAGGCTTCGGCACCGACATCGGTCGCTCCACGCGCCCCGACCGAATCGACCGCGGCCTTAACGAGGGGGTGCGCCGGCCGGTCCGCGGGCCGCCACGGTCATAACTCGCGTCCCGGTGGCACGTCCCGATGCTGTCGAAGGCCGTCATCGTCCACGAGGGTCACCCCCACGCGACCCTCCTGTCGGACTTCATCCTGGGAAGCCAGGACGGCCTCGTCAACGTCCTCGGGATCCTGCTCGGCCTGACCGCCGCCGGCACCTCCGGCAAGATCATCGTCATCGCATCGCTCGCCGCCCTCGCCGCCGAGTC
>DATJZK010000129.1:0-4346 GCA_035499145.1 Thermoplasmata archaeon
GGCCGATCTCGACCGGGGTCGTGATCTGCTTCTGGTGCGGGATGATCGCGCCTTTCGGCGGCCCCGTCGTCCCGCTCGTGTACATGATCGACACCGGGTCGGCCGCGCCCGGGGCCGCCTCCGACGGGCGCGCGGGGGCCCGCTCGAGGTCGAGGAATGGGACCGTCCCCCCCGGTTCCGGCGTCGTCGAATCCGCGGGGCCGGCCAGCCAACAGCGGGGGATCGGCACGGCGGTGCGGAGCGGCTCGTACGCCCCCCACAACCGGCGGTCGACGACGAGCCCGCTCGGCGCGCTGTCGGCCAGCTCGTACCGCAGGATCTCCCCCTTCAGGGCCGTGTTCAACGGCACGAGGATCGCCCGTCGCTTGGCGGCGCCGAACCAGAGGAGCGGGAACTCGGGCGTGTTCAGCAGCAGCGCGGCGACGCGGTCGCCCGGGCCGATCCCGGCGGCCGCGAGCCCGCCCGCCACCCGGTCGGTCGCTTCGTCGAGCTCCCGGTAGGAGAACGTGCGCCCCGCGAACCGGAGCGCCGGGCGGTCGCCGTTCTTCCGCGCTTTCGCCCGGACCAGGGTCGCGAGGTCGTGGTACTCCTCCCCCGGCTCGAGCATCCGCGCCCGGCGGAGAGGTCGGAATCCATAAGCCTTCGTCCGGCGGGCTCGCCAACGCCTTGTACCGATGGTCCCTCTCCCGTGCGGTGTCCAGCCAGAACGCGCCGTTCCGCCCGGGGGAGCCGATCGTCCCCGAGCTGGCCGCGGGGGCGGTGGTCGCCCGGAGCGCCGGTGCGAGCTCGTCGATCCTGCTCCTCCATCACGCGGGCGAGGACCGTTGGTGTTTCCCGAAAGGGCACGTGGAGCCGGGCGAGTCGCTGGTCGACGCGGCCCTGCGCGAGGTTCGGGAGGAGACGGGGCTCGCGGACGTCCGCCTCGGGGACGAGATCGCGGAGGTCTCCTATCGGTTCTACCGTCCGCGCGAGGCGCGGAACGTGCTCAAGGTCTCCGTCTACTTTCTGGGCCGGAGCGCCGGAGCCGATCTCCGCCTCGAACCGCTGTTCGATCGGGCGGAGTGGGTCGGCCCCGACGACGCTCGGCGCCGCGTCCCGTTCGAGGAGGACCGCACCGTCCTGGCCGCGGCCGTCGAGGCGCTCCGACGGGCCCGGCGGTAGGGGACCGACCGGGACGAGCCGCCCGAGCCGGGAACTGAAAAGGAAGGATGGAAAGGGTTGGGGTGGGCCCCGGGCGGGGCCCACCGGGGCGGTCGAGCCCCTTCAGAGCGGTCGGGTCGGTCCGTCGATCTGCGCCGGGCCGCCCGTCGGCCCCGACGTCGGGGGCGCGGTCGGCTGGATCACGGCGGGGGGAACGCCGAGCGCCATGCCTTCTCCGTAACCGCCGACGAGTTGATTGGTCCGGTTCTTCCGCCGGGAGTACGAGCGCCACTCGACCACACCGACCGTCCCCGCGACCGCCGCGATCAGGCCGCCGATGACGGCCGCCGCCACGAGTCCGGAGAACCACGGGCCAGTGAGCGGGCAACCCTTCGTCATGCACTTCGACTGGGCCTGCGCCGCCGAGAGCCCTTCCGGCTGAGCGGTGACGTTGCCGCCGTTCGTGCCGGTCGGGGTCGCCGTGGGGTGGGTCCCGCCCGCGAGCGCCAGGGTCGGCGCCGCGCCGCCGATCCGGACCTTGGAGGCCGTGAACGACGTCGCGCGCAGGTGGCCGTGGCTCAGGTAGAGCGTGTCGCTCGAGACCGTGTAGTTCGACACCGCGTAGCTGTCGTACGCCTGGTGCGCCCCGCCGAAGACGTCGAAGCCGCGCGGGATCACGATGAACCCGTCGTACAGGCTCATCGGACCGTGCACCGAGAGCACGATCGCGCTGCGGGTCGCGTGGTCGTGGAACGGCGGGAGGGCGTGGGTGAGGACCTCACCGTACAGGTACACCGGGCCCGACGCCGTCCAGCTGCCCGCGACCGAGTGGGAGCCGGTGGCGCTGGTGCCGTTCCAGCCGTGGACCGCGTAGTCGTAGCTCACGTTCCAGTCGGCGGACGGGGTCGCGGTGGCGGTCGAGTTCCACGACGGGTTCGCGGTAAGGTTGAGCGGGACGACCCCGAGCGCCGGGCTGAACTGGACGGCCGCGTCGGCGACCGCCGAAACGTTCAGGAAGGCGCTCGCGGAGTGCGTGGCCTTCAGCACGACCGACTCGGCGAGGTTCGCCGTTCCGTGGAACGACGAGTCGAGGATCCCGAGCGCCGGGACCATCGTGCCCATCGAGTCGACCTGGGAAGCGTTCGTGACGTTCGCGTAGCCTGCGTCGACCTCCGTCGCCTTGTACGCGAACGTGAGGCTCGCGTTCGGGACGGCGAGACCGACCTGGATGTTGACGCCGATCGTGCGGTGCGCCTGGAGCTCCGTGACGTTCGTCGCCGTCGGGGTCGCGTTGAAGATCACGGCCACGCCGATGGACGTGCTCCACGTGACGGTCAGGTTCCCGACCGTCCACGACCCGCTCGAGTTGTTCATTCCGCCGTAGGCCCACTCCGCGGTCGGGGCTCCGGCCGGGGCGACGGGGGCCGCCGACGCCGTCCCTCCGAACGCGGCGAGCAGTCCGACAACCACCATCAGGGCGGTGCCGGCCGCAACGAGCCGATGCTTTGCCTTCTGGGTTCCGTTCATTCGTTCCTGCCGACGGGGCGGTCCCCGTCAGGTGGGAATTAGCCGGGACACGAGGGATAAGCCCGTGGCCCGGGCGCCGGGTCGTCCGTTGGACGGTATGCTAGGGCGTCGCAACCGCCGATCCCGGCCCTGGCGGGACCATCGCCGCGCGTCGGAGTGCGCCCGGTCGACTCGCTCCTCGGCGGATCCGTCGGCCCCGGCGTGACAGGACTATGCCCCGGAGCGGTCGAGGTCAGCCGTGTTCCGACGGTCGGTCTCGTCGTCTAGCCCCGACGTTCACGGCACTCGGAAGCGGGCCGTCGATTGGATCTTGAGCGACTCCGGGTAGCCGGCGTCGGCATGCCGCGCGACCCCCAGGCCCGGATCGTTGTGTAGCGCCCGACGGATCCTTCGGTCGGCGCTCGGCGTGCCGTCCGCCACAACGACCAGTCCCGCGTGGATCGAATTGCCGATCCCTACCCCCCCGCCGTGGTGGACCGAGACCCAGGTGGCCCCGCTCGCCACGTTCAGGAGCGCATTGAGGATCGGCCAGTCGGCGATCGCGTCCGAGCCGTCCCGCATCGCTTCCGTCTCACGGTACGGACTCGCCACGCTCCCCGTGTCGTGGTGGTCGCGCCCGATCGCGATCGGGGCGGTGAGCTCGCCGTCGTGGACGAGAGTGTTCACCAGGTGGCCGAACCGCTCGCGGTCGCCGTAACCCATGTAGCAGATCCGGGCCGGCAACCCCTGGAAGCGGACGCGCTCCGCGGCCAGTCGTATCCAGCGGCAGAGGTGCTCATCGCGGGAGAACTCGGAGAGGATCATCCGGTCGATCCGGTGGATATCGTCCGGCGACCCGCTGAGCGCCAGCCACCGGAACGGCCCGCTCCCGACCGCGAACAGCGGGCGGATGTACTTCGGGACGTAGCCGGGGATCTCGAAGGCGTCGCGCACCCCGGCCTCCCGCGCCTGGGTGCGGAAATTGTTGCCGTAGTCGAACGCCTTCGCTCCGGCGCGCTGCAGGGAGAGGACGGCCCGAGCCTCGATGGCGAGGGAGGCCCGGACGCGAGCGAGGTAGCCGGGGAGGTCGCGGGCGCGGAGCTCCGCGGCCTGCTCGACGGTCACGCCCTGCGGGATGTAGCCGACGGTGAGGTCGTGGGCCGCCGTCTGGTCGCTGACGACGTCCGGGTGTTTCCCGCGGGCGACGATCTCGGGGAAGACGTCCGCCGCGTTCGCGCAAAGCCCGACCGACCGCGCGACCCCCGCCCGCCGCGCGTCCTCGACCTGACGAAGCGCGTCGTCCAAGTCGGTCGCTTGGGAGTCCAAGTACCGGTGCTCCAGGCGACGCGCGATCGCGTGGGGGTCGACGTCGACGATCAGCGCGACCCCGCCGAGCATCGTCACGGCGAGCGGCTGGGCGCCGCCCATCTCCCCGAGGCCCGAGCTCAGCATCCATCGCCCGCGCAGGTCCGGTTCGCCGAACTCCACGCGCGCGAGCGACGCGAGCGTCTCGTACGTCCCCTGAAGGATCCCCTGGGTCCCAATGTAGACCCAGCTGCCCGCCGTCATCTGGCCGTACATCGTCAGACCGCGCCGCTCCAGGTCCCAGAACACCTCATCGGTCGCCCATCGAGGGACGAGGAGCGCGTTCGCGATCAACACCCGCGGGGCGTCGGAGTGGGTCGGGAACACCCCCACCG
>DATJZK010000130.1:0-3427 GCA_035499145.1 Thermoplasmata archaeon
ACCCGGGTCGTCACCCCCGGCACCGTCGTCGAGGACCGCATCCTCGGCGGGCCGGATCATAACTTCCTCGCGTCGGTCGTCCTCCACGGCGCGACCGTCGCCGAGTATGCCGCGGTCGACATCACGACGGGCGAATGGTACCAGGGCGGGGCGGACGGACCCGGCCTCGACGGGGTGCTGTCGTCGCTCGCCCCGTTCCAGCCCCGCGAGGTCGTCCTCGCATCGTCCGGCGGGGCGTCCCCGCCGATCGACGCGTTCCGGCGCGAGTTCCCGTCCGCTCGCCTGGAGGCGTCGCCCCTCCCCGTCTCGGACACCGAGGTCCCCTCGGCGCTCCGCCGGCCCGACTCGATCGGAACCGACGGTTCCGAGGCGGCCGCGCGGTTGATCGCCTACCTTCGCGCGACCCAACCCCGCCTGCTCCCGCACCTGACGGTCGCCGACCGGGGCAGCGGGGGCCGCCGGATGATCCTCGACGCCCGGACCCTCCGTCACCTCGAGGTGACGCGGCCGATGAACCCGGACGACCCCGCGGGCGTGACCCTGCTCGCCGCCTGGGACGAGACCCGGACCGCTCCCGGGCGACGGACGCTCGCGTTCTGGCTCTCCAATCCGTTGCGCGACCTCGACGCCATTCGGGGCCGGCAGGACGCGACGGCCGCCCTGATCGCCCTCGGCGCGGGGCTCGTCCCGATCCGTGCGCGGCTGGGCGAGATCGGCGACCTGAGCCGCATCGCCGCGCGCGTCGCCGGCCGACGAGTGCGACCGGTCGAGCTCGGGACGCTGCGCAGCGGGCTCGCGTCGGCCCGTCGCCTGCGAGACGAGCTGGGGCCGGTGGCCGGCGCCGGGGCGTTGACCGGGCTCGCGGAAGCCCTCCCCCCGCCTCCCGAGCTCGAGGAACTCCTCCGGACCGCCCTGACCGACGCACCGCCCCCGACGGACGACGCGGGGGAGCTGTTCCGTCGGGGGTACGCTCCCGAGGCGGACCGGTGGCGGGACGAGGAGCGGCGGGCGCTCGACGACCTGGCGGTGCTCGAACGGCGGGAGCTCGCGGCGGCGGGCGGGAAGGGCGTGAAGGTCGGCTACAACCAGGTGTTCGGCTACTACTTCGAGGTCAGCCGGGCGAACCTCGCCCGGGTCCCGCCCCACTTCCGACGGCGCCAGACCGTCGCCCAGGCCGAGCGGTTCGTCACCGACGATCTCGAGGAGATCGACCGTCGCGTCCGGGTCGCGCGCGACGCCGCCCGCGCCGCCGAGCTCGCCCGCTGGGAGGAGTTCCTCGCGGCGGTCGAAGGCCACGTCGCCGCCGTTCACCGGGTCGCCCGGGCGGTCGGGGCGATCGACGCGCTCGCGACGTTCGCTCACCTCGCCCAGAGCCGCGGGTACGTCCGACCGGTCGTGGACGACACCACCGCGATCGTCATCCGGGACGGCCGGCACCCGGTGCTCGACCGGCTTCTCGGCGAGCGGTTCGTGCCGAACGACGTCGACCTCGACGGGGACGCCGCCCGGCTGTGGGTCCTCACCGGACCGAACATGTCCGGCAAGTCGACGTACATGCGGGCGGTCGGTCTCCTGGTCGTGCTCGCCCAGGCGGGGTCGTACGTCCCCGCCCGCTTCGCCCGGGTCGGCGTGGTGAGCCAGCTGTTCACCCGGATGGGGTTCACGGACGAGATCGGACGCGGGAAGTCGAGCTTCATGGTGGAGATGAGCGAGGTCGCGGAGATCCTCCGGGCCGCCGACGACCGCTCCCTCGTCCTCCTCGACGAGGTCGGCCGGGGGACGAGCACCTTCGATGGCCTCGCCATCGCCTGGGCCACGCTCCGCCACCTGCACGACGTGACCCGGGCCCGGAGCATGCTCGCCACCCACTACCACCAGCTGACCGAGCTCGTCCAGGGGCTGCGGGCGGCGCGGAATGCCCACTTCGCCGTCCGCGAAGGGCCGGACGGGGTCGTCTTTCTGCACCGCCTCGTTCCCGGGGCGACCGACCGGAGCTACGGCATCCACGTGGCGCGGCTCGCCGGCCTTCCCGAAGGGCTGCTCGCCGAGGCCGACCGGCTCCTGCGGCAGCTCGAATCGGACGGCGTCGCGCTCCCTGCGCCGAAAGGCCGTCCGCGGGGTCCGAGCGCCCGGTACACCCAGGCCGTGCTCGTCCCGGACGGCTCCCCGACCGACCGCGCCCTCGAGGAGGGGCTTCGGGCGATCGATGCGGACGGGCTCTCGGCGGCCGAGCTGCGGGACCGGGTGAAGGAGCTCCAGCGGCGCGTGCCGAGCGGTACGGGAGACCGATCGTGATCCGCGAACCGACCGTCGCGCGGAGGCCGATCCGCCGGCTCCTGCCCGCGACGATCGAACGGATCGCCGCCGGCGAGGTCGTCGAGCGTCCGGCGTCGGTCGTGAAGGAGCTCGTCGAGAACTCGATCGACGCCGGCGCGACGGCGGTCGCGGTGCGGCTCGACGGCGGAGGTCTCGACCGGATCGAGGTCGCCGACGACGGGGTCGGGATCCCACCGGAGGAGCTCGAGCTCGCGGTCGAACGCCACGCCACGAGCAAGCTCCGCCCCGACGATCCCCTCGAGTCGATCGACGCGCTCGGCTTCCGCGGAGAGGCGCTCGCCGCGATCGGAGCGGTCGCCCGCCTTCGCCTCGTCTCCCGTCCCCCCGAGCGGGAGAGCGCCGAAGGGATCTCGGTCGTCGGCGGCCGGGTCGTCGGGCGCTTCTCCGACGCGCGGGCGACCGGGACGACGGTCACGGTGGAGGACCTGTTCTTCAACACCCCGGCCCGACGGAAGTTCCTGAAAGGCGGGGCGAGCGAGCAGGTCGAGGTCGTCCGCACGGTGGAGCGGCAATACGTCGCCCGCCCGAACGTCGCCTTCCGGGTCGAGTCGGGCGGCCGGGAGATCCTGCTCTGCGCGCCGACGACGCGCCTCGCGGACGCCGCCGCGCGGGTGCTCGGCGCCGAGTTCCTACGGGCGAACTTCCCGGTACGGGCCGAACTGCCCGGCGGCCGGCTGTTCGGGGCGATCGGGCTCCCCGCGGTCGCCGCCCCGACGTCGGGGCTGTTGTTCCTCTCCGTGAACGGCCGGGCGATCGTGTCGCGGGGCCTGAGCCAGGCGATCCGCGCGGCGTTCGGGGACGCCCTCCCGCGGGCCCGGTTCCCGGTCGGCGTGCTCCATCTCGAGCTCGACCCGTCGGTCGTCGACGTGAACGTCCATCCGACCAAGCGCGAGGTACGGTTCGCGGCCGAGCCGGCGCTCGCCGACGCGGTCCGTCGGGCGGTGCGGGCCGCGCTGATCGCGCGTCCCGCCCCGGCGGACGTGCGGGCGGCGGCCTCCCCGGGGCTCGCCGGCGATCTCCCCGGGACGTCGGACGAAGCGACCGGGATCCTCCCCGCCGCCGGGGACGGCGGCGTCGCGCAGCGCACCCT
>DATJZK010000131.1:0-2526 GCA_035499145.1 Thermoplasmata archaeon
GAGCCCGCGCGTTCCAAGCTCTCCGCCGGGATCGCGGGAGGTTGGGACGGACCGATCCCCCGGCCGGGGGAGCGCTGGCTGTACCTCGGCGCCGCGACCGGCACGACGGCGTCCCACGTCGCCGACCTCGTCGGGGGAGACGGCGCGGTCTACGCCGTCGAGCGGAGCGTGCGCCCGTTCGCCCGCCTGCTCGCGACCAGCGCGCGCTGGCCGCCGCTGCTCCCGATCCTCGCAGATGCCCGGGCACCGGCGTCGTACGCGGACCTCGTCCCCCCCGTCGACGGCCTGTACGCCGACGTGGCGCAGCCGGACCAGGTCGAGATCGTGCTCGCGAACGCGCGCCTCCTCCTCTCCGGCCCCGGCGCAGCGCTTCTCGTCGCACTCAAGACCGCCAGCATGGGGCGCGATCGGTCGGCCGGGCGCCATCGGGACTCCGCCGAGGAGCGCCTCGCGGGGGAGGTCGACCTTGATCCGGCGGTGAAGCTCGATCCGTTCCACCGCGGCCACTTCCTCGTCGGCGGCCGGTGGCGGGGCGAGCCGAACGCTCGACCGAGGGGCGTTATTCGGTCGCCCGGGACGCCCCGCGCGCGACGACGACCGTGACGACATCCTCGTCGTCGAGAACGTGCTCCCGCCCGACCGTCTGACCCGGGAACCGGGCGCTCGGACCCCAGACCTGCGCGGCCTTGAACGTCCGGTCGAGCTCGCCGGGCAGCCGGCGCAGGAGCTCCGAGACGGAATCGCCCCGCCGGAGGATCACGGGCTCGTCCCGGTCGGGGGGTCGGCCCGGGGGCTTCACGTAGATCCGGATGAAGCGCAGCGAACGACCGATCCGGTCGACGAGCTCCGGGAGTCCCTGGCCGTCCTTCGCGCTGATGAACGACGGGACGAACGGCTGGGTGGTGACGGCGAGCCGGCTCCGGTCCTCGGCGCTCAGGTACTCGCACTTGTTGACGGCCAGGATCGCCGGCAGGTAGACGCGGTTGCCGGCGAGGACGTCGATCAGCTCGTCGGCGGTCGCATCCTCCCGGAAGACGATCGAACCGTTGTGCAGCCCGAACTCCCGGGCGATCGGCGTCGCGAGACCCCCCGCGAGGTGCGTGAGCCGTACGGTGCTCGAGATCGTCAGACCCCCTCGGTCGACGCGGTGGATGACGACGCGCGGAGGCCGGGAGTTGATCCGGACGCCGGCCGCCTCGAGCTCCTGGACGAGTGCGCGGAGATTCGGATGCTCGGGGTCGATCAGGAACAGGATCAGGTCGACCGAGCGGACGACGGAGAGGACCTCCCGCCCGCGCCCCCGGCCGGTCGCCGCCCCGGGGACGAGGCCGGGCATATCGAGGATCTGGATCGACGCCCCGCCCCAGCGGAGCATCCCCGGGATGATCGAGACGGTCGTGAAGTCGTAGGCGCCGATCTCGCTGTCCGCGGCGGTCAGCCGGTTCAGGAGCGTCGACTTCCCCACCGACGGATAGCCGACCAGGCCGACCGTCGCGTGGCCGCTCTTCCGGACCGAGTAGCCGGTCCCCCCGCCTTTCCCCTTCGCGCGGGTCTCGCGCTCGAGGCGGAGAACGGCGAGCTTCGCCTTGAGGCGCCCGATGTGCAGCTGGGTCGCCTTGTTGTAGGCGGTCGAGCGGATCTCGTCCTCGACGGCGGTGATCTGCTCTTCGATCGACGGCATCGTGGTCCGCGGCCCTTCCGGGGTTCGGCCTACTTGAGCCTGACTGGTCGCCGTTCACCGTTCGGCGGTCGGAGTGCCGGCATCCCCCGGCCGATCGTTGCGCCGCGCGTGCGGCTTCTCGGGAGCCGGTCGGCGGGCGACGGGGACGACGTCCCCGCCCGATGGAGATTCTCGCCCCGGCCCGGGGCCGTCCCGTCCCGGGAGGAGTCGGTTCGCGACCGGCAGGCCCTCCTGGCTGCGATCCGCGGGGGCCACGGCCTCGGGGTCCGGTTCGACCTCGAGATGTGCTCGGGGCCCCGGCCGTCGGTCGAGCTCGTCGCCTTCGGTCCCCCGACGATCCGTTGGGTGACCCGGGGTCTGTCCGCGGCCTACGAACCGGGACAGTGGAGTCGCGGGCCAGCGCGGACGTCACGGGACGGGGTTTCCGTGCTGCACCTCGCTCGGCGGTCGCTTCCCGGAGAGCTCCCCGCGCCCCCCGGCGAGCCGGCTTCGGTCGCGGCCCCGACGTTGGTCGGCCTGAGCGCGGTCCCCGCGGGGTGGGGGGTCCGCTTCTCGCTCCGATCCCGCCTCGTCTCGCACGGGATGGATCGTGTTCTCGGGTGGATCGATTCCGGGCCCGCTCCGCCGGCCCCGCGCAACGTCGCGATCGCGGGCCTTTCCGGACCCTCGTCCGTCCCGACCCGCGTCGTACCGCTCTGGGCCGGATGGAGCGGATCCGTCCGGGTCTTTCGAACCTCCCGTCCCGACCCTGAGGTCGAAACGACGATCGCCCGTACGGTCGACTCAGCGTGGAAAGGGCTCGACGGTGCCGGGCTCTCCGCCCGACGCCCGTGGCGCGGTCGCGG
>DATJZK010000132.1:0-10190 GCA_035499145.1 Thermoplasmata archaeon
GACGTACGTCCTGCAGGACCGCGACGGCCAGGTCGCCGACACCGAGAGCGTCTCCGCGGGGCTCGACTATGCCGGCGTCGGCCCGGAGCACGCCTGGCTGCACGACTCCGGCCGGGTCGAGTACCGCGCGGTCCGGGACGCCGATGCGCTGGCCGCCTTCCATTGGCTGGCGCGGGACGAGGGGATCCTGCCGGCGCTCGAACCGTCGCACGCGCTCTACGCCGCGGTGCGCGAGGCGCGGCGGCTGTCGTCCCGACAGCGGATCGTCGTCACGCTCTCGGGCCGGGGCGACAAGGACCTCGAGGTGGTGCTCGGTGCGGATCGACGGCGCGCTTAGGCAGGCGCGTCAGGCCGGCCGGCCGATCGTCGTCCCGTACGTCCTCGTCGACCGTTCGCGCGCCGGGCGGCTCGGCGCGACCGTCCGGGCCCTCGCGTCGGGCGGCGCCCCGGCCGTCGAGCTCGGCTTCCCGTTCTCCGATCCGATCGCGGACGGTCCGGTCCTAGCGGCGGCGGCGACGCAGGCGCTAGTGCACGGGACGGACTGGTCCGACCTCCTACGCGCCCTCCGCACGACGACCCCGATCCTTCCGGCCGCCGTGATGACCTACGCGAACCCCGTCCTCCGCCACGGACTGGACGCCGGCCTCCGCGAGTTGGCCTCGGCCGGCGCCTCGGGGCTGATCGTCCCTGACCTCTCCCTCGAGGAGGCACCGCCATGGCACCGGGCGGCCCAGCGCGCCGGGCTCTCGCTCGTCCTCCTGGCCGCCCCGGCCGCGGACGTAGAGCGGGTCCGCCGGATCGCGCGGGCGTCCCGGGGATTCCTCTACCTCGTCTCCCGGTACGGCACGACGGGCCGTCGGGGCACGACCGAGGTCGAGGGGCTCCGCCCGCTGGTGCGGGCGGCCCGTTCTGCCGCTCCGACCCGGCCGATCCTCCTCGGCTTTGGCGTCCGAGACGCGGCGACCGCGCGCCGGGCGATGACGGCCGGGGTCGACGGGGTCGTCGTGGGGACCGCGCTCGAGGAGCGGATCGCGGCGGGCGCGACACCGGCCGGGCTCGGACGCTGGCTGGCGACCGTCGCGTCGGGAGCACGACCGGGATCGACGGCGCCGCGGCCCGCCCAAGCGTGAAGTAGCGCCTCCGACTCGTACGGTCGTGGGCGCCTCCCCTCCCACCGTCGGCGATGCCACCCCCCGCGGTCGACCCGCGGGGCTCGGCCGTCGACGCGTCCTGGCGATCGCGATCGGGATCTCGGTGGCCCTCGCGTCGCTCGTCGGAGCCGCCGTCCTGCTCGGCTCTTCGGGCGGAGCCCTCGCGCCGACGTTCTTCGATGCCCGGTCGTCGGCGAACGGGTCCGTCGCGACGGTCGCCGGGGGCGGTTGGGTGCTGCTCACGGCGTTCGGGATGGACGTGCGGTCGACCGACTCCCTCGTCCTCGCGAACCTCGTGAACACGACCGGCGCCGGCTGCACGCCGACCGCGGTCGGCGGGGGAACGCTGCCGCGGACGATCACCGTCCCCGCGTACTCGGGTTCGTTCGGCGCCGGTCGGGCCCCGCTCTGGACGTTCCTCTACCGACAGTCGGTGAGCGGGCCGTTCCTCCTGGCGAACGTCTTCGCGGGCGCCCCCCCGACGCTCGCCGACCTCACCGGCGCCGGCTGCGCGACGAACCTCTCGAAGGTCGCGCCGATGCCGTCCACGATCGTCGACAGCCCCCGCGTCGCCGCGACCGCGTGGTCGGGCTCGGGGGTGAACGCGAGCAGTTTCGCCGCCGGCGACCCGGCGATCGACACCCTGCTGATGGTCGCGACGGGCTCGGTGAAGGTCGCGGGCTACTCGTTCTCGGGCTGGGCGTTCGAGTACGCCCCGTGCGCTCCGTTCGGCGATGCTCCGCTCACGAACCAGACGGCGTTCGTGATGCTGTTCGGCGCGCGGGGGTCGCTGCAGTCGTCGGCGACGGTAGAGACCGGCTGCCCTTCGGGCTGAGCGCCTGCGACCTCACGGTCGGATCCGCTCGAGCGAGAGGAAGCGGACGTCGGCGGGCGGGCGGACCCCGGCGATCAGGAACTCCTTCCGGACCCCCTGCGCAACGCGGACGCCGCCGGCGACGCCCGGCCACGGGGCGACGTGCGAGTTCGGGACGGCCTGCACCAGGTACCGGGCGTGCGAGTGCTCGGGGTTCCGCGGGTACGCGCGGAAATGCGCGCCGTACTTGAACCCCGTCTTCACGACGAGCCGCCGGGCCCTGAGCTCCCGGTAGGCGGCGAGGCGCTCGGCGAACCGCGGGTCGAGACGGCGGGCGCGCCGCTCGAGCCGCTCGGGGGGGACGGGGCGGCCGGACGTCGCGTCGCGGAGGGTCAGCTGCCCGTCGGCGACGAGGTAGGCGGCCTCGAGAACGCTCAGCTCGAGGCGCGCGCCGATCCGGCTCCCGTAGGCGAGCTCGCGGCCGAGCGCATCGACCGCGGCCGGGTCGTGGACGGTGACCCGATCCTCGGAGAGCCACCCCTCGGTCGGAGCGGGGAGCCGGCGGGCCGGCAGCGCGCCGTTCGGCGTCGCGCTCCGGACCCGGTAGAACGTGAGGTCCGACTCCTCGTCGACGACGGCGAGCCAGAGGAGCCGGCGCGCGGACTGGGCGCGGTCGGCGAGCTCGAAGATCCCGGCGAGGTCGAACGGCTCCCGCTCGCTCCGGGCCTCGACCCAGAAGCGGGACGGGGTCTTGTTCGGGATCCCGCCCCGGGGGAGCACGGCGAAGTCGACCGGCGGCGGGCTCGCGCGGACGACGTACCCGCGCTGCCGAAGGTCGCGGTAGACCAGGTAGCGGACGGGGAACCCCGGGTCGTGGCGGACCGCCCGCCGGAACAGACGGGGCCAGATCGCGGCGCCGCCGGGCGCCGTCGGGAGGTCGACCCGGCCCATCTCGGCGAGGTAGACCGACTCGTACCGGTCGAGCGACAGCCGGCCGCCGTCCTCGACCGTCCCGAAGAACCCCTTCCCGTAGACCGCGCTCGCCTCGGCCGGGTCGTCGATGCGGACGCTGCCGTCCGCCCGGATCTCGCCCGTCACGGTCGCGCGGCCCGGATCTCCGAGAAGCGGACGAGCGGCTCCAGCCGGACGCCGACCGCCGCGAGCCGGTCGGCGGCGCCTTCCTCGCGGTCGACGACGACGAGCGCCCGGTCGACCCGGGCCCCCGCCGCCCGGACGATCTCGACGGAACGGACCGTGCTGCCGCCGGTCGTCGTGACGTCCTCGACCAGCAGGACGCGGCCGTTCGCGGGCAGCTCCCCCTCGAACGGCTGGCGAGTGCCGTGCTCCTTCGCGGCCTTCCGCAGGACGGCGTACGGCCGGCCGGTCGCGAGCGCGAGGGCGACCACGAGCGGCACCGCGCCGAGCTCCATGCCGGCGAGCCGCTCCTCGGTGCCGGCGCGCGCCGCGAGGGCGCGCGCCAGCCGCTCGAGCCGGCGCGGGTCGGTCCACGCGCGCTTCACGTCGATGTAGACGTCGCTCCGCGCGCCGGACGCGAGCGTGAAGTCGCCGAACCGGACGGCGCCGCAGTCGATCAGGAGGCGGGCGATCTCCGCCGACGTCGGCGGCGCGGCCGCCCCGTCCGGATTCGTCACCACGGCACCTTCTTCAGCCCGACCCAGTAGCCGACCCAGTTGAACGCCGCGTGCAGGCCGAGCGTGTAAACCAGCAGCCATAAGATGCCTTCCCAGCGGACGAACACCGGCACGAAGACGGCGGGGAACAGCGCGAGCCCCAGCAGCACCGGCACGAGGACGAACGGCAGCTGGTCGAGGAGGATCGTCCGGCTCCCGCTTTCCCGGCCCAGCCGACGCTTGACGAACGAGCCGAGGGCGTCGCCCGTCATCGCCCCGAACGTGAGCAGGGCGACCAGCGGGACCGCGAGGACGACCGAGGGGGCGAACTGCGGCACGATCCGGAGGTTCGGCGGCGCGAGGAGGATCAGCCACGCCTCGAGGAGGCCGACCGGCATCGCGAGGAGGGCGCCCGCGAGGAAGCCGGAGACCGTCTTCGACGGGCCGAACAGCCGGCGCCCGTCGGCGGCGAACACCCGCCCGAAGTCGAGCGGCGGCCCGCGCCCCTTCGGGAGCGTCGCGAGGGCGTTCGCGACGAGCGCCGGCAGGAGGACCCAGAGGACGGCGACCGCCGAGCCGAGGAGCGGGGCGAGCACGACGCGCTCCCCGGTCTACGGCTCCCGGACGAACCGTTCGATCGCGCGGGCGACCCCGGCGAGGAGCCGCGGGTCGACGCTCTCCTCCGCGTCGTGGATGTGCGCGGCGTCGTCCATGCTGCCGAAGACGAGGGCCGGGAGCGGCTCCCCGCCCGGGGTGGAGAGGCCCCGGAGCGCGCTCGCGTCCGTGCCCCCGTACTCGCCGCGGAGCCCGTGGGCGCCGACCGTCGCGCGGAGGATCCGGTCGAGCTTCAGCGCCGCCGGGTGATCGGGCGGCAGCGCGTAGCCGGGCCGGCAGCGCGACGGCGGCGCCTCGATCCGCGCCGACAGGGAGTGGGCCGACGTCCACCGCTCGACCGTCCCGAGCGCCTCGCGGAGCCCGTCGGCGAGCTCCATCTCGGGGGGAAGGCGGAGGTCGACCGTGAACTGCGCGGAGCCCATCGACTTCCCGTCGACGATCCCGGCGGACGCCGCCCCGCGGAGGAGCGCGAGCGCCGCGGGGACCGGATTGCGGCCCCGGTGCGGGTAGCCGCCGTGGGCGGCTTCGCCGACGACCTGGACCGCGAGCGACCCGGGCGGCACGGCCACGGCCGTCGCCGACGCGGGCTCGAGTCGGTACGGGGCCGGAAGGAGCGGACGCAGGCGGTCGGTGAGCGCGCCCTGCCCCGGCCCTTCGAAGACGAGCGTCACGGAGCGGGCGATCTGGTTCGCCGCGTCCGTTTCGGCGTGGGCCGCAGTGAGCCGGAGCTTTTCGCCCGGCGCGACGCCCCCGACGTCGAACTTCGTCACCGACGCGCGGCCGGTGATCACCGCCTCCGGGGCCCCGTGGGACGGCCAGTCCGGCGACGGCGCCGACGACTTCCAGGCCCGAGCGGTCTCGTGCAACCGGACGAGCTCCTCGCCGTAGGCGAGCGCCTCGGTCAGGGGCACCCGTCCGCCGAACGACGCCTCGAGGAACGCGACCCCGCTCGAGCCGATCGTCGTTTCGGGGCTGCCGTCCGGGATCAGCGCGACGTCGGCCGTGAGGATCCGCTCGGGGTCGTGCGCGGGGAGCCGCTCGTCGTGCGCCCGGATCGCCTCGATCCCGCCCTCCCCGCCGGTCTCCTCGTCGCAGCAGACGAGGAGACGGACGTTCCGGACCAGGTCGTCCACGTCCGCGAGCCGCGACAGGGCGAGGAGCGAGCCGACGACGCCGCTGCCGAGGTCGTCGTTCGAGCCGCGGCCGTACAGCCGGCCGTCGGCCCGGAGCGTAAGGGAGTGCGGGGGGCTCTTCCACCGCGATCGCTGCTCGGCGGGCACGGGGACGACATCGTAATGGGCCAGGATCAGGACGGTCGATCGGGCGCCGACGTCGAGGTCGGCGATCACGTTCGGCCGCGGGATCCCGCGGAGCTCCTCGGCGGCGACCCCGGTCGTCACGGGGTCGTAGACGCGGGTGGCGAGACCGAACCCACGGGCGGCGCGAACGATCGCATCGGCCGCCCGAACGTAGTTGGGCTTTTCGAACCGCTGGCCCGGGAGGTCCTCGAGGTTGGTCGGAGCGATCGCGACGAGCTCCTGCAGCAGCTCCAGCGCCCGCGGATCGCCGAGGACCGCCGCGGGGCTGTGAGCGGCGGAGGTCGGCGTCCCTGCCGGCATCGGTCCCCTAGCGGAGGAGGAGGGAGACGACGAGCGAGCTCGTGAGGAGGAGGAGGAACGTCGCGGCGAACATGTTCGTGAACATCCCCAAGGTGTCGCCGAGCGAGGTCAAAAGCCGAGCGGTGTACGCCGGTCCGAGGACCTTCACGTTCGGCACCACCTTCGAGCCGAACCGGACGCGGGCGGGCGCGAGGTCGCTCACCGCCGCGTCCAGGACCGCTCGGGTATCGCGCACGAGCCGCTCCTTGGAGCACCGCTCCCCGACGGGGTTGATCCCGCCGTCGACCTCGTGGACGACGTGGTTGTCGGTCGTCATCACTTCCGCGACGTCGACGCCGCGGCACAGCTCCTCGACGATCGGGGCCCGCCGTCCGACCATCAGGTTGTTGCCGTCGATCAGGACGTACCCGGTCGTGGCGCCGGCGGCGCGGACGACGATCGCGCGGATCCCCTGGGCGGCGATCCCGTCGGCCCCGATCGAGTAGCCGCCGCGGACGGCCGCGCCGACCTCGATCGGCCCGTCCCGCGCCGCCGCCTGGGCCGCGGCGATCGCGGCCTTCGTGTCGGCGCGCAGCTTCCGCGCGGTCGGGCTGCCGTAGAAGATGTCGCCCTGGCCCTCGATGTACGAGTTGTGGGCGTCGATCAGCACGGTCGGCGGTCCGCCGTCGTGGGCGATCTCGCGGACGATCCGATCGGCGACGGAGAACGCGATGTCGTCCGTCGGGTCGGGCGCCTGGCTCACGACCACGAACGCCACTCCGCCGATCATCTGGGCGCGGGCGAGGCTCCCCGAGTACGGGCTGACGAGCGGGCCGGACGGCCCGGTGCGGGCCGTCTCCGGCGACCGCAGGAGCTCGGCGCCCGCGGCGCCGACCCGCTCGACCTCCGCCTCGGACGGGAGGTCGAGGTCGTGGTCGCACGGGGTGTGGGGGACGAGGACGACCCCGCCGTCCGGACCGAGGAACTGCTCCATCTTCCGGGGCAGGTCGCTGGATCCGAGCGCGCCGAACGGGCCGGGGTGGACCGTCGGGAGCGCGAACGTCGCGGCAGGTCGTCCCTCGCGGGCGAACGAGAGGACGTCGACCCGGATGTCGGCTGCGACGGTCGTCCGGACGAAGAACGCCTCGAGCGCGCGCGTCGCCTCCGGGTCGCGGCGCCCGACGTGGTCGAGGAGCGGACGGATCAGCGCCACGCCGGAGCTCTGGAACTCGCGACGGATCGGTCGGTCGGAGGCGTGCAGCACGGCGACCGCGCAGACGAACGCAAGGACGAAGAACGCGGCCGTGGCGGCGAGCACCCGGAGGGACGGGGGCGCGATCCAGAACGCACCGGCGAGGAACAGGACCGGCTGCACGAGCGACGCCGGCAGCATCCGCGCGTGGCTCGAGCGGGAGACGCCGAACAGGCTCATGTGGCGGAACCAGAACGCCGGACCGGCCAGGAACGGGACGACGAACGCGAGCGGGGGAACGAACGCGGGCCAGGCGGCGTACGCCCCCCGCCACGCCGCCGCGAGCGGCAGCTGGATCAGCAGGATCAGGAGGCCGAGGAGGAGCCCCCGGTGGAGCTCGAGCCGCCCGCCGAACGCCGAGGCGATCGGCGTCGTGAGCCCGCCGGCGAGCACGGCGGGGCCGGCGAAGACGAAGAGGAACTCCTCCCAGAAGCGGGTCCCGAACGGCCGCGCGAACAGCGCGGCGAGGGCGAGGCCCGCGACGACGATCAGCAGGAGCGTCAGCCACGGCGGCGGCGCGCGGAACAGGATGTGCCCGCGCGAGACCTCCCGCGGACGGTCGGACGTCGCGCTAGTGTCGGGCACGCGCGACCTCCGCGAGGACCGAACGGTAGCCCCGCCCGAGCCCTTCTTCTTCGGTAACACTGCCGGTGACGAGGACCCGCGCCCCGGCCGCGAGGATCGGCGCCGCGTCCTCGCCGGAGCGGATCCCGCCGCCCACGATCACGGGGACGCAGACCGCGCGGGTGACCGCCTCGACCAGCGTCGCCGGCACGGGCGACGGCGCGCCGGAGCCGGCCTCGAGGTAGACGAACCGCATCCCCAGGTACTGCGCCGCCAGCGCGTAGCCGGCCGCGGTCGCCGGCTCGTCGCGCGGGACGACGTCGGCCTCGCCGACCTCGCCGACCCGCATCCCCGGCGCGACGATCAGGTAGCCCATCGGGATCGGCTCGAGGCCCATCGTGCGGACGAGGGGCGCGGAGCGCGCGTGCGCCCGGATGACGAGATTGAGGTTCCGGGAGTTCAGGAGGCTCATGAACAGGACCGCGTCCGCGGCGGGCGTGAGCGAGCTCGGGCCCTCGGGGAAGATCACGACCGGGACGTCGACCGCCCGCTTCACCGCCTTCGCCGCCGCGCCCATCCCGTCCGGCGAGATCCCGGTCGACCCTCCGAGGAGGATCGCGTGCGTTCCGAGCTCCACGGCGTTGCGCGCCACGTCGGCCGCCGCGGTCCCGGGCGACTTCTCCGGGTCGATCAGCGTGAAGTGGATCGGCCCTCCGCGGAGCTGCTCCAGCAGCCGACGCTCGACCGGACCCGGGGATTCGCTCACCGGAACGCCACCGCCAGGAACGCCGCCAGCGCGACCGTCATCGCCGCCTTGCTCGCCGACTGTTCGAAGTGCAGCCGGGCGGGCAGCGAGTACACGGAGAGCACGAACGTCGCGTCCGCCGCCGCGACCAGCCCGAGGTAGATAATCCCGACGGCACTCCGCCCCGGGACGAACCAGAGGACCGGCACCACGCTCAGGACGATCGCGGCGGCGACCGCGGCGCGGGCCACGGCGGCGGCGACGGGCATCCCGCGGCGCTTCGGCAACGTCGTCCGCCCGACGTCGCCGCCGATGTCCTCCATGTCCTTGATCACCTCGCGGCTCGCCGTCGCCAGGAACGCCATCGCCGCGAACGGGAGGAGGACGACCGCGTTCCCCGCCGCCGCCCCCCCGTACAGGAAGACGAGCCCTGTCAGCAGCGCGACCACCAGGTTGCCGACGAACCCGCGCGACTTCGCGCCGAACTCGTAGGCGAGAAGGGAGCCCACGGCGACCGCCAGGATCGCGCCGACGAGCGGGCGGACGACCACGACCGGTCCGGCGACCCCCACGCCGACCACGAACAGGCCGACGCACAGCGTCCGCGCGGCCCCCGGGGTCACCGCCCCCGTGACCAGCGGCCGGTCCGGATGGTTCGTCCGGTCTCCCTCGCGGTCGAGGAGGTCGTTCAGCACGTTCCCTCCTGCCGTCACGCAGGCGGTGGACGTCGAAGCGAGGAGCACCAGCAGCCAGAACCCCGCGGGGGCGATCACCCCGGTGTCCCGGGCGACGAGCGCCCCGACGACGGTCCCGACGAACGAAACGACGACGTTCCCCGCCCGGACGAGGCGGAGCGGCGCGAGCACGGCGGCCGATGGCCGGTCGGCCTCCATAACGGTTGTGTCGCTCGGGCGCACCGTGCCGGGCCGCGCCTCCCCCCGAACGCGTCCCCGCCGATGCGCCGCGGCCGATGCGTCTGCCGGTCAGCCGGACGGGGCGGGCGTCTGGCAGCGAGTGCAGCTGCGCGACCACGGGGCGTTCGTGAGGCCGCACTGCGAGCACTTCCACGACATCGTTCTCGCGGGAGTCGCGGCGGACGACGACGACGAAGGGACGGCGGGCGGCGACGGCGTGCTCGGGCCCGACGCAGGAGCGGCCGCGGGCTTCGCCGCCGGCGGAGGAGCGGGGATGGATCGGCCGGGAACGACGGGCGGCGCGCTCGGGGTCGAGGTGGGGAGAGGCGGCGGCCCGGACCGGGGCGACGGGGCCGGGCGCGGAGCCGGCGTCGGCTCGGGGGACCTAGCGCCGAGGGCGCTCGCCAGATTGCCGTAGCGAACCAGCGAGCCTTCGCCGGCCGAGGAGACCGGCGCAGGGGTTCGAACCGTCGGACCGCTCGCAGGGGAACCGAGCGCCGGGGGAGGCCTCACCCGCTGGGCGGGCGGCATCGGGGCGTACACCTCCGGGTCCAGGGAGGTAGGGGCGGCGGCTCGGCTCGGCGTCGGGCGTCGCTCGGGGTGCGGGTCGTACCGGGTCCCGGTCCACTGAGAGATCTCGCGGAACCGGGGGGGCCGGTACAGGACCGCGAGGATCCCACCGGCAACGCCCGCGGCGAACCCGGCGTAGTAGCCGCCGTACGCCAGCAGGCTGACGAGCGAGAGTGTGAAGATCACCCCTCCCAGGACCACGTGGTGGCGCGGGTTGGCCCAGAGCACGAACGCGAGCACGACCAAGAGCCCCCCCGCGACGAACCCCACGATCGAAGCGAGGAGGAAGAACGTCGGCGAGAACCCCCAGAACGAGAACGTCGAGCAATGGAGGGT
>DATJZK010000133.1:0-7096 GCA_035499145.1 Thermoplasmata archaeon
ATCTACGAGCGCGCCGGCAAGATCCACGGCCGCAAGGGGTCGATCACGCAGCTGCCGATCCTCACGATGCCCGCGGACGACGTGACGCACCCGATCCCGGACCTCACGGGCTACATCACCGAGGGCCAGATCTACGTCAGCCGCGAGCTGCAGCGCAAGGGGATCTACCCGCCGATCGACGTGCTGCCGAGCCTGTCGCGCCTCATGAACCAGGGGATCGGCAAGGGCCGCACGCGGGAGGACCACCGGGGCGTCGCCGACCAACTGTTCGCGACGTACGCGACGGGGAAGGACCAGCGCGCGCTGAGCGCGATCGTCGGCGAGGAGGCGCTCAGCCCGACCGACCGGCTCTACCTCAAGGCGGCGGACCGGTTCGAGACCGCGTTCGTCAACCAGCGGGCGGACGAGGACCGGTCGATCGACCAGAGCCTCGGGATCGCCTGGGACGTGCTCAGCGGCCTCCCCGACTCCGAGCTGAAGCGGATCCGTCCGGAGTTCGTCCAGAAGTACCGGCCCGCGACGGCGCCCCCGGGGTCGTGACGGCGGCCGGGAAGGGACCGTGGCGCGGATCGAGAGCATTCGGCCGACGCGGCTCGAGCTGCTGCGCACGCGCCGACGGATCGTCGTCGCGAAGCGGGGCCTCAACCTGCTCAAGCTGAAGCGGTCGGCGCTGATCGCCGAGTTCTTCAAGATCAGCCGCGAGGCGCTGAAGCTCCGCGGCGACCTCAAGGCGCGGATCGTCCGCGGCTACGAGGCGATCCGGTTCGCCGAGATGCGCGAAGGGCCGACGCGGCTCGAGAACATCAGCGCCCTCCTCCCGAACGTGCGGCCGGTCGGCGTGTCGACGAAGAACGTGATGGGCGTCCGGACCCCGCGCGTCGACCGCAGCGGCTACACGCCCGTCGCGCCGGTCGCGCTCCTCGACCTTTCGGTCCCGGTCGACGAGTCGATCCGCCACTTCCAGGGGATCTACCAGGTCGTCCTCGACATCGCGGAGAAGGAGAACGCCCTCCGCCGGCTCCTCCTCGAGATCGAGAAGACGAAGCGCCGGGCGAGCGCGATCGAGAACGTGCTGATCCCCCGGCTCGAGGGGACCGTCCGCTACATCAAGTTCCGATTCGACGAGATGGAGCGCGACTCGTTCAGCATGCTGAAGACCGTGAAGCGGAAGATGGAGGCCGAGGGCAGTGCCGTCAGCGCCTAACGCCGCCGTCCGCAAGTTCGCCCTCGTCGGGGCGTCGTCCCTCGCGCTCAAGGTCGCCGCGGTCGCACTGTTCCTCTACCTCGCCGTCCGGCTCGCGGGAGGTCGGTAGTGGCCGCGACCCCCCCGAACGCCGCGGTCGTCGCGCTCGACCAGATCCGCGCCGCCGAGACCGAGGCGGACGAGAAGCTCCAGGCCGCCCGCCGGCTCGCCGAGGAGACGCTGAAGCGGCTCCGCGCCGAGGCGGAGGACGCGCTCGCGACCGCCCGCGCCGAGGCGGAAGGCGAGCGGGTGCACGCCGTCGAGGCGGCGCGTGCGCAGGCCGACCGGGAGGCGTCCCAGATCGTCGCGGAGGGCGAGCGCGCGGCCGGTCGGCTGGGCGCCGGCGACTCCGTGCCGAGCGACAAGCGCGCGGCCGTCCTCGCCGCGGTCCTGGGCGACCTCGCGGGCAAGTAAGCCGGTCGGGAGGTCGCTCGCATGGCGCTCCGTCCCGCCCGGATGGTCCGGATCGGCCTCCTCGGGCTGAAGGACGACCGGGACCGGATCGTCACCGCCCTCCACGACCTCCGGCTGCTCCAGATCGAGGCGCTCTCCCCCGAGGCGCTCGCCCGCCTGGCGCCCGAGCGGGCGCCGGAGGCGCAGCGGCGGATCGGCGACGAGACGCTCCGGTTCCGCGGCCTCGTCGCCGCGCTCCCGAAGGGTCCGGTCGGCCCGCCGCGCCGGTTCGAGTCGCTCGAGGAGATCCTCGCCGCCGCCGCGAACGTGCCGATCGACGCCGAGGTCGGCGAGCTGAAGCGCGAGGACGACCGACTGCTCACCGAGGAGCGGAGCGCCGACGAGACGGCCCAGCTGCTCCGGTCGATCGCGTTCTTCCCCGGCCGGCTCGAGTCGCTCCGGAGCCGCAGCGTGCTCGCCTTCTGCGGCGAGGCGTCTGACGAGGCGTTCGGCCGCCTGAAGGCCGGGCTCGACCCGCTCGACGATCCGACGTTCTTCACCGGCGCCGGGTCGAAGGGCGGGGTCCGGTTCGTGGTCGCGCTGCGCAGCCGCGGCGCGGAGAGCCTCGTCAAAGCGGCCCAGAAGGCCGGCGTCCGGCTCACCGCGACGGGGAACCTTCCCGGCACCCCCGCCGAGGAGAGCGCGAAGCTCGCGGAGTGGCGGAAGGGCGTCGTGCGGCGGCGGGTCGAGATCGCCGAGCGCCTGGGGGCGATCTCCGCCCGGTGGTACGGCGAGGTCCGCGCGATCGACGAGTCGCTCGCCATCGAGAACCGGAAGCTCGAGGCGCTGCAGCGGTTCGGCGCGGGCCGGGTCGCCTTCGCCGTGGAGGCGTGGATCCCGGCGCGGGACGTCGCCCGGCTCGAGACCGTGCTTCGCGGCGTCGTGGGCGACCGCGCCTACGTCTACGAGATCCCGACGACCGAGGAGCCGCCGACGCTGATGTCGAACCCGTCCGGGATCCGCCGGTTCGAGTTCTTCATCCGGTTCTACTCGCTGCCGCAGGCGACGGAGTGGGACCCGACGTTCGTCTTCGCGATCGTCTTCCCGATCTTCTTCGGGTTCATGCTCGGCGACTGGGGGTACGGCCTCGTCATCCTCCTGATCTCGCTCTGGATGATCGCGCGGTTCCCGGGCGCCCGCTACCTGCCGAAAGCCGGCCGGAACTTCGTGAAGATGATCATGGGGCCGGACGCGATGCGATCGCTCGCCTACGCGCTGATCCCGGGCTGCCTGCTCGCGATCGGCCTGGGCGTCTTCTGGGACGCGTTCTTCGGGGTCAACATCCTCCACACCCTGTTCGGATACCGCGCCCCGGTCCAGCTCATCTCCAAGCTGTGGATCGGCCACCTCCTCGTCCTCGCCGGCTACATCGGCCTCGGCATGGTCACGCTCGGCTTCTTCTTCGGCGTGCTGAACGAGTACTTCCACCACCACCTGGGCGGCGTCGTCGCGAAGTCCGGCGGGATCGTCTTCGCGTGGGGCATCGCCTTTACCGGCCTCTCGCTCATCCACAAGACGGACACGTTCGGCAACCCCGCCTTCCTCGCCACGATCGGCCTGTCGGTCGTCGGGCTGCTCCTGCTGGTCTTCGGCGAGGGGATCCAGAACGGGATGATGGGCCTGATCGAGGTCGTGAGCCACATCCTGTCGTACACCCGGCTCATCGGGATCCTGCTCGCGAGCGCCATCCTCGCCCTCGTGATCAACAAGATCGGCGTCGGGATGGTCGGTTCCCACGGCCCGCTCGCCGCCGTCTACCTCGTCTTCGGCCTGGTGATCCTGATCGGGGGCCAGGCGTTCAACGTCATCCTCGGCGTCTTCGAACCGGGGATCCAGGGGGCGCGGCTGATCTTCGTCGAGTACTTCTCGAAGTTCTACCACGGCAACGGGCGGCCGTTCCGCCCGTTCGGCCGGCCGCGCGAGCACACGATCGCCCCGTCCGACCCGCGGAGCGTCGAGCTCGCGACGAGCCCGCCCGCGGCGCCGTAGCGCCCGTCCGCCGCCCGCCCTACAGCTTCGGGGAGACGAGCAGCGGCTCGATCCGGTCGTTCGCGAGGCCGTACAGCTTCCCGAAGGCGATCCGCCGGATGTCGCCGCGCTCGACCTCGGCGCGGATCAGGAACGCGAAGATGACCCCGAGGGAGAGCGGGTAGGCGCGCAGCCGCTTCAGCTCGCGGACGGTCCGGTCGCGCTCGATCGCCGCCTCGAAGCCGACCAGGCTGCCGCCGTTCGCGAACTCGGCGGAGCCCGTGGCGATCGACGGGAACCGGGGGGCGAGGCGCTCGACGAGGTCCGCGACGCCGCGGGCGCCGAACAGGTCGGACGCCTCCGCCGCCGTCACGGCGCCGCCGTCGATCCAGCGGGCCGTCACCTCCTCGAACGGCAGCTCGCCGGCCTTCGCCTTGAGGAGCAGGAGCACGTTGCGCCGGTCGATCTCGCTGCGGACGAGCTCGCGGACGATCCACTCGTCGCCCTGGAAGAACCGCGCGCCGGCGAGCACGCCGCGGAAGTACTCGACGTCGAGCGCGTGCAGGATCGGGAAGATGTCGCCGGAACGCTGGTACGCCTCGAGGAGCGGGAGGATCGTCGTCCCGTAGCCGTACCGCACGAGCGCGGTCGCGACCGCGTCGACGGTCGGCTGCTCCAGGAGCCCGCGGTAGTCGTCGAGCGTGAGGACGCCCGCGTACAGGCCGCCCGGGATGTCGCGGCTCGAGACGAGGTGCTCCTCCGTCTCCCGGACGGTGCGGTGCTCCGCCTTCGAGGAGAGGATCATCTCGATGTTCTCGACGTCCCACCGGGCGAGGTAGGCGCCGACGACCGGCCGCCCCGCGAACGGGGCCGCCTGGAACGCCCGGCGGTTCCGGCGAACGAACGTCCGGTTGATCCCGACCTCGACCAGGGCGATCCCGGTGTGCGTTGCGCGCGCGGCATCGAGGTCCGGCGCGTAGGCGGTGCCGTCCAGGAACTTCGCGACCTCCGCCGCGTCCCGGGCGGTGAGCAGGCGGGCGAACGCGTCGGCGGAGAGGAACGCCGGGAAATCCGGCAGCAGCCGGCCCAGCGCGCTCGCGTACGCGGAGGCCGCCACGGTCCCCCTACGCGAGCAGCTCGCGGACCTTGTCCTCGCGCAGCCGCAGCAATTCGTCGAACGAGAGGTTCAGCCGCCGGCTCCCATCGGCCGACTCGGCGACGAGCCCGCCCACGATCGCGACCGGCGCGGGGTCGAACGACTTCCCGGCGGCCTTCTGGAGGCGCGCGGCGTCCTCGGCGCGGCCGCGCACGCGGATCTGCTTTCCCAGCGACTCCTGGGCGGCGTCGACCATCCGCTTCAGCACCGCGGCGTAGGCGTCCGACCGGGTGAAGTCGCTCAGGAGCCCGCGCGTCGCCTCGATCGAGGACCTGAGCCGGGACTCCCGCGCCTCGTAGAGGAGCTTCCGCGCCCGCAGCTTCGCCCCGGCGATCCGCTGCGCCCGCTCGCGGGCGACCTCGAGCTCGCTGGCGCGCGCCGCCTCGGCGCGGATCTGCGCGATCTTCTCGTCGCGCGCGGCGGCGATCTTCGCCGCTTCGGCGTCGCGGCCCGTCTCCACGTCCTTGAGCTCCGCCTCGCCGCGAGCGCGGATCTCCGCGACGAGCGTTTCGAGGCCCATGCGCGGCGGCCCGTCTAGATGATCCCGAGCAGGAGGATGATCCCGAGCACGAAGCCGATGATCCAGAGCGTCTCGGGAATGACGAAGAAGAACAGCACCTGGCCGAACTTCTCGGGCTTCTCGGCGATGATCCCCATCCCCGCCGCGCCGATGCCGGACTGGGCCATGCCGGTACCGATCAGACCGCCGGCGATCGCGATCCCTGCGGCGAGCGAAGCGTACGGGTCTGCCATGAGGGGAACCCCGGCCGCCGAGCAAGGTGGGGTATATAACCGTCCCCGGGGCGAACGGCGACGACCGTCAGTCGTCGGCGTCCGGCGACGGTTCCGGCGGGTCGTCGAGCGTGCCCCGGTACGCTCGCACGGAGAGCGCGAGCGAGCCCAACCACGCGACCCCTCCGAACAGGTAGTCGGCGGCGCAGACGAGGCAGACGGCGTGGATCAGGGCGAGCTCGACGTAGAGGAAGTAGAGGGCGAGCGCGATCCCGAGGGTGGTGAGGAACGTGAGGAAGTACGTCCAGCGGGGATCCGCTGCCCGCCGCTCGGCGATCGCCGCGAACAGGAGGATCGCGACGAACCCGCCGATCCCCCAGAGGTAGTCCTGGATCCCGAGGGTCGTCGTGAGGCCGCTCTTGTCGACGAGCGCGCAGGAGAAGAACGAACTGACCGAGCAGATCCCGCGCAGCTGCGCATCGTAGAACTCGGCGGCGGAGAAGATCGCCGCGAGCAGGCCCAGGCCGGCGCCCAGACTCGTGGCGGACCGGAGGTCGCGCGTCCTCATCGCCGGGCCGTCAGAGCTGCGCCAGATCGTTCGAGACGGCGGTCTTGGTCGCCGTGTTCCACGTTCCGGGAAGAGAGCTCGCGCTAAGACCGGCGCATTTCGCGATCATCGCCATGATCCAAAACGTCTGGTCCGCCATGAGATGCCACGGGGCTCCCGTCTCGTTGATCATGTCCCCCATCACGGTCTTCACGCCGGTCCCCTCGTACGTCTGCAACTGAGCTGGGTTGATCAGGGTGTTCCCGCCGTGGACGTACTTGCCGCCGATCACCAGGAACGGGATCGAGCCACCGCTGTAGGAGGTGACGTAGGCGAGCTGGACGCAGTTCGACGTGGTCGGGGCGACCCCGTCCGATCGACCGTCATATTCGCTTACCTGGAGCACCACGTTGTTCGAGGCGACATGCGCGTTCGCGAGCACCATCTCTGGGGTCTGAGGGTACGGCTCCGGCGAACCGTACGAATAGGCCGTATGTGCGCCGGTGACCGTTCCGTACTCGGTGAGCGCCTTCCAGATCGGCCAGCTACTCGCGGAGCAGTAGGGGCACCAGACGGCGCCGAAGAAGTAGACGACGGGCTTGCCGCTCTCCTGCCACCCTGGCAACTGGTTGCCGCCGTGCCAATCGGTCGCGTTGGCGACGCCGCCGACCGCCGAGGGAGGCGGCAGGTACGGGCAACCGAAGACGAGCGCTCCAACTAGCCCGACCATGCCCGCGAAAACGAGGCCCAGGACGACGCCGACGACGACCGTCGACCGGAACAGGGCCGACCACCGCGGTTCGCGGGACTTCCAGAGGGCATAGATCAGGAGGAAGGCGACGCCCGCGAGGACGAGACCCAACCAGGGAAACGACGGCACGAGCAGACCGACCGGCGACGGCGCGACGTAGGCGAGCAGAAACCAGATCCCGACGACGGTGACCAGCAGGTAGCCGACCCGGACGAGCGTCCAGTGACGCTCCGCCTCCTTGCCGAC
>DATJZK010000134.1:0-7563 GCA_035499145.1 Thermoplasmata archaeon
GTCGGCGCGAACAACATGGCGATCGGGTCGCTCTCCCCGGTGGCCCAGCTCGTGCTGCTGTTCGGGATGTTCACCCAGAGCACGCCCGGCGGCGTCGGCACGGGGTTCGGGACCCTGCTGCTGTTCTCGATCATGGCGATCTTCGTCGGCGGGCTGATGGTCGGCCGGACCCCGGAGTACCTGGGGAAGAAGATCGGGACCGGCCACGTCCGCTGGGCCGCGCTGGCGATCCTCACGCATCCGGCGTTCATCCTCGTGCCGTTCGCCGTGGCGCTGCTCGGCGGCTACGTCGACGTCGGGTCGGCCAGCGTCGGCGCCTCGGCGCACAACTTCACGAGCGTCCTCTACGAGTTCACGTCCGAGTCGGCGAACAACGGCAGCTCGCTGTCGACGGGAGCGTTCACCGACACGACCCCGTTCTTCAACGTCGCCGGCGGGTTCGTGATGCTCGCGGGCCGGTTCGTCCCGATCCTCGTCATGGTCCGGATCGGCGGGCTGTTCGCCGAGCAGGAGAGCCTCCCGCCCGGGCCGGGGACGCTCAACACCGCGACGGGGACGTTCACGCTGTACCTGACGCTGTTCGTCGTCATCACGACGGCGCTGATCTTCCTCCCGGTGATCGCGCTCGGCCCGCTCTCCCAGATCCTCGGAGGTGGGTAGCACGGCGGTCGACGAGCCGTTCCTCATCGAACCCGGTTCGCGGGTCTCGGTGCGGCGGACCCCGCACACGTCCTGGCGGCGGGTCGTCGCCGACTCGTTCCGGCACTTCGACCCCCGCCGGCAGGTGCGTCGGCCGTTGATGTTCTGCGTCTACGCGCTCCTGTTCTTCGTGGCGGTCGTCACGGTCGTCCCCCGCGCGTTCCCGGACATCGCCCGGTCGTACGAGACCGGTTACTACCTCGCGACGACCGTCATCCTGTTCCTGACCCTCTGGTTCGCCAACCTCTCGGACGCGATCGCCGAGGCGCAGGGCCGGGCCCAGGCCGACAGCCTCCGCGAGATCCGCAGCGGGATCCGCGCCCGCCAGGTCCGGCCGGACGGGCAGGTCGACTGGGTCGGCTCGGACGTGCTCCACGTCGGCGACACGGTGGAGATCCGGCCCGGCGAGCCGATCCCCCTCGACGGCGACGTGGTCCACGGGGCGGCCCTGGTCGACGAGTCGATGATGACGGGCGAAAGCGAGGCGGTGACGCGCGAGAGCGGCGGGGACAAGACGAGCGTGCTGGGGGGCACGCGGGTCCTCCAGGGGACGATCCGGGTGCGCGTCAGCGCGGCGCGGGGCGAGACGTTCCTCGACCGTCTGATCCGGCTGGTCGAGGGCCAGGGCCGGGAGGCGACGCCCAACGAGATCGCCCTCAGCGTGCTCCTCGCGGCCTTCACGATCACGCTGTTCACCGTCTGCCTCTCGTTCGTCTACTTGGCCGACAGCTCGGGGATCGTGACGATCGACCTTGCGACGATCGTCGCCCTGTTCGTCTGCCTGATGCCGACGACGATCGGCGCGCTGCTCCCCGCCATCGGCATCTCGGGGGTCAACCGCGTCGCCCGCGCGAACGTCATCGCGAAATCGGGCAAGGCCGTAGAGGCCTCGGGCGACCTGGACGTCCTGATCCTCGACAAGACCGGGACGATCACGGTCGGCAACCGGCTGGCCGTCCAGCTGGTGCCGGCCCCGGGCGTGCCGCTCGAGGAGCTGGTCGAGGGGGCGATGCTCTCCTCGTCCCTCGACGATACCCCGGAGGGCCGATCGATCGTCCGGCTGGCGGCCCGGCGCAACGTGCCGGTGCGCCGGCTCGAGCCCGGGACGTTCAAGGTGATGCCGTTCACCGCCGAGCGCCAGATGAGCGGCCTCGTCCTCGGCGACGGCACGGAGCTGTTCAAGGGGGCCCTCCGCGCCATGGAGGACTACGGTGGGACGATCGCTCCCGAGGTTCGCCGGGCGGCCGCCGACGCGTCGCGCCTGGGGATGACGCCCCTCGCGGTCGCCCGGAACCGGCGGGTGCTCGGCCTGGTGATCCTGAAGGACGTGGTGAAGCCGGGGATCAAGGACCGGCTCCAGGAGCTGAAGGTGATGGGGATCCGCACGATCATGTGCACCGGCGACAACCGGCTCACCGCCGCCGCGATCGCGCGCGAGAGCGGCGTCGACGAGTTCGTCGCCGAGGCGCGGCCCGAGACGAAGCTCGAGCTGATCCAGCGGGAGAAGGGGAACGGTCGCCTGGTCGCGATGACCGGGGACGGGACGAACGACGCCCCCGCGCTCGCGCGGGCGGACGTCGGACTCGCGATGAACAGCGGGACGAGCGCGGCGAAGGAGGCCGGCAACATGGTCGACCTCGACAACGATCCCACGAAGCTGATCGAGGTCGTCTCGATCGGCAAGCAGCTCCTGATCACGCGCGGGGCGCTCACGACGTTCTCGATCACCAACGACGTCGCGAAGTACTTCGCGATCATCCCGGCGATCTTCGTCACGGCCGGCGCCGCGCACCTCCCCGGGGTCGCGGTCCTGAACCTCCTGGGCCTCGACAACCCGCACCTCGCCGTGCTCGCGGCGCTCTTGTTCAACGCGCTGATCATCCCGCTCCTGATCCCGCTCGCCCTCGCGGGGGTCCCGTTCCGGCCGCGGACGGCGATCGACCTGCTCCAGCGGAACATGCTCACGTACGGGCTGGGGGGCCTCCTCGGCGCGTTCGTGGGGATCTGGCTCTGCTACTACCTGCTCACCTGGCTCACGGGGCTCCCGATCGCCCACACCGCCGGCGTCCTCGTCGGCCACTACCTGCCGCTCGGAGGCCGGTGAGCGCGCCGTCCCCCGTCGCCGCCCGCCGTCCGCCGGCGCGCGTCCACTCGACCGCCACCCACCTCCGCGCCGCGGGACTGTTCCTGGCGCTGACGGTGCTCGTGACCGGTTTCGCCTACCCGGTGATCGTCACGGAGATCGCCCACCTGGCGGACCCGTTCGCCGCCGGCGGCTCCCTCCTCCGCTACCCGAACGGCGAGGTCGCCGGCTCCGCGGACGTCGCGCAGAACCTCACGAACCACAGCCAGCCGTGGCTGTTCTGGGCGCGCCCGTCCCTCACGGACTACAACACCACCCTCGGGGCCGACACGCCCCCGGGCCCGTCCGATCCGGCGCTGGAGGCGCTGCTGAACGAGACGATCGCGTACATGCGCCTGTACGGGAACTTCACCGTCAATGCGACCCTCCCGTTCTGGCTCGTCGCGCCGTCCAGCTCCTCGATCGACCCGGACCTCGTGCCCGAGGCGGTCCTCGTCCAGATCCCGCGGGTCGCGGCCGCGACCAACCTCAGCGTCGGCTATCTGACGGCGTTCGTCAATGCGCACGTCGAGCAGCCGCCGCTCCCGTTCCTGGGCGTCCCGTACGTCAACGTCCTAAAGCTCGACCTCGCTCTCCTGCCGATCATCGGGAAGTGAGCCGAGTGTACCGCAAGATCCTCCTCCCGGTCGCGACCCCGTCCGAGGTCGAGCCGATGATCCGGTTCGCCGCCCGGCTGCTCGACAGCGACGGAGAGATCCGGGTCCTGCACCTGATCCCGTCGTCGACCCTCACGGCGGTGACGCGGGAGTGGCGGGCCTCCGTCAACCTCGTCGTGCCGGCGCACGAAGCGGCCGCCGCCCTGGAACTGAACGTCGAGCCGGAGGTCCGCACCGCGACCGAGATCCCGACCGCGATCCTCGAGAGCGCCGAGGAGCGGGAGGCCGACGCGATCCTGCTCACCCTCCGCGGCGACAAGCGCAGCCGCAACCCGCTCGTCGGCCACACCGTCACCGGCATCCTGCAGCACGCCCGGACGGACGTCCTCGTCGTCAACCGGCTCGCGCTCACGGGCGACAAGTTCCCCCGGATCCTCGTCACGACGTTCCGGCCCGAGCCGGCCCGCCGCACGCTGCAGCTCGCCGAGGTCCTGTCGGTCCGGAGCGGCGGCGCCCCGGTCGTCCTGCTCGCGCTCGGGCCGCGGGGCCCCGGCGAAGGGATCTCCGTCCGGGAGGACCGCAGCGAACGCGGCATCCCGTTCACCCGGAAGCGCTCGATCTTCTCGGAGGCGCTGCTCGGGCGGCGTCGCCGGTTGCCCGAGCTGATCCTGCAGGCGGCCGCGAAGGAGCGGTTCGGGCTCCTGGTCGTGGGCGAGGAGGACGACCGCGCCGGCGGCCCGCTCCTCACCCGGCGGTTCCTGGAGGAGCTGTTCCGCGCGGCGCCGTGCCCGGTGATCGCGCTCCGCACCTGAACCGATGGGCGAGCTCGCGTTCGTCGGCCTCGGCCTGGGCGACGAGCGCGGTCTCTCGGTCCGCGCGCTCGAGCTCCTCGGCCGGGCGAGCGCGGTGTTCGCCGAGGAGTACACCGCGAGCGCGCCCCCCGGCACGTTCGAGCGGCTCGCGGCCCGGATCGGCCGGCCGGTCCACCGGCTGGACCGGTCCTCGGTCGAGTCGGAGGCGCCGATCCTCGACGCCCTCCGGGCGGGCGGCGTCGTCGCGTTCGTCACCGTCGGCGACCCGTTCGCGGCGACGACGCACGTCGCCCTCCGCCTCGCCGCCGAGCGGGCCGGCCACGCCTGGCGGTACGAGCCGAACGCCAGCATCGTCACGGCCGCCCCCGGGTTCCTCGGGCTGATGCCGTACCGCGTCGGCCGGGTCGTCTCGCTGCCGTTCCCCGCGCCGGGGTTCGCTCCGCGATCGCCGCTGGAACAGATCGTCGCCAACCGCGGGCGCGACCTCCACACGCTCCTCCTCCTCGACCTCGACCCGGCGCACGACCGCTACCTGACGGCGACCGAGGCGCTGGGGATCCTGCGGGAGCGCGACCCGGACGGCGCGCTGCTCGACGACGCGACGCCCATCGCCGTCGCGGCGCGGGTCGGCCGGGACGACGCCGCCGGGTTCTTCGGCCCGTTCGGCGAGATGCGCTCGGCCGACTTCGGACCACCGATGCACGCGGTCGTCGTCCCCGCGCCGACGCTCCACTTCGAGGAGTCGGCGGCGCTCGACCGGTTCCGCCGGCGCTAGCCGGTCGGGGTGATCGTCCCGGGCCCGGGGGCGGTCGCGGGGCTCGGGCGGACGGCCTCCGCGAACTGGCGGATGCGGAACGGGCGCAGCAGGATGACGTCCGGGCCCTGCCCGGCGACCCCCATCACGGGCGGCGGGCGGGACGCCGGAGCGACGACGATCACCCGGAGGCCCGGGCGGATCGCGCGCGCATCCGCGACGAGCGCCGCCGGGCTCCCCTCGGCGAGGTTGACGTCGGCGAGCAGCAGGTCCGGGCGGTGGGTACGCAGCAGGGCGAGCGCCCCGCTCGCCCCTTCCGCCTCCCCGTCGACCCGAAAGTGGTGCAGCCGCAGGAGGCCCCGCAGGAGGACACGCGTCTCTTCGTCGCCGGCGGCCACGACGGCCGAATGCTCCTGGCCCGAAGGCGCGCCCGACGTACGTCACCATCCTTGCAGGACGGTACCCGGCCGCCCTGGTGGATGCCCATCGATAGCGACCCTCAGGTATTTTTCTCCTATGGCTGAGATCCCGCGCGGTCCGGTGCCGTTCCCGACGTCTCGCGGGTTCCCCAGTCGACGACCCCGGCGCTCTCGAGAAGGCGGGCGAGGGCGCCGTGGTATCCCGCGGCCGGCGCCCCGAACAGCTCCTTCGCGCGGGGTTCGAGCGACTGGCCGAACTCGCGCTCGGTCGGCGAGAACTGCCAGGCGTGGGCGTTCGCCCGGCCGAGCGCCAGCAGGAGCCCGTAGGCGAGGCCGCGTTCCTTCCCCTCGCGGGGGAGCGCCTGGACGATCGCCCGCTCGGCCGCCCCGTCGCCCCGGGTCCGATGCTCCCGGGCGATCCGGTCGACCCAGTCGGCCTCGCGGGCGAGCTCCCGGTAGCGGGGGAGCGCGCCGAGCACCTCGCGCTCCTCGTTCCGGCGCTGGGCCCGCTTCAGGATCTCGGCGACCCGTCCCGGGGCGCCGCGCGCCTCCTCGACGAGCCGGCGGGCCTCGTCCGGCTCCGGCACGATCGCGCCGACGATCTCCTCCGCGTGGCCGGCCCACAGGCGTTCGAGGGCGCGGCTCGCGCTCGGCTCGTCGACCTCGAAGTAGCCCGGTTCGGCGGCGAGGACCTCCTCGAGGGCGCGGCGTTCGACCGGCGTCCCCCCGAGCGCGTCGAGGAACGCCGGCAACCGGTCCCCGTAGCAGACGCCCCCGGCGACGAACGTCGGCCGGCCGGGGCGTTCGATCCGCGGCTTCAGCTCGGCAAGGTACGCATCGAGCAGCTGCCCGTCGGAGAACCGCCCGAGCTCGTAGCGCTTCAGGAGCCCCCGCGGCAGCTCCGGCAGGTGGGCGTGGACGCACTCCGGACCGCCCTGGCACCGCACGTTGAGCGCAGCCGAGACGGCGAACTCGGTCGACGGGTCGGGGACGATCGCCCCGTCGGAGAGGCTCGAGAGGAGGTGCCGGTCGGCCTTCGCGCACCGGCGGCAGACGCGGAACGAGCGGCCCGCTCCGGGCCAGCCGACCTCAAGGTACGGCCGAGGCTCGTTCGCGGCGAGGTGGACGCAGTCGAGCCGGTGCCGCCCGGCGTCGTCCGTCAGCCGGTACGGGAGCTCCTGGATCCGCTCGGCCAGGAACTCCGGCGGGGGGGCCGGGGAGCGCCCGGTGCACCAGAGGGTCCGGTGGGTGGCGAAGAAGTGGAACCCTTTCCGGGCCCAGTCGGCGTAGCCGAGGAGGAGCCGCGTCGGGTCCTCCGACTGCTGGACCGCGACCTCCGCCTCGCGGGAGGTGCGGGCCAGGGCGACGAACGACACCTCCCCGTCCGGGACGGGGAAGCTCACGACGACGGGCGGCGTGGGGTCGAGCGCGTAGCGGAGCAGTCCGGCGTAGGCCCGGGCGAGCTCGTCGCCGCGCTTCGCGAACCGGTCGAGGCGACCCTGGTCGTCGGCCGACGCGCGGACCTCCTCGAGCTCCTCGCGCAGGCGGTCGAACCGGTCCCGGGGGCAGTCCGCCGTGAGCTTCGGCAGGAGCGCGTCGACCCGCTCGCGCAGCGCCTTGGCGCGCCCGACCAGGTCCTGCTCGCGGACCCCCGAGCCCCGCCGGATCCGAGCCACGGGGCGCCCAGCGGCGGCGGGTACATATTCCGATGGGGGCGGGGGGCTACCGTCGGCAGAGCGCGAGGAACCGGCGGAATATCTCCCGCCCGCCCTCGGTGTGCTCGACCTCCGGGTGGAACTGGACGCTCCAGATCGGGCGGCTCGGATGCGCCATCGCCTCGACCGCGCAGCTGGCCGAGTGGGCGAGGATCGGCCACCCGGGGGGCGGGGTGGCGACCTGGTCGTTGTGGCTCGCCCAGACGCGGAACCGGTCGGGGAGACCCGCGAACATCGGGTGGTCGGGCCGGTCGACGACGAGCTCGACCGAGCCGAACTCCGGCCCGCCGCGGCCGACCTGGCCCCCGAAGTGGCGGCCGACGAACTGGTGGCCGACGCAGATCGCGAGGACCGGCACGGGGGCGGTATCGATCCAGTCGTCGACCCGGCCGAGCGGCGCGGTCGACCCCTCGAGGCTGAGCGCG
>DATJZK010000135.1:0-6237 GCA_035499145.1 Thermoplasmata archaeon
GCCGTACTCGGTCCTCCTCGAGCGCGCCCGCTCGAAGCTGCCGCCGGTCCGGGCGGCGGGGGAGCGGTTCCAGGTTCCGGAGCCGGACGTGATGAGCGACGGGAAGAACTCCGTGATCCGCAACCTGCAGGAGATCACGCAGGTCCTCCGGCGCGAGCCGGCGCACCTGATCGGCTACCTCGCGAAGGAGTTCGGTTGCCCCGGGGTCCTCGACCTGCCCCGCGGCGTCCTCAAGTCGCGCCTGACGAAGGACCAGGTCGGTCAGCGGGTGCGGGAGTACACGGCGAAGTTCGTGATCTGCTCCGAGTGCAAGCGCCCCGATACCCACCTTCAGAAGGACGGACGGCTCACGCTCCTCGTCTGCGAGGCGTGCGGCGCCCAGCGGCCGATCACCGTCCGGCGGGTCGTCGCGCCCGAGAAGCCGCGGGCCCCTGTCGTCGTCGGGGAGGTCTACCGCCTCACGATCGAGGACGTCGGGCGCCGGGGCGACGGCGTCGCGAAGAAGGAAGGGTTCGTCATCTTCGTGACCGGGGCGAACCAGCGCGGGGCGACCGTGAACGCGAAGGTCACCAAGGTCCTGGGCAACAACGCCTACGCCGTCGTCCAGCCGTAGCGCCGACATGCGCAGCGTCCGCTGGCTCGGACTGCTGGGGCTGTACGTCGGGGCCCAGCTGGTCGGCCTCCTGCTCGCGAACCCGTTCCGCGCGGAGGGGCTCTCCTCCTCCGCGAACCCGCAGAGCCCCACGTCGCCCCTCCTGATCCTCGTCGTCATCGTCGTCGCTCCGCTCGCGATCCTGTTCTTCGCGCGCCGGCGGGGCGGCCTCGCGACGATCCGCGGGCTGATCCTGATCCTCATCGCGGGATCGATGTACGTGACGCTCTACGCGACGTTCTCGCTCCTCCCCGGCACCGTCCTCCTGCCGCCGTTCGCGGCCGAGAACGTCTTCTACCCGGCGCTGACGCTCGCCGCGCTCGCGAGCGCCGCGATCTACCTCGCCCTGCTCCTCGATCCCCAGTGGTACGTCGTCGACCTCGCGGGGTTCGTCGCCTCCGGGGCGCTCGTCGCGATCCTCGGGATCTCGTTCGCGATCCTGCCGGCGTTCATCCTGCTCGGGGCCCTGATGGTCTACGACGCGATCGCCGTCTACGGCACGAAGCACATGGTGAGCCTCGCCGACACCGTGACCGAGATGAAGCTCCCGATCCTGATGGTGATGCCCGACTCGCCGGGGTACGACTACACCCAGGCGCCGACGCTGAAGGAGCAGCGGGGCCGGCCCACGGAGGAGCGGGCGGCGATGTTCATGGGCCTCGGCGACATCGTCATCCCGGGGACGCTCGTCGTCGCCGCGTTCGTCTGGCTGCCGACGACGCCGGCGGTCCTCGGGGTCGGCGCGAACCTCTGGGCGTCGGTCGGGGCGCTCCTCGGCTCGCTCGTTGGCTACGGGGTCCTGATGCGGTTCGTCCTCCGGGGGAACCCGCAGGCCGGCCTCCCCCTGCTGAACGGCGGGGCGCTCGCCGGCTACGCGCTGGCGTACCTCGCGATCTTCCACTCGGGGACCCTCGGGCTCACGGGGGCGCTTTAACCCCGGTCGCCTCCCCGGCGCCGTGCCCCGGAAGGTCGAGGATATCCGCATCGACGACGCCCCGACGCTCGACACCCTCGTCCGCCGGATGGAGTCGGCCGGGGGCTTCAGCGCGAAGGAGGTCGCCCGCGGGGTCGACCTCCTCGCCCGCATCCTCGCCGACCCCGAGATGACCGTCTTCCTATCGTTCCCCGCGGACATCGTGGCGACCGGTACCCGCGGCGTCCTCGCGACGCTCGTTCGGGAAGGGTACGTCGACGCCGTGATCACGACGTGCGGGACCCTCGACCACGACCTCGCGCGGGCGTTCCGCCCGTACCTGCACGGCGAGTGGAACCTCGACGACGCGGCGCTCCACCGCCGGCACATGTACCGGCTCGGCAACCTCGTGATCCCGGAGCGGAACTACGGGGCGATCGTCGAGCAGAAGATGCGGCCGATCCTCGAGCGGCTCTGGGCCGGGGGGACGCGCGCGCTCTCCTCGGCGGCCCTCGCGCGGGCAATCGGCGAGGCAATCCCTGCCCGCGCCCGCTCGAGCATCCTGCGGGCCGCGGCGGACCGGGAGGTTCCCGTCTTCGTCCCCGGGATCACGGACGGCGCGGTTGGCTCCCAGGTCTGGCTGTTCTGGCAGGACCACCGCGCGCTGTCGCTCGACCTCCTCTCGGACGAGCAGGCGCTGAGCGACCTCGTCTACGGGGCCAAGCGCGCGGGCGCGATCATGCTCGGAGGCGGGATCTCGAAACACCACACGATCTGGTGGAACCAGTTCCGCGACGGGCTCGACGCCGCGCTGTACCTCACGACCGCGGTCGAGTGGGACGGGAGCCTCTCGGGGGCGCGGACGCGGGAGGCCGTCTCCTGGGGGAAGGTGAAGGCGACCGCCCGGCACACCACGGTCGAGGGCGACGTGACGGTCCTGTTCCCGCTGATGGTCGGAGCCGCCCTCGAGCGGCTGCGGCGCTAGCGCGCTCGCGGAGGCTTTATCCCCGCGGCCCGGCTCGGCGCCGCCCGACGTGGGCCCGTAGCTCAGCCCGGTAGAGCAGGCGGCTCTTAACCGCAAGGTCAGGGGTTCGAATCCCCTCGGGCCCGTCCGCGCATCGGAACCCCTTCTACGCCGGGCGAAACTGGTAGAACCCCCTCACACCGAACTATCAGTCTGCGGAGAAGATCGCGAACCGACATTGGGGGAACGACCCGCGGCCATCACGGCGAAGCGGGGGCGGGCACCGGCCGGCGGGGAGACCCCCCCGGAGGACGCGATCCCACCATCGGTAGGGCGTCGCGCGCCCGGGTCCGCCGCCGGGAGCGAAGGTACTCCACGGACGCTTCGACGACGCGCTCCCGGACCATTCCCGGATTCGCCCACGAGAAGAGGGACGGCTCGAGGTAGCAGGCGAGGGCGCATTGGTTGCACGAGCCGTACCGGTCCCAGTCGAAGGAGTTCCACAGTGCCCGTACGTCCACGTCCCAGATCGGGACCTTCCCGTGGTACTCCTGGAGGACGTAGCAGGGCATGACGATCCGCCCGCTCGGGTCGACGTTGATCGTCATCCATGGGCGGCAGACCCACGGACGGTCGCCGTACCACGAACCCAGCAGGGCGAGGAAGTACTCCGGCGATTCGAGGATCGGGGCGCCCCCCCGCTTCAGCTCGAGCAACCGCTCCAGGGTCGCGCGGAGCGCCCCCCGGTTCGGGGACATGGCATCGGCGGTCGAGTAGTCGTAGGCGACCTGGACCGTGATGCGGACCCCGAGCCCCTCGGCGAGGGCCACCAGCTGCTCGGCGTGGCCCAGGTTCTCCTTCGTCACCGTGTGGCTGATGGCGAGGGGCACCTCGCCGTCCACGGTCCGGATACCCGCGACCGCCCGGTCGAACGATCGAGGGATCCCCCGCAGGCGGTCGTGGGTCGCCCGCATCCCGTCGAGGGAGACGAAGAGATACTCGACGTGCCGGCGGATCTCCCGGAACCGCTGGGCCAGGAGCCAGCCGTTCGTCACGACCGAGGTGTGAAATCGGGCGTGCGCCTCGTCCAGGATCGCCGGCAGTTCCGGTCGCAGCAGCGGTTCTCCGCCTTCGAACCCTAGGAAGGAGACCCCCGCGGCGGCCAGGGAATCCATCATCCGAATCTCCTCGGGCAGCGTGAGGAGAGGGTCGTCCTCGCGACGCCAGAACGGGCACATCGGGCACTCGAGATTGCACCGGTAGAGCAGTTTGTGGCCGGCGAGCACGGGGGACCGCTCCCCCTGCAAACCGCGGATCGAGCGAGCGAGACTCCGGAGGATGACGGGGCGCAAGACCGCCATGGCCCTCCCGCGAGAATTCCGGGACGTAGGCCCCGGTCGCCGCTCCAACATCCCTAGGGCGGTCGGACGCATAACGGACCGGGGTAGTGTGCGTAGCGGTCCTTCGATCCGGACCCTGTACCCGCGTATCGGGGGCCCAGCGACGAACCGAGGGGGGCGTGAGGATCGACGATCGGGCCTGGCGCGTACCGTCGGGAGGAGGGGTGAAACAACTCCTGACGGACATCACGGGCGAGCGGAGGAACGACGCCCCCGGGCCACGACGCCCGCGTTCAGCCGTTCCCGAAGGTGAACGTCGCGGTCAGGCAGGGAGGGTCGGAGGCGAACGCCAGGCTGAACGACGAGACTCCGAGCAGGCGGGCGAATGCTCGCATCTTCGCGACGGCGTTCCGGATCAGGTCGCTCAACAGGGTGACCAGGCGATGGAACGCCGCACTGATCGCCTCCTTCGGGTCGAGCGCGGAGAGCGCCCCGTCGACCGCCTGCGCGATCTCGTGCGCTCGGCGGGCGACCCCCTCGGCGAAGGCGAAACCCCCGGAAGGGTCGCTCGCCGAGTCGAGCCGGGAGCTCATCGCGGACATCTCCTCGAGCGATCGCCGCACGGGATCCCCGTCCCCGGGAGCGGGGGCCCGGGCGGCGAGCGGCGGGACGGTCGCCCCGCGCAGGTACCCCAGCGTCCTCTCCCGGCGATTCGGTTCGGATAGCAGCCGGCGGAACTCGCCCTCGAGCCGGGCGATCAGTCCGGCGAGCTGGGAACGGCGATCGTCCGACGTCGAGGCCAGGGAGTCGAGCTCGCTTCGAATCCGCGCGGAGAGGGTGGGATCGTACTCAGCCGCCGACATCCGGGGTCAAGGAGGCCGCACGCCTACTTCGACCTATCCGTATCCGGTCCTGAGTTTCGGCCGGTGCTCGAGGGCGACCCGTTCCGGCCCTCTAGGTTCATCTGGAGTGGCGAGGTAATCGAGAGCGCGCAGCATGGCACCCCGTCCACGACGTGCCGCGTCCCCGCGTCGCTCCGCCCCGGCGTCGCCTCCCTCGGGCTCGCCGATCTCCCACATCGTCGTCGTGCTCCAGGAGAACCACACCTTCGACAACTATTTTGGAACGTACCCAGGGGCCGATGGGATCGCCGGCACGCCGATCCGTCTTCCGACGTCGCCGGGGGGCCTGCCCTCGGTGGCCCCCAGCCACAGCCCGGTCTTGACCCCCGCCGACCTTACCCACAGCTGGGCCGCCGCGCACGAGGACTACGACGGTGGGAAGATGGATGGGTTCGTGTACGGGGAGGGGAGCGCCGGGAGCCTAGTCTACTTCGAGCGGGGCGACCTCCCTCGATACTGGGCCGTCGCCGACCGGCACGTGCTGTGCGATCGGTACTTCACTTCGGCGATGACCGAGAGCGCTCCGAACCACCTCTACCTCGTCGCGGGCACCTCCGGAGGGATCCGAGACGATGCCGTGCCCGCGACCCTGTCGTTCCCCCCGATCTTCGCCCAGCTCGACTCCCGCGGCATCTCGTGGAAGGTCTACGGGTTCACCTCGTGGTACGAGCGGTTCGCCTACGTTCAGGAGACCCCGGGAGCCAAGACCCGCTTCGCGACCGGGACCGCGTTCGCGACCGACCTCGCCGGGGGGGAACTGCCGGACGTCGCCTGGATCATCGGCGCCCCGGGGGGCGACGAGCATCCCCCGGCGAACGTCCAGGCGGGGCAGAACTCGGTCGCCGACGACATCCTGAACCCCTTGGGCCGCAGCCCGTACTGGTCGACGTCGGCCGTCTTCATCACGTGGGACGACTACGGCGGCTTCTACGACCACGTCCCGCCCCCGCAGGTCGATGCGTTCGGCTACGGGTTCCGGGTGCCGTGCCTCGTCGTCTCCCCGTACGCCCGCAGCGGATACCTCGACCACACCGTCAACGACCACACGTCCATCCTCAAGTTCATCGAGGAACGCCACGGGCTGTCGCCGCTCACGGCCCGTGACGCCGCCGCGAACGACTTCGCCGAAGCGTTCGACCTCACCGCGCCCCCGAAGCCGTTCGTGCCGGTGTAGGTGGGTCGCGGGGAGAGGGATGACCGGAGAGACGATGCGCGGAGGGGAGGACCTGGGAGGGCCGCGACCTCGCAGCGGGCCGGGAGTCTGCCACACACGGCTGATGAAGCGGCGTCGGCCGTCGGCCCGCGTCGAGCGGGAACCGGCGGTCCGGGCCGCCGGACCGCGCATCGCGACTCCGTTGTTCTCCGGCACGGTGCACTTCCTCACCGTTCAGTTCCGCACCCCCGCCGGCGTGGTCGGGGTCTCGGTCGACGATACCCTGGTCGCGGTGGCATTCTGCCGGACGATC
>DATJZK010000136.1:0-22925 GCA_035499145.1 Thermoplasmata archaeon
GGGGCACCGGGCCGTCTACGTCGCTTCGGCGGTTGCCGCAGCGTCGCTTATTGCCGGGTTTGGCCTCGCGGGCTACTGGTTTGGTACGTTTTCGCACACGTACAGCCAGGCGACCGCCAGCGGGTTCGAGACCGCACCCTACGGCGTCAAGTTCTTGAGCGCCGGCGCGACCGAGGCGGGTCTCATTCCTAACCTGAACTGGACGGGGAACAATACGACCGGGATCAACGGGCCGTGCCAACAGCTGGGATCGGGTAACACCAGTATCTCTCTGAACACGACCGCCAACTGGCTGAACCAGAGCGGGGCGCTCAACGCCACGATTCTGGGATCGCCGAACAACAACACGCTCGCGAATTCGAACCTCACGGTCTTCTGCCTGGACGCCGTGAACAACGCGGCGGTCTCGTACCTGTGGGGTCAGTGGACCAACCAGACCAGCTGGGACAACATCACGGCGGCGGCCAACAACACGACCGCCCCGCAGTTCAACGTCACGCTGGCGAACCTGACCGGGAACTACACGAACCCGGCCGAGAACGGCAGCCTGGTGTTCAACGGCTGCAACCCGGTTCCGCTGTCCGACAACAACACGAGCCTCGGGGCGCTGGCGAACTGTCCGTTCTTCGCTGGCAACAACGAGACCACGTACCTGCCGCACGCGGGGTTCTACAACTCCACGGGGCAGTGGGTCAACGAATCGACCAACGCTTCCCCAGACCCAGCGTACTGGCACCCGAACGAGACCGGTTACCTCCCCGGTGACACGGTCTTCTACGCGGCAATCGAGTTCCAGGACGCTCAGCCGAACATCACGTACCAGGTGGACGTGGAGTTCGCGGGCGCGACGCCGATCCCGCAGGTGTTCTTCGTGAACTCCGGCGTGGGCGGCAACCAGACCGTGCTGTTCCTGTTCGACATGTCCCTCGCTTGGACGACGGGATTGCCGGGCTCGGACTACGGGTACGGGAACGCGACCGGGCCGTTCTACTCGTCGGTGATCGCTGCGATCGACACCTTCTCGGTGACGGTCTCGCAGTGTTACATCGACCACGCTGGACTGATGGCGTGCCCTGACAGCATGGGCGGCGCTACGGTCCCGTAGGCGAGGGTAGACACGCGACCGGGTCGACCGGCGGGGAGGAGCGATCCTCCCCGGCAACCCCTTCTCCCTTTCCTTTTTCTCTTCAGTTCGAGCGGAAGCGCACCCCCGTCACCCAAAACAGGATGAACCCCGCAGCGATACCCGGAGTGGGAGGTCGGACACGATGATGGTGACGATGTCCGCACCGGGGCGGGCGACCCACGTCCTGATGCATTACCTTCCGATGATCGTCCTCGGGTTCGTCTTTCTGATCGTCGGCTTCTCGCCGACGACGCCCCGGATCGGCGTGATCCCGCTCGGGAACCTGTTCCTCCTTCTCGGGGTCATCATGCTCGTGGGCGCGGTCCTAGGCATGCTGTTCACCCGGTGCGAGAAGGATTTCGTCCGCTGGCGGATCATGTGCTTCCATGGCCGGGACGTTCGCCCGGACCCCGAGGGGGGTTACTATCGCGAGCTCGTCCCGGACGACCCGACGCTCGACTGACGGGCCGCCTGCGGGGTCCCCCCGATTTGGCCCCGAGAGGATTATAACGAGCACGCGCATGGTCGGGCGTGGCCGATACCGCGCCTCACGGTGAACGTCACCTCCACGTCCACCTCACCGACCAGCACACCACGTACTACGACCTGGTGACCGAGTTCCTCCAGGCGGCCGGGAAGGCCCCGGATTGGTACTGGCGGCTCGTCGGCTCCTTCGGCACCCACGAGGCCGAGAAGATGGAGGAGATCATCTCCGCCGCTTTCGAGGCGGGGGCGTTCATCTCCCACGACCACCCGGAGGACATCGAGTTCGACTGGGTCACCGAGGAAGAGTGCGACCAGGAACGGCGCGACAACGAAGCGCCGGCCGAGGAGCCCCCGGCCGAGGAGGAGGCGACGCCTCCGCGACGCGCGGCCCCGAGCGGTCCGGTACGGTAGGCCCGGAGCCCTCCGGGTCGATTCGCGTTCGAATGAATATATAACGCCCGGTCCATCGCCCGGGTGAAGAGCCGCCGAGCGCGGCGTTCACCGGGGGAACGAACGATGCGGATGGCCACCTACATCATCCGGCGATGTCTCCAACTGGTCCCTGTCCTGATCGGCGTCGTCACCATCACCTTCCTGTTGTTCTCGGCCCTCCCGATCTCCGATCAGATCCTCTCGAAGTACGGCGTCGCGGGCCCCCACGCGCCGTGCCAGTACAACCCGACGTGCCCGTGCGAGCAGCTGAACAAAGCGTCCGTGCACAACGGGCAGTGCGAGTGCACGGGCACGACGGTGATCGTCACCCCGAACTCGATCTGCCAGAACCCCGTGTACGTGCACGATGTGCATGCTTTAGGGCTCGACAAACCGCTTCCAATCCAATGGCTCGTCTTCGTCTACCATAGTTTCACGTTCAAGTGGGGTTACGTCGACAACAACAGCTTCATCGCCGGTCACATCTTCGGGATCAAGGGGCAGGCGGTCGCCCACGTCCTCGCGGGCTTCCTTCCCTACACGATCGAGCTGGCCCTCCTCTCCCTCGCGATCATTCTGGTGATCTCGATCCCGCTCGGGAACGCTGCGGCGGTCAACCGCAACCGGCCGCTCGACCAAGCCGCGCGGGTGATGTCGTTCTCCGGGTTCGCCGTCCCCAGTTTCCTTTTAGGGTCATTGCTCGTCGCCGGGGTGACGATACTGTTCTTGCCACATACCGGGGCGTTCGTCTCGACCCCGTGGTGCCACGCGGGCGAGGCGATCGACCACGAATTCACCTACTCGTGGCCGCAGAGTCCCGAATGCTATCCCGGCCAGATCGTTTTCCCGTACAGTTTCCCGACGTGGATGCCGTACGGCACGACGACCTCGCCAACCGGCTTCCCCACGGTCGATGCCATGCTGCACCACCAGGACTGGCTCGCCCTCGACTCGCTGCTCCGGATGTTGATGCCCGCCCTCGTCATCGCCTACGGATCGATCGCGGGCCTGCTTCGGTTCGTGCGCAACAGCATGCTGGAGGTGATGAACCTCGACTACATCCGGACGGCGCGGGCGAAGGGCGTTCCGGAGCGGATCGTCACGAGCAAGCACGCCGGGCGCAACTCGCTCAACGTGACGATCACCGTCCTCGGGTTGACGTTCGCCGGGTTCATCGGAGGGTTCCCGGTCATCGAAGAGGTGTTCCACATCAACGGGGTCGGGGAGATGATCGCGCTGGCGATCCAGCAGAACCTCGACTTCGCGATGATCTTCGGCTCGACGATCCTGTTCACCTTCCTAGTAGTCTCGGCGAACATCATCGTCGACGTGATGTACGCCTATCTTGACCCGAGGGTTCGCTTAGGGTAGGGGACCATGACCGTCGTCGCGCCTCCCACGGCACCGGTGCTGCCCCGCCGGGCCCCCCGGCCGCACCCGCGGCTCGACTCGATGATGCGGACCTGGTACTTCTTCCGTCGGAACACGCTCGCGCTCATCGGCCTCGGCATCCTCGTGTCGATCGGGATCATCGCCCTTTATTCGGCGACGCTCCCCCTCCCGTGGACGACGATCCCTGCCTACTGCGCCACCGACTACGGGCCGGGGAACCCGACGTCGGGATACCCCCACAACTACACCGTGGCGAACGTCTGCCCGGTGATCTGCACGTACGAGGTGACCCCGCCGCCGAACGCAGCCTCCCTCTGCGGCGGCCAATGGTATAAAACACCATTATACACTAACTCTTCGAACCCGACCGCGACGCCCGTGTCGTATGCGGGCGCGGTCGCGCCGACCCTCTCCTATACCGGCGGCCACTTCAACCTCGGACCGATGCCCCTCGGCGGGTTAGCGACCTCGATCGGGTCCGTGACCCCGATCTACAACGTTGCCTCGGCGCTCGCCCGCGGCTCCGACTGGACCCTGATGCTCTCGGTCGCGATCGTCGGGCTCGGGGCGATCGGCGGCCTGTTCGCCGGGGCGATCGCCGGATTCTACGGGGGGATCACCGACGACTTCCTGATGCGGTTCACCGACATCTTCCTCTCCATCCCGACGATCCTGTTCGTGATCGTCATCGTTACGGCGTTGGGAGCGCTGATCCCGATCCACGGGACGTACGGCGCCGACCTCAAACTGCTCCTGCTCGTCGTTGGGTTCGTCCTGGTCTGGTGGCCGCTCTACGCCCGGATCGTCCGTGGCCAGGTGCTGGTCGTTCGCGAGCAGAAGTACGTCGAGGCGGCGCGGGCGTCCGGCGCGTCCAAGGGACGCACGCTGATCAAGCACATCATTCCCAACAGCATGTACCCGATCTTCATCCAGTTCTCCCTCGATGTCGGCACCATCCCCCTGCTCATCGGCGCGCTCGTCTTCCTCGGCTTCGGGCCCGAGATGTTCCCCGGTGTCCCGTTCCCCGAGTGGGGGTCGATCAGCGCCGTCTCGGTCAACGACCTGACCGTCGACATGCTCGGCTCCTGCCTCGTCTACCACGGTCCGTGCATCATCGCCTGGTGGCAGCTGCTGTTCCCCGGGCTCGCGCTGTTCTTCTTCGCAATCAGTGTCAACCTTCTCTCGGACGGTATCCGGGACGCGCTCGACCCGAGGCTTCGCCGGTAACGAGGGACGATGGCCGGCACGGGGGTTTCCGGGGACTCCTCGAGGCGATACCGGCCGACGGGAGGTCACCGGTCTCACTTCTTCAATCGGAGCCGACCGGCGGCCCCCCCTCCCACGGTCTCAACCCCATCGCGCGACCGCGGCCCTCCCCAGGCGACCCCCCGCGCCGCCCCGTCGCGCTCGTACGACAAGGACCTCGTCCTGGACGTCCAGGACCTGAAGACCTACTTCTTCACCTACGACGGAGTGCTCCGGGCCCTCGAGGGGATCAACCTACAGGCCCGGGCGGGGCACACCACAGGAGTCGTCGGCGAGACCGGTTGCGGGAAGAGCGTCACGGCGTTCTCGATCGCCCGGCTGATCGGCGACCCCGGCCGCGTGATGTCCGGGAAGATCTACCTCAACGGCGCCAACCTGCTCTGGGGCCTGGAGAGAGAGGCGAAGTACCGCAAGATCGTCGGCACCGGCCGCGTGAAAGTGGTCCGGTCGTTCCGTCGGATCAAGCAGGCGAACGAGCGGATGGCCGCGGTCCGGGGCCGCGGGGTCGCGATGATCTTCCAGGAGCCGGGCCAGGCGATGAACCCGGTCTTCTCCATCGCCGACCAGCTGGGCGAAGCGGTCCTCCTGCACCGCGGACAGGAGGTCGTCGAGGGGATCCTGAAGGCCGACGCGGCCTCGCGCGGGGTCGGGGGGCTCCACAGCGAGGAGTTCGTCCCCGAGAACACCGGCGAGGAGGGCCCGGTCGAGATCCAGACCGGTATGGCCGGCTTGGTGGACCGGCTGCTGCAGGTCGCCGCGACCGGCGACCGGGAGGCGCTGCGCGCGGTGGCGGACGAGGTGGGCAAGGCGACGGGGCTTGCGTCGTTCGGGCCCGAACTGTTCTACCTGCTCCGCGACGCGGGGCCGCAGGCTGCCAGCCGTCGGGCCCGGGTGATGCGGGTCCTGGACCGGGCGAAGCTGAGCGGTCTCCAGCGCGCCTATGTGCGCCACCAGCGACGCCTGATCATCCTGCAGCAGGCGATCAACGACCTGTACCTGAAGGAGATGAAGACGGGCAAGGCCCAGCTCGCCTCCCGGAGCCGGATCGCCCTCAGAATGCGGTTCGAGAAGCTCCGCCACATGCACTACAATCTGTGGGGGGTGAAGCGCCGGGCGATGCGCCCGATCAAGAACGAGCTGTTCTGGCGGGTCGTCCTCCTCCTCGAGGGGGTCCGGATCGCCAACCCCGTCCAGGTCGCTCGCGGCTACCCCCACGAGCTCTCCGGAGGGATGCTCCAGCGCGCGATGATCGCGATGGCGCTCTCCTCCGAGCCGGCCCTCCTGCTCGCGGACGAGCCGACGACGGCGCTCGACGTGACGATCCAGGCCCAGATCCTCGACCTGATGAACCAGCTCCGCGAGCGGGTGGGAACGGCGATCGTCCTGATCACCCACGACCTGGGCGTTGTCGCCGAGGTCTGCGACCACGTGAACGTGATGTACGCGGGCCTGATCATCGAGAGCGGCCCCGTCCACGAGATCTTCCGCCGGCCGCTCCACCCGTACACCCAGGGGCTGCTCGCCTCGATCCCCCGGTTCGACCAGCCCGACAAGGAGCTGTCGTCGATCCCGGGGTCGGTCCCGAACCTGATCCACCCGCCCCCCGGCTGCCGGTTCCACCCCCGGTGCCCGTACGCGATGCCGGTCTGCAAGGAGGTGCGGCCGATCCCCCAGATGGAGGGCGAGGAGCACATGGTCGCCTGCCACCTCTACTCGGCGCCGGCCGAACCGCCGGCGGCCACTTCCGCGTCGGCGCCGGCGGGCGCGCCGGCCGCCCCGCCCCGCACCGGCGTCCGGGCGTAGGCGGCGGCCCCGCGGTCCGGCGTCGGGCCGTCGCGCCTTTATCCTGAGCACGTTCTGGGACGATCGCTCGAGGCGCCGCCCCGCGGCCGAGATCTCGGGCGGAGTGGCACGTGGCGGACCTCGATACGACCTGCGTCAACACGCTACGCTTCCTCGCGGTCGACGCGGTCGAGGCCGCCAGGTCGGGCCACCCCGGGCTCCCGCTGGGGGCGGCGCCGATGGCGTACGTGCTCTGGGACCGGTTCCTCCGCCACAATCCGGCCGACCCGACGTGGCCGAACCGCGACCGTTTCGTCCTCTCCGCCGGCCACGGCTCGGCGCTGCTGTACGCCCTCCTCCACGCGACCGGCTACGACCTCTCGATCGACGACCTCCGCCGGTTCCGCCAGTGGGGCAGCCGCACCCCCGGGCATCCCGAGCACGGACTGACGCCGGGCGTCGAGGCGACGACCGGCCCGCTCGGCCAGGGGTTCGCGATGGGGGTCGGGATGGCGATCGCCGAGCGGCACCTCGCCGCTGAGTTCAACCGCGACGGCTTTCCGGTGATCGACCACTTCACGTACGCGATCGTCTCGGACGGCGACCTGATGGAGGGGATCTCCTCCGAGGCGGCATCGCTCGCCGGGACCCTCGGGCTCGGGAAGCTGATCTACCTCTACGACGACAACCACGTCTCCCTCGAGGGGCCGACGAGCTGGGCGTTCACCGAGGACGTCGCCGCTCGGTTCACCGCGTTCGGGTGGCAGGTGCTGAAGGTAGCGGACGGCAACGACCTCGCCGCGATCGCCGACGCCCTCACCGCGGCGCGGGCGGAGTCCCGGCGGCCCAGCCTGATCTGCATCCGCACCCACCTCGGATACGGCAGCCCCGTCGCGGACACCCGCGAGGCGCACGGCGAGCCGCTCGGTCCCGCGAACCTGAAAGCGACGAAGGAGAAGCTCGGCTGGCCCCTCGACCCCCCGTTCCTGTTCCCCGAGTCGGCCCGCGCGCACTTCCACCGAGCCCGCGCCCGCGGCTCGGAGTGGGAAGCGGAGTGGAGTTCGATGAAGGAGAGGTACGCTCGGGCTCACCCCGCCGAGGCCGCGCGCCTCGATGAGCGGCTGCGAGGTGCGCTGCCCGACGGCTGGAACGTCGGGCTGCCGACGTTCGACCCGGCCGCCGGCCCGGTCGCCACCCGGGACGCCTCCCAGAAGGTCCTGAACGCGCTCGCGGCGAGGGTGCCGGCGCTCGTCGGCGGGGCTGCGGACCTCTCCCCGTCGACGAAGACGACGATCGCCTCCGCGCCCGACTTCAGCGCGCCGGAGGCGGCGGGGCGGAACTTCCACTTCGGGGTCCGAGAGCACGCGATGGTGGCGATCCTCAACGGGATGGCGCTGCACGGGGGCCTACTGCCGTACGGCGGGACGTTCCTCACCTTCTCCGACTACGCCCGCGGGTCGATCCGGCTCGCCGCCCTCCAGTCGACCGACATCGTCCTGATCTTCACGCACGACAGCATCGCGATGGGAGAGGACGGTCCCACGCACCAGCCCGTCGAGCATCTCGCGAGCCTCCGCGCGATGCCCGGGCTCACGGTGATCCGTCCGGCCGACGCGAACGAGACGGCGGCCGCGTGGCGCATCGCCGTTACCCGGCCGGGTCCGATCGCGCTCATCCTGACGCGGCAGAAGGTCCCGACGCTCGACCCGACGCGGTTCCCGATCGCCTCCGGGGTCCCTCGGGGAGGCTACGTGCTCTCGGAAGCGGTGGGGGGCCGGCCGGCGGTCGTCCTGATCGCGACCGGCTCGGAAGTCACGCTCGCCCTGGAGGCGCAGGCGAAGCTCGCGGGCCGGGGCGTGCGCGCCCGCGTCGTTTCGCTGCCGGCATTCCGCATCTTCGACGAGCAGCCGGAGTCGTATCGGGACGAGGTCCTGCCGCCCGGCGTGCCCCGCGTCTCCGTCGAGGCGGGGGTCACCTTCGGCTGGTCGAGGTACGTCGGCGCGACCGGGGAAAGCGTCGGCATCGATCGGTTCGGCGCCTCCGCCCCGGGGCCGACGGTGCAGAAGGAACTAGGCCTCACGGCCGAGCGCGTCGTCGAGGCCGCGCTTCGGGTGGTCGCTCCGCGGTCCGGGCCGTGACGCGCGAATCGTCGGTGCAGTACTCGCTCGGCCCGTCCGAGGCGCTCGTCCAGTCGACCGTGCGCCGTTGGACCGAAGAGAACGTTGCGGCACGGCTCTGGTCCGCCGACCCGACCCTCTGGCCCGAGGCGCCCCCCGCCGAGGTCCCCGATCGCACGGGCTGGCTCGCGTTGCCGGCCGCGATGACCCCGGAGGTCCCGGGTCTCGCCCGGTTCGCCCAGGCGGTCCGAACCGAGGGGCTCCGGCATGTCGTGCTGCTCGGAATGGGCGGGTCGAGCCTCGCGCCGGACGTCTTCCGCCGGATGCTCGGGGCGCAGCCGGGCTTCCCGTCGTTCCTCGTGCTCGACAGCACGCACCCCGACGCGGTCCGTTCGACCGCCGCGGCGGTCGACCTCGCCCGGACGCTCTTCGTCGTCTCCAGCAAGTCGGGAACCACGACCGAGCCGCTCGACTTTCACCGATACTTCGCCGCCGAGCTGACGAGCGAGGGGATCGCTCCGCCCGGCCCCCAGTTCGTGGCGGTCACCGACCCCGGCTCCCCCCTCGAGGGACTCGCCCGGTCCGACGGCTTCCGTGCAGTGTTCCGGGCCGTTTCGACGGTAGGCGGCCGGTACTCGGCGCTCACGATGTTTGGCCTCGTCCCCGCAGCCCTGCTCGGCCTGGACCTCGGGCGGCTCCTCCGCTCGGCCCAGGGGATGGCCGCCGACTGTGGCCCGAACCGCCCGGCGGGAGAGAATCCCGGCCTCCGGCTCGGCGCCACGATCGGCACTCTCGCCCGGGCGGGCCGAGATAAGCTGACGTTCTACGCTACCCCGGAGTGGGGCGCCTTCCCGGTCTGGGTCGAGCAGCTGGTCGCCGAGAGCACGGGCAAGCTCGGTCGGGGGATCGTTCCGATCGTCGACGAGCCGCTCGTCGATCCGACGACCTACGGCGCCGACCGCCAGTTCGTGGCGCTCCTCGGATCGGAGGAGACGGACCCGGCGCTCGCGCGCCATCTCGAGGCGCTCGAATCGCTCGGGCACCCGGTCGTCCGGATCCCGGCCCCCGCGCCGCCCGACGTGGGGGCGGAGTTCCTTCGCTGGGAGATCGCGGTCGCGCTGGCCGGACGGGTGCTGGCGATCGACCCGTTCGACCAGCCGGACGTCGAGCTCGCGAAGGAGCTTGCCCGCCGGGCGATGGCCGACCGCCGCCACGGCCCCTCGGCCCCGGAGGAGCTCGGGATCTCCACCGAGGACGGCCCGGGCTTCCGGTCCGCCGTGCGGGCCCATCTCGACTCCGCGCGTCCCGGCGACTACCTGGCCGTCCAGGCGTACCTCGCCCCGACGAACCTGACCCGGGATGCGCTCTCCACCCTGCGGAGCGCGGTCCTCGGTCGGACCCGCCTCGCCACCACCGTCGGGTTCGGGCCCCGGTTCCTGCACTCGACCGGCCAGCTCCACAAAGGGGGACCGAACTCGGGCGTCTTCCTCCAGCTCGTCGACACCCCCCGCCAGGACGTGGCGGTCCCCGGAGCGGGCTACACGTTCGGGGAGCTGATCGCCGCGCAGTCGCTGGGGGACCTCCGGGCGCTGCGACAGAAGGGGCGGCGCGTCCTCCGTATCGACCTAGGCAAAGACGTCACGGGCGGCATCGTCCGCCTTGTCAGAGCCGTCCGTGGCTGAGGTTACCGCGCTCCTTTGGGACATCGGCGGCGTTCTGCTGTCGAACGCCTGGGACCACGCCGACCGCGCGGCCGCCGCGGCGCGCTTCGGTCTCGACCCGATCGGGCTCAACGCCCGCCACGACGCGCGGGCGGAAGCGCTCGAGACCGGCCGGCTCACATGGGTTCGTTACCTGGACGAGGTCATCTTCGCCGAGCCGCGCCGCTTCGACCGGGCGGAGTTCCAGGCGTTCGTGGAGTCCCGCTCCGTTCCCCATCGGGCCGCCCTGGAGCTTGCCCACCGTCTTCGCTCGGGCGGTCGATTCACGATGGCCGCGCTCAACAACGAGGTCGCCGAGTTGAACGACTTCCGGATCGAAAAGTTCGGGCTGAGCGAGGCCTTCCACGTCTTCTTCTCGTCGTGCACGACGGGACTGCGCAAGCCGGCCCCCGCGGCGTACTGGTCGGCGCTCTCGCTACTGCACCGGTCCCCGGCGCACTGCCTCTTCCTGGACGACCGGGCGGAGAACATCGAGGCGGCCGCGCAGCTCGGGCTCGGCGTGCTTCAGGTCCGCGACCCCGACCGGCTGCCGGAAGACCTCATGGCTCTCGGCATCTCACCCTGAGGGAGGAACGGACGATGGACGTCGGGATGATCGGCCTCGGCAAGATGGGCGGGAACATGACCGTGCGACTGGTGAAGGCGGGTCACCGGGTGGTCGGTTACGCCCGCTCCCCGCCGGTCGTCGAGGCGGTCGTGCGCCAGGGCGCCGCCGGCGCCTCCTCCCTCGCGAACCTCGTCGCCCAGCTTCCGACCCCGCGGGTCGTCTGGATGATGGTGCCGTCCGGGGAGACGGTCGACCAGACGATCGCCGCGCTCCGGCCGCTGCTCGGCCGGGGGGACATGATCGTCGACGGGGGGAATTCGTACTACAAGGACACGCTCCGGCGCGCCGCCCAGGTCACCGCGGCGGGGCTCTCGTACGTCGACGTCGGGACGAGCGGTGGGATCTGGGGACTCACCGAAGGCTATTCGATGATGGTCGGAGGCGCCCCGGCGGATGTCGAGCGGATCCGCCCCGTCCTCGAGGCGCTCGCCCCGGCGCCCGACAAGGGGTGGGGACGGGTCGGCCCTGTCGGCGCGGGCCACTTCGTCAAGATGGTCCACAACGGGATCGAGTACGGGCTGATGCAGGCCTACGCCGAGGGACTCTCCGTCCTCGGCGCGAAGCAGGAGTTCGGGCTCGACCTGCATCAGGTCACGGAGATCTGGCGGTACGGCAGCGTCGTCCGCTCCTGGCTCCTCGAGCTCACCGAGTCGGCGCTCGCGGAGAACCCGACGCTCGCGGGGATCGACGCCTGGGTCGCCGACTCGGGGGAGGGGCGGTGGACGGTCGCGGAGGCGCTCGACCTGAACATTCCGGCGCCAGTAATCACTCTCGCATTGCAACAGCGCCTCCGATCCCGGGAGGAGAACCCGTTCGCCGAGCGGCTGCTCGCGATGATGCGGAACAAATTCGGCGGCCACGCCGTGAAGCCGGCGGCGTGACGATGGAGCGTCCGCGGGCCGACCCGCAGCTCGTCGTCGTGCTCGGGGCGACCGGCGACCTGATGCAGCGAAAGCTGTTGCCGGCGCTCTACCGTCTCGGCGACCGCGGGGACCTTCCGACCGGTAGCGCGATCCTCGGGGTCGCGCGGCGTCCGCTCGACTCCCCGGCATACCGGACGGCGGCGGTCGGGTGGCTGACCGCCGCGAAGTCGGGCGATCCGGCCGAGGTCCGCCGGTTCTGCGACGGCACGCTCGAGTACCACCGGCTACCGGACGACCAGCCCCCGAGCTTCGCGGAGCTCCGGCAGGCGATCGAGGAGATCGAGCGCCGACGGGGTCTTCCCGGCAACCGGATCTTCTACCTCGCCCTGCCGCTCGATGCGCTCGCGCCGACGCTCGAGGGACTCGGCGCGGCCGGCCTGGCCCAGGGCCCGGGATGGACCCGGGTCGTCATCGAAAAGCCGTTCGGCCGCGACCTCGCCTCTGCCGTTCAGCTGAACGAGGTCGCCCACCGCCACTTCTCCGAGTCGCAGCTGTACCGGATCGACCACTACCTCGGCAAGGAGACCGTCCAGAACCTGCTGGTGTTCCGGTTCGCGAACATGTTCGTCGAGTCGATCTGGAGCCGCGCGACGGTCGAGCGGGTCGAGATCACCGTGGCGGAAAGCCTCGGGATCGAGGGCCGCGCGAGCTACTACGAGGAGAGCGGGGCGCTTCGCGACATGATCCAGAACCACGTCACCCAGATCCTCACGCTCGTGGCGATGGAGCCTCCCGCCACTCGGAGCGAGGAGGCGATCCGCAACGAGAAGGTGAAGGTGCTGCGCTCGCTGGCCGCGCTCGGGCCGGAGGACGTGGTCCGGGGGCAGTACACCGCCGGGACGATCGACGGCGCCCCCGTGCCGGGCTACCGCCAGGAGCCGGGGGTCGCCCCGGGCTCAACGACCGAGACGTTCGTCGCCCTACGCCTGAAGGTCGCCAACTGGCGCTGGCAGGGCGTTCCGTTCTTCCTGAGGACAGGAAAGCGCCTCCCGGCCAAGTCGAGCCGGATCGTCGTGACGTTCAAGGCGCCCCCGGTGTCGTTCTTCCCCACGGAGCAGGAGTATGAGATGAACCCGGACCGCATCTCGATCCTCGTCCAGCCCCGGGAGGGGTTCGAGCTCTCCTTCGAGATCAAGGTGCCCGGCCGCGAGCTGCGCGTGCAGACGCACCGGATGCAGTTCCACTACGCCGACGTCTTCGGACCGCTGCCGGACGGCTACGAGACGCTGCTGCTCGACGCCATGCTCGGCGACCCCACGCTGTTCGTGCGCGCGGACGAGGTGGAGGAGTCCTGGCGGGTGTACGATGCGGTCCTGCGGGCCGCGAGCCCTCCCGCACCGTACGCCGCCGGAAGCTCCGGCCCCGCGGCGGCCGACCGCCTCGTTCAGGAGTGGGGGCATCGTTGGGAGCCGATCCCGTAGCGCGGAGGGTGCGCGTCTACCCTACCCTTACCGCGGCCAGCCGTGCCCTCGCTGTCGAGATCCAGGGGCGGGCCCGGGAGGCCGTGCGGGCCCGGGGGTCGTTCCAGCTCGTGCTGGCCGGGGGCAGCACGCCGATCCCGCTCTACGAGCGGCTCGCACGACGCTCATCGTCCGGCGTGCCGTGGGACCGGACCGACGTGTGGTTCGGCGACGAGCGATGTGTCGGACCGCACCGGCCGGAGAGCAACTACCGGATGGCCCGGCGCGCGCTCCTCGCCCGAGCGGGAATCCCCCCGTCGCGGATCCATCGGATCCGAGGGGAACTCGGCTCCGCCGCGCTCGCGGCCCGGCAGTACCGGGCGGAGCTCGTCGCCCGGTTCGGAGCGCTCCCCGCCGGTCGGCCGTGGTTCGATCTCGTGCTGCTCGGCATCGGGCCCGACGGACATACGGCGTCGTTGTTCCCGGGGAGCCCGGCGCTCCGGGAGCGATCTCGAGCGGCCGTCGCCGTCCGAGTCCCGGGCCGACCGCCGTACGTGCCGCGGGTCACCCTCACCCTGCCGGCGCTCGCCGCCGCGCGCGAGGTCGCGTTCCTGGTCGCGGGCGACGACAAGGCCGAGGCCGTGCGCGCCGCACTGGATGGTCGATCGTCGGCCGCCCGCCGGCCGCCCGCGGGCCGAGTGCGAGCGCGCGGGCCGGTCCGATGGTTCCTCGACCGGGCCGCGGCGCAGGAGCTACCTGCCTCGCTACGCGCGGGTTCTCCGACGCGCTGACGAACGGCGTGGGGACGGCGCGGTCTGGGCCGCCGAGGAAGGGTGGTCGAAAACCCCGTAGTCGCGCTCCCACAGTCGCACCCCGCCGACGAACGCGTTCGCGTTGTCGCCCCGTTCTGTGCCGGCGGGCAAGCGTTTGAGGTGGTGGACGTTCCCCCCTCCGAGCACGATGTACTCGGGCTCGAGCGCGTCCCGCAGCGTCTCGACGACGTCCACGACCTCCTTCCGCCACTTCTTCCGCCCGAGTCGTCTTCGGGCCGTCTCCCCGACGAACTCCTCGAAGCAGCGGCCCTTGCGATACGGCAGGTGGCCCAACTCCATCGGGATCAAGGAACCGTCGACCATCATGGCCGACCCAAGTCCGGCCCCGAGGCCGAGGAACAGCATCCTCCCGCCCCGGTAGCTTCCCAGCGCCTGCATCGCGGCGTCGTTGACCACCCGCGCCGGGCGGCCAAGCGCACGAGCGAAGTCGAAACCGACCCAACCGGCGCCGAGATGCGGGGGGTCACGCACGATCCGCCCGCGGCGGACTAGTCCGGGGTAGCCGACGGCAACGCGGTCGAACTCGCGTCCTCGCAGGGCCGGTCGAAGCTGGCGGACCATCGCCTCGGCGGACATCTTCGAGCCGGAGGGGAATCGGACCCGGTAGCCGGGGCGGTCCGAGACGACCGCCTTGACGTGCGTCCCTCCGATGTCGAGCACCAGGATCCGGGGTCGCTCGTCCGCGGGACGGGACATCGCACCGTTCGGGAGGCACACGCCCCCTTAATCCCGGCGAGGGTTCAAGCGAGTGAGCGAACTCCCCTTCCGATCAGGAAAAGAAAAGGGAGGAATGGGTTGCCCGCCCCCCGAAGGGGGCGGACGGGCCGGGGTCGGTGCCCCGATCTAGGCCGCCTCGCGACCCGACACGGTCGCGACCAGGTTCGCGTGGTTCGAGAGCGTGGTCGACTGGCGGGTGACCAGCGCGGTGCCGAACTGCGCGTGCGAGGCCGCAAACCCGACGTGGATCGTCTGCGCGTGGGGCGCCACGACCACCAGCGCTCCCGAGGCGGGGGTCGGAGTGTCCGAGCCCACGACCGGGATGCTGTAGGTGTAGCTGCCGTTCGCGAGGTAGAACTTCGCCGTCCCCGTAGAGCTCGTCACCGTCGTGACGGTCACGCTCGGGCTGGGTCCGGTCACGCTGACCGACCAGCTCGTGTGCGCCGCCAGGCCGTGCTCCGCGAAGACGATGTTCGCTCCGTTCACCGCGAATTTGATCAGCTTCGTGACGGCGTGAGGCGCCATCCCAAAGCCGCCCTTCTTCGCGCCCGAGTCCTTGAACGACGCCGGCTTCTGGGTCGTCCACTTGTAGTGGGCGCCCTTCGGCACGACGAAGTGGATCGAGCCTCCGCTCACGGTCGTCGTGTTCGTGCCGACCATCCCGGGCGGTCCGCCGTTGCCCGAAGGCGTCAGCGTCACGCTCCAGTTCGTTCCCGCGGGCAGTCCCGGCCAGTGCGGGAGCGAGATCGACTCGTTGAAGTACAGGTTCTCAAGCAGCCCGAACTTCACGGTCAACGTGGTCGCGGCCGTTACCGGCGCCGTCGTGTACGTCGTGCCGTGCGGTCCGACCACCTGCGCCACACCGTAGCCGGCGGGCGGGGTGATGGTGAACGACAGGGTGCCGAGCGGCGAGTTGAACGCCACCGAGGCACCGTGCGACGTCACGTTGGCGCTGGTCTTGGCCGTCACAGGCGAGCCGGCGTGCACGGTGAAGCTCGCACCGAGCGGCAGTCCGCTCTCCTTGAACGTGACCGGCTGTTCGAACGGCGCGTACTTGATCTGATACCAGATCTGGTCGCCACCGCCGCCGATCATCACGTTCGAGTTGATGGACGAGCCGTCGATCCACGGCGCCGCCGAGGCGACCGTGTTCGCCTGACCGTTCCACACCGCCATCGAGAGTCCGTTGGTGATGTGGGTGATCAGGTTGTAGTCGAGCGTCCGCTCCGCGCTGACAGGCAGCGCCGCCGCGATGTTCATGTACGCCACGGCGACCCCATAGGCGACGTTCTGGCACACGCCAGCGAGTCCGCCGCCCGCGATGTTGTCCGCCGCGTGCGCCCAGTAGACCAGGTCCGCGGTGTTGACGGTGCTGTGGCCGCAGGTGGTGTTGTTCGCCGCCCAGCCGGCGGGGTTGTCGACGCCGAGCTGCTGAGCGAACGCATCCGCCTCCGTGTACACGTTGTTCGGGCTGGCCTCGGGCGCGACGTAGTCCGTCGGGTCAGGGTAGTCGGGCGCCCAGCCGGTTCCGACCTCGGAGACGAGCGGGTTGTCGTACGCCGAGGTGAAGGCGACGTCCAGGAACTGGTCGAAGGTCAGGTCGAACGACGCGCCACCGTACGGCTGCAGGGCGTTGCCGGTGAGCGTCTTGATCTCGGTGATCCAGTCCGCGATCCCGATGTCGTCACCGGGGTCGCCCTGGAGACCCGCGATCGCCCACGTGCACGGCGTTCCCGGCGTGCAGGCGGCGAGCTGGGCATCGTACCAGGGGGAGTGGATGTTGGTCGCCTGGGCCCACCACCACGCCGCTCCGCCGACATCCGAGGGGTTCGTGTCCGGGTCCCCCGTCGGGTAGCTGACGTTGGTCGGGTAGTAGTTGCCCATGCCGAACGGAATCGGGCCGCCGACGTTGAAGTCGTACTGGATCCCGTCGACCGTCCGCACCGTGTTCTCCACCGTCGTGTACGGGTACGAGTGCACGTAGAACTCCCGCAGCGCGAGGTTGGTGAAGAAGTCCGAGGGGACGTTCGGGATCGGCTGGGTCGGGAACTGGCTCGTGAACTCCGAGTTGCTCCAGCCCAGGTTGATCGGCGTGAAGAAGTCCGAGATCGTCGGCGTGGTGTAGTAGTTCAGGTCGCCCTCCGAGGCGAGCAGCAGCAGCGTCGTCGTGTGCGTCGTCTCGATGCCGGCGAAGTCCGCCTGGTGCGCCCGGTACTGGCTGATGCCGAACGAGTCGTCGGGCTCCCAGTAGACGTTGACGTTGGGCTGGTAGGCGCCCGCCGCCGGGTCACAGTAGCCGCCGTACGTCGCCATGCCGCCCACGCCCGAGCAGCCCGAGGGCTGGTTGTAGGCCGGGTTGGCACGGAGCGAGTACGCCGAGCCGGGGATGACGCCCGCGTAGTACGGGCCGCTCCCGACCATGTTCCACTGAACGCCCGGGTTGACGACCGGGGTGGTCGCCGTCAGGTTCTCGAAGGCGTCCCAGCCGTACGGGCTCAGGCCCGCCAGGTACGAAGCCCACGCGGGACCGTTGGTGGACGTCAGTCCGCCCGGCAGCGTGCAGGTTCCGTCCCCGTGGCTGACGTGGTGGTTGGTGTTGCCCCAGCCGGGCATCGCCGCGTGCTCGTAGTTGAACCAGCCGCACGGCTCGATGCTCGCGCCCAGGTTGTCCGCGACCAGCTCCATGAAGTAGGGCCAGTCCGCGCCGCCGCCGTTCGCGATGAACGTGACGCAACCGTGCTCCAGGGACATCGCCGACGCTGGACAGTACGTCGAGTCGTTGACCAGCATCGAGCTCAGGACGCTCGAGGGCGTGTTGTTGTACGGGAAGTGGATCCCGTTGTCCCACCCAGGGTCACCGTACTGAACCAGCGCCTGCGTCTGGATCCAGCCCGGCTGCTTGCCCGCGTACGGCGTGTCGGCGAACGCCATCGTCCGCGCCAGCGAGAAGACGACATCCGCCGGGTAGACCGGCCAGGACGTCGAGGTCGTCGGGTCGTAGAAGTTCGCCTGCTTGTCGATGACGAACGTCCAGTAGACCGGCGCCGGCACGTGCGGGACGTATCCCGTCAGGTTCGACCCGAAGTCCGTCGTGCACTGGACGGTGCCCGGCACGCAGACCGCGAGGGTCGGGACGAAGCTCGTCGTCGAGTTGCCGTCGTAGTTAATCAGCGTCTGGTAGACGTTCAGAATCGGTTCGTAGCTGACCGTGTCGTAGGCGACCGACGGGTCCTCCGTATTGGACCCGGCCGGCGCAATCTCGTAGACGTCGATCGTCCCCGCATGCGGAGAAGTCGGCGTCTGCGCGATCTGCCCACTCACGCCCCCTGCAGGTACTGCAGGGGCGGTCGTCTGCTGGACGGTAGCACCCGCTCCCGAAGCGGCATGCGCCGCCATCGGGGCCGTCGACGTAGCCGCGGCGCTGAACGCGCCGGCGGCGACGGGCAACACCATGCTCAACACGAGCACGGCGGTGGCAGCGTACACTGCCGTCCGTCTCTTGGCTCTCTCTCCCACCGAATTAGACCCTCCCGGCAATTGGGTCACCCGAAGGCGGGAGGCGGGGACCCTATATGAGCTTTGAAAGGCTGTTAGCCGTGAGCGGCCCCCCGGATTCTCTGACGTGAAATGGGGGGGTCGAAATGGCGGTCGAGCTATCTCCCTTCCGGAGCCGCGAAATCGCCCCGGGACGGATAACCGGGCTCCACAGGAAGTCCTAGGTCCGGAGGCCGGGAAGACCGGTCGACAGTCACCACGCCAAGCTCCGGAGCGGCCTGAAGGGGGGAGGTGCTCCCGGCGGGAGTCTCCCCGGACGGCCGGTGCCGCCCGGATTTGAACCCGCGTCAGAGGCTCGAGAGGCCTCTATCCTTGACCACTAGACTACGGGAGCGCCGGCGCTCGGTAGCGGGTCGGCCCCTTCAACCTTTCCCCGCTTGGCACGCCCCGGGACCGCCGTCACGATCCGCGCGGTCCGACCGCCTGGACCGGGCGGTTCAGCGGAGCGTGACCCCTTGCGCCGGGGTCGGGTCCGGGGCGACGACGACGGCCGTGCCGTACGCCATGATCTCGGTCATGATCTCGCTCATCTCGGAGGTGTCGAACCCGACCGACAGCACCGCGTTCGCGCCCAGGCTCTGCGCGTGCTGGGTGAGCCGGGCGAGCGCCTCGTGCCGCGCCTGCTCCAGGAGCTGAGTGTACTCTGTGATCTCGCCCCCCGCGAGGCTTCGGAACCCGGCGACGATGTTCCGCCCGAGCCCGCGGGAGCGGACGATCAGCCCGAAGGTGACCCCTATCACCCGGGTAACCCGGTACCCGGGCAGGAACGGGGTCGTCACGACGGGGAGCTGGGGCGGCGGCGCGTAGATCGGCGTCCCTTGCGGTAGCGGGGTCGCGGTCATGCCCGTCCACTCCGGGGCCGCGCTTAACCCCGTCGCGCCGAGCCGGGGAAGAACGTATCAAGCCGGCGGACGTGAAGCGGCCGCCGTGACCCCCCCCGTGAAGGCGCGCAGCGGCCACATCCTCCTCGACCCCAAGCGTTCGTTCAAGGACCTGGTCCGGGTGTACCCGGAGATCCACAAGCGGATCGTCGAGATGAACCGTCCGTTCGTGAAGGAGTCCGACCCGCTCGCGCCGGAAGCGCTCCTCGAGGAGAACCTCCGGGACCTGAAGCGCGACAAGAAGCCCGGCGGCTACAACCGGCAGGACGCCTTCGGGCTCCGGCTGATCTTCCCGATCACGGACGAGCGGCGGGTCGAGTTCTACTTCGCGAAGCCGTCGCGCTGCCAGGAGGTCGTGCAGGTCACCGAACAGGTGTCGACCCTGCTCCGTCGACGGGGGCTCAAGCACTCGGTCGAGTACGATCGGCTGCCGCTCGGTCCGGTCCGAATCCCGCCCGGGATGCCGACGCCCGCCGTCGGCACGGCGTTCAGCTCGAGCTAGGTCCCGCCCGCTACGACGGCGGGGGCCGGCGGAACGGCCAGAACGGCGGAGGCGAGGCGGGCGCGGCCGGCGCGGCGGCCTCCCCGACCGCGACGCCCTCCCGCTGGAGCAGCTTCAGCGCCTCGCGCGCCTTCTGGAGCGCGGCCGCGTAGTCGGTCGCCCGGAGGCGGAGCGACTCGGCGAGCAGCTCCCGCGCGGAGGCAGTGTCGATCTGGCGCTCTTCCGCCCGCTGCAGGGCGGCGTCGATCAGGAAGTGGAGGTTCGTGAGCTCCCGGTGGAGCGACTTGCGGAGGTTCAGCTCCTCCTCGATCTTGAGGAGGGCCGCCCCGCCGTCCAGGAGCCGCCCGGCCGTGAGCAGGGCGTCGGCCGCCGTGAGCTGGTCCTTCACCGGGCCGACGCTCACGTGCAGGCCCTCTTCCGCGAACGTGATCTCCGAGGCGAGCTCCTTCCGCCGGCGGACGAGCGGCGTGCGGACGGCGTCCTGGAGCGCCGCGGTCGCCCGCTCGAGCAGCTGGGTCGCCTCGGGCAGCTTGCCCGCGTCGACCGCGGCGCGGGCCTCGCCGAACGTCTGCATCGCGGGGGTCGTGTCGAGCCCCAGCCGCTCCCCGACCCACAGCTTGTCGCGGAGCGCGGCGACGGAGCGGAGGACGACCTCCTTGTGCTGCGCCCGCATCAGCTCGAGCTCGCCGCGCAGGAGCTTCAGCGCCCCGCCGACGTCACGCGCGCGCTTCAGCTGGTCGAACTTCTGCGCGACGGACTCCCGCCGGTTCGCTTCGGCGGGGGCCGGCGGTCCGGTCTCCTTCGCCTCGGCCGCGACCTCCCGCCAGCGACCGTCGAGCACCTCGGCGAACAGCCGGCGGGCGGCGTCCTCCGCCTGGGCGATCGACGCGCGGGCGTCGGTCCACTGGTGGGCGCGGGTGGCGGTCTCGGACGCAGCGACCTGCGCTTCGACCGGCTCCAGCTCGGCGACGAGCCCTTCCGACCGGGCGGCGTCGAGCTGCTGCCGGAGGTCGCGGAGCGGGACGGCGAATGCGCGATCGACGGCCCAGCGGGCCATCTCCGTCGCCTCGCGTGCCCGACGTACGGACGGTGAATAGTGACCCGCGGCCAGCTCCTGCCGCGCTTCGGCGAGCTCCGCCTCGGCGTCCTGGGCCTCGGCCCCGAGCCCCTTCGCTTCGGCGAGCTGCTTCTCGGCGACCTCCACCGCCTCGCGGGCGCGGCGGAGCCCGTCCCGGGCGCTGGCGACGACCTCCGAGACGAGGATCGTGCGCTCGAAGACGTCGGGGTACGACCCTTTCGCGAACGACGCCTTGCCGCTGCGCAGGGCGTCGACCGCCTCGGACGAGACGACCCCCTCCGCGGTCGCGGCGGCGATCGCCTTCTCCGCGGCGGCGAGCGACCCTTCCGCGAGGCGGTGCTGGAGGTCGGCTCGCTCGAGCTCCCGCTCGCTGCGGGCCGCGAGCTGGACCGAATCGAGGGGGCGCCCTTCGTCGAGCGCCATCCGGGCCTGGTGGAGCAGGTTCTCCGCGACCGACGTGTTCGCGCCGTCGCGGCGGAGCTGCGTGACCGTCGCCTGGAAGCCGGCGAGCGTCTTCGAGACGTGCCGGTACGTCGCCTGGTGGAGCTCCCGCTCGAGCGGCCCGGCGAGCTCGGCGACCCGCGCGTACTCCCGGGCGGAGAGCTGCGAGTCGAACCGCTCGGCCCGGGCCCGAAGGTCGCCGACCTCCACCCGCAGGAGGTCGGCCTGCGACAGCGCCTCGTGGACCCGCTTCGCCGCCCGCTCGGCGTGCTCGACGAACCCGCGCGTGCTGATCAGCGCGCTGCGTACCTCGTCGACGAGCGCGGCGGCCCCGGTCGGGACGGGGAGCGCGACGCGGCGGCGGGCCTCCGCGAGCGGCGCGACGATCCGGTCGAGCGGGACGCCGGCGGACCTAGCGATGTCGAGGTCGCGCTCGAGCGAGCGGAGGTTCTCCTCCAGGATCGGCCGCAGCTGCGCGAGGAGCTCGTCGTGCAGAAGGACGGCGGCGGTCCGGGTCGCCTCCTGCGCGGCGGTCGCCCGCTCGGTCCGCACCCCCTCGAGGCGCTTCGCCATCGGCTCGACCGGAGCGCCGAGCTGGCGTCCCTCCTCGATCAGGAGGCCGATCTCGCCCAGCAGCCGGTCCGTCTCGACCCGCGCCTCCTCCGAGGAGAGCCGCGCCTCGACGTCGTCGAGCAGCGTCCGCGCCCGGTCGAACTGGAGCTGGCCGAGCAGCTGGCGCGCCTCGCGCAGCGGCTCGTAGAACGGCTCGGCGTCGGTGCCGCTCGCCCGGACCTTCCCGAGCTGCTCCTGCAGCCGGGCGATCCGCTCGACGATCGTCTGGGCGGCGGCCCGGCCGCGGCCGGCGGCGTCCTCGAGCTGGGAGGCGGTCCGGTACGCGTCGAGGAACCGGCCGTCGCGCGCCGCGGCCTGCGCCTCGTCGAGCATCGGGCGGAGGGTCGACAGGTCGAGCCCGATCGGCTCGAGCTCGACCAGGGCGAGCTTCGCGTGGGAGATCGCCTCGTCCGACCGCTGCAGCTGCTGCTGGCGGGCCCGCGTGCGGATCTCCTGGGAGGCGCGCGACGCCTGAACGAAGTCGCCCATGTTGAAGATCTGCTGGACCTCGTCGATCTGCCGCTGGATCTCGTCGCCGGTGCCGCCCATCGCCCCGAGGACCTTCACCTCGGCCTCGAGCGCCTCGACGAGCGACGAGGCGTGGGCGCCGAAGACGGCCGAGAACTCCCGCTCGGCCCGCCGCAGGCTGTCGATCGAGGTGATGACGTCCTGCTTCACCCGCAGCGCGACGTCGGCGTCCGCGAGCTGGCGCCGGACGGGCGCGGTGAGCGCCGCGTCGGCGATCTCGCCGAACGACTTCTCCATCTCCTCGACGCGCCGCGCCACGTACGGCCCGGCGGAGGCGCGCAGCTCGACCTCGAACCGCGCGAGCCGGTCGGCGGCCGCCCCGAGGTCGCCGGCGTCGAGCTCGGCCCGCCCCTCGGCGAGCAGGCGGACCGCTTCCGCCGAGACGAACCCGTGGTCGCTCGCGTACGCCCGGGTCTTGTCGAGCGTCGCCCAGCGGTCGGAGAAGAACTTGAGCGCCTCCTTGCCGGCGAGCCGGATCGCCTCCTTGAGCGCCTCGCGCGCCGCGGGGACGTCGGCGCGGTCGAGG
>DATJZK010000137.1:0-15163 GCA_035499145.1 Thermoplasmata archaeon
CCCGGATCTACTTCAACAGCTCCGCCGGCGTCGGCAACTTCTGGTCGGACCACTCGGGGGCCCTGCCGTACATCGTCCACACGGTCCCCACGACCGTGGAGGACCACGACCCGATCGGCGCCTTCATCACCGACTGGGTCGAGTTCGACCGGCTCGGCCTGCCGGCCCTCACCCCGTGGGGGTTCACGCTGCTCGGGCTGACGTATCACTCCACGGCGACCCTCGTCGACCTCCCGACCTCGGTCCTCCCGGCGACCGCGATGCAGTTCGGGGTGCTCAACACGACGGGCTACGTCGCCGCGCCGACCGCGGGGACGGTGCCGGCGTTCTCGGGGACCGACCGAACCGTGACGATCGTCTACTCGGCCCTCCATGCGATCACGTTCGTCGAGACCGGGCTGCCGGCGGGCCGGACGTGGTCGGTGACGCTCGGGACGAGGACGAACACGACCACCGCCGGGACGATCGGTTTCGTCCGGCTGAACGGCAGCTACTCGTACACGATCGGGGCGGAGCCCGGCTGGAACCTGGGGGCCGGCTCGCCGGCCCGGACCGGCACGGTCACCGTCGCCGGCGCCGACGTGAACGAGCGGACGGCGACCTGGGTGCAGGTGACGTACGCCGTGACGTTCACCGCCCACGGGCTGAGCGGCACCCCGAAGTGGACCGTCACGATCAACGGCACGACGACGAAGACGTCGACCGGGCTGACCGCGGTCGTGAACGAACCGAACGGCACGTTCACCTACGCGATCAGCTCGCCGAGCGGCTACACGACGTCGCGCGCGAGCGGCTCGTTCACCGTCTCCGCCGGGCCGACCGGGGTTTCGGTCTACTTCAACGCGACCAAGTCGCCGAACGCCGGCCCGTCCGTTCCGTGGACGTACGTGGCGATCGGCGCCGGGGTCGCGATCGTGGCGATCGCCGCGGTGGCGATCGCGCTCCGACGCCGGCGCGGCGGGGGACCCCGCGCCCGGCCGAAGAAGCCGGAGTCGGGCGCCGACTTCGACAACGACGTCTGAGCGCGGCTACGCCGCCCCGGCGAGCGGAGCGAGGAGCTTCCGCTCCGTCAGATGTCGGAGGATCCGCTCGGTCGATCGCGTCGCCGGCTCGGACGACGTGTCGACCGTGAGGTCCGGGTTGAGCGGCTCCTCGAACGGGTCGTCGACGCCCGTCACCTTGACGGTGCCGCCCGGGACGCTCGTGCGGTAGAGGCCCTTCGAGTCGCGCTGCCGGCAGACCTCGACCGGGCAGCGGAGCCAGATCTCGTCGAACCGTTCGCCGACGGTCGCGCGCGCGGCCTGCCGGGACGTCTCATACGGCGTGATCATCGCGACCAGGACGGCGACGCCGTTCCGCGCGAGCATCCGGGCGACGTAGCTGACGCGCCGCGCGTGGAACTCCCGGTCCTTGCGTGAGAAACCGAGCTCGGGCGAGAACATGTGGCGGACCTCGTCCCCGTCCAGGATCTCCACCTTACGGCCGGCGGCCCGGAGACGCTCGGCGACGGCGCGCGAGAGGGTCGTCTTCCCCGCGCACGGCAATCCTTCGATCCACGCGACGAACCCCGGCTCCTCCGAGGGAGCGCCGTTCGTCATCGCTCCCCCGACCCGCGCAGAATAGAAAGTCGTTGCCACCGCGGGCGGTGCGGGGGATCCCGGCACGGACCGGCGGCGTCCGGTCCGCTGCGCGCCGATTCGGCGGCGGTCGGTGCAATCTTCGCCGTTCGACTCGTCTAAATGCGACGGGCCGCGTCGCCCGATCGTCATGGGGCGGCACCCCCCGGCCCATTCGGTCCCGATCCTCCGCCGACCACCCACCTGGCGCCCGGAGCGTCTCCCCCGCTCCGGGCGCGTCCCGGCCGTCCGAACGATGCACGGGGCCGCCGTTCCTCTCCGTCGGGCGGAGGGCGCGTGACGCTGCCGCCCGAACCCCCGGCGGCCCCTACCGCCCCACCGGGGGCGTCCGGACGGTCTCCTGCCTCCGCCGGTTCGCGTCCGGTCGTCCGCCGCTCCCAGGGCCGGGGCTGGATCGTGCTCGCGGGCGTCGTCGTCGTGGCGGCGGTGCTCGTCGGCGCCGGCGCGATGACCCACTGGTACGGGCTGGCGCCGGCGGCCCGGGTGCTCCCGCCCGGGGCCTGCCCCGGAGGGGTCACGATCACCGGGGCCGGCGCGAGCTTCCTGAGCCCGCTGATCAGCCAGTGGAGCACGACGTTCACCGCCAACTCCACGGACAAACTGAGCTACAATCCCAGCGGGGCCGGCGCCGGCATCACGTCGTGGGAGTCGAACCTGGTGAACTTCGCCGCGACCGACGAGCCGCTCACCGGCGCCGAGGTCCAGGCGCTCCCCGGCACGACGCTCACCCTGCCCGTGACCGGCGGCGCCGTGACGATCGTCTACAACATCCCCGACTTCTCGGGCCCGCTGCAGCTCACCGGCGAGCAGCTCGCGGAGATCTACCTCGGCACGGTCACCAACTGGAACGATAGCCGGCTCGCGTCCGACAACCACTACCTCCCGAGCGCGACGATCGACCCGGTCGTGCGGTCCGATGCGGCGGGGACCTCCTACGTGCTGACGAACTACCTGAGCGACGACTCCGCGACGTTCGCCTCGGCCGTCGGGATCTCGATCCAGCCGAACTGGCCGTCGATCGCGACCGAGACGTCGCAGCACGGGAACTCGAACCTGGTGAAGTACGTCGCGAGCAGCGCGGGGGACGATTCGATCGGCTACGTCGACCTCGCGGACGCCCAGACGTACGACCCGGGCGGGATCGCCGCGATGGGGAACCCGTCGGGCGACTTCATCGTCCCGACCGTCGCCGACACGCAGTCGGCGATCGACTACTGGGCCGCGCACCAGACGATCCCCGCCGCGACCGGGAACTGGTCGGCGGTCAGCTGGGTGAACTCCCCGCAGGCGGCCGACTATCCCCTGGCGACGCTCTCGTACTTCCTGGTCCTGCAGAACCCCGGTCTCGCGGGGTCGACGACCGACCCGTCCCTCGCCTACACGCAGGTGATCGTCGCGTGGCTCGAGTGGACGATCAGTGCCTCCCAGCAGGCGTACGCGGCCCCGCTGAAGTACGACGTGCCGCCGGCCGCGCTGCTGACCGAGGACGCCGCCGCCGTTTCGGCCATGAATTATAACGGCGCCTCCATCCCCGCCTGCACCGTCTGAGGAGGGGCGTGCCCGGGAGCGGGGAGGGGGCCGAACCGAGCCGAGCGGAACGGGCGTCGCAGCTTCCCCGTCGGGTCGCCCGGCTCCGGTGGCTCGGGGCGACGTTCCGGGCCGGGTCGACCGCGGCCGCGCTCGGCACGGTCGGCGTCCTGGCGGCGATCGCGCTCCTCCTCGCGGAGTACTCCTCGGAGGCCGCTCGGCGGTTCGGACTCGGGTTCCTGACGGGCCTCCACTGGAACATCTCGGCCCGACTGTTCGGCGCCGGCCCGGCGGTGTTCGGCACGCTCCTCACGAGCGCCCTCGCCCTGCTGCTGGGGGTCCCGATCGCGCTCGGCGTCGCGGTGTTCACCTCCGAGGTCGCCCCCCGGCGGGTGCGCCCGATCCTCGCCTACGTGGTCGACCTGGGCGCGATGGTCCCGTCGGTCGTCTACGGGTTCTGGGGGCTCGTGGTGCTGGTGCCGTTCATGGCGACCGAGGTCGAGCCGGCCCTCTCCCGGTGGACCCACGGGGCCGGCGGCCTGCTCGGCGGCCACCCGCTCGGCGAGAGCGTGCTGACCGCCGGCGTGATCCTGGCGGTGATGATCATCCCGACGATCGCCGCGCTGTCGCGCGAGGCGCTCCGCGCGGTCCCCCGCGAGCGCCGGGACGCGGCCCTCGGCCTCGGGGCGACCCGGTGGGAGGCGACCCGCATCGCCGTCCTCGGCCCCGCCGCCCCCGGCATCCTCGGCGCCGTGATCCTCGGGCTCGGCCGCGCCCTCGGGGAGGCGATCGCGGTCGTCCTCGTGATCGGCAACACGTACCGCATCCCGACCTCCCTGCTGTCGCCCGGCTCGACCATCCCCAGCTGGATCGTGAACCAGTTCGACAGTGCGAGCGGGCTCGGCCTCAGCGCGATGTTCGAGCTCGGGCTCGTCCTGTTCGGCGTCTCCCTCGCGATCAACATCGGGGCGCGGGTCTTCCTCCTTCGCGCGCCGGACGCGCCAGAGTCCCGGCGACGGTGGTTCCCCGTACGGTCTCGGGGTCGACATCGCGATCGCGTCCGGGCCGTGGCGACCCCCGTCGGCGCGACGCCCTCCTGGTGGCCCCGGGTCCTCGCCCGACGGCCGCGACGCGTGGCGGGACGGCAGCTCGTCTACTGGGCCCTCGTCGTCCTCCTCGCGGGCTCGGTGGTCGTCGCGGTCTACCCGCTGTTCAGCCTCACCCGGCTGGCGGTCGACAACGGCGGCACGGTCGTGGCCCGTCCGGCGTTCTACACGCAGCCGCTCCCCCCGGAGTGCCTGCGGAACTGCTCGCTCGGAGGGATCGCTCCGGCGATCCAGGGGACGTTCCTGCTGATCGGGCTCGCCGCGGCGATCGGGATCCCGGTCGGCGTCCTCACCGGCATCTACCTGTCCGAGTACGGACGGAACCGGCTCGGGCGGGCGGTCGGGATCCTGATCGATTCGATGATCGGGATCCCGTCGCTGCTCGTCGGCGTGTTCGTCTTCGCGGTGCTGCTCCGCTACGCCCGGGTCGACGTCTACACGGTCCTCGCCGGGGGGATCGCCCTCAGCATCCTGATGATCCCGATCGTGGCCCGGACGACCGACACGGCGCTGCGCACGGTCTCCACCGGGGTCCGGGAGTCCGCGCTCGCCCTCGGGTTCCCGCGCCACCGGATCACGCTGCGGGTCGTCCTCGGCAGCGCGCGGAGCGCGATCGTCACCGGCTGCGTCCTGGCGCTCGGACGGGCGGCCGGGGAGACGGCCGCTCTCCTGTTCACGGTCGGCTGGACGACGTACGGGTTCACCGGGTGGAACCAGCCGGTCGCCGCGATGGCCCCGTTCATCTACGAGGCGTTGAGCGTCGGCGCGACCCCGAACTGGGTGACGGACGCCTGGGGGGCGGCGCTGCTGCTCCTGCTTATCATGCTCGGGGTGACTCTGGCCGCCCGGCTCACGTTGCGGACCGAGGGCGCGACGGGGGCGGAGTGATGCCGTGGCCGCGAAGATGGAGATCGCGGGACTGTCGGCGTACTACGGCCGTCGGCAGGTCCTCTACGACATCTCGGTGAACGTCCCGGACCGGGCGGCGACCGCGATCATCGGCCCGTCCGGCTGCGGGAAGTCGACGTTCCTCCGGTGCCTCAACCGCCTCCACGAGGAGACGCCCGGCGCGCGCGTCGAAGGGACGATCCGGCTCGACGGGGAGGACCTGAGCCGGCTCGACCCGGTCCTCGTCCGCTGCCGGGTCGGGATGGTGTTCCAGAAGCCGACCCCGTTCCCGAACCTGTCGATCTTCGAGAACGTCGCGGCCGGCCTCCGGCTCCTCGGGGTCCGGCGGCGGGACGAGCTCGACGAGGGGGTCGTGACCGCGCTCGAGCACGCCGGCCTCTGGGAGGAGGTCGAGTCGATCCTCGACGCGCCGGGGACGAGCCTGTCGGGCGGCCAGCAGCAGCGGCTCTGCATCGCCCGGGCGCTCGCGGTCCGTCCGGAGGTCCTGCTCCTCGACGAGCCGTGCAGCGCGCTCGACCCGATCGCGACCGCGAAGATCGAGGCGCTGCTCGCGAAGCTGCGGAGCGAGTACACGGTCGTGATCGTGACCCACAACCTGGCCCAGGCGCTCCGGGTCTCGGACCACACGGTGTTCCTGTACCTCGGCAAGCTGGTCGAGGTCGGCCCGACCGACCAGGTGTTCCATCGGCCCGTCGAGAAGCTGACCGAGAACTACGTGACGGGCCGGTTCGGCTGAACGCGCGGATCCGCCGCGAACCGACCTTATACCCGCCGGCCGCGTGGAGACCCCGGAGCGGGGAGATGTCGGCGGCGAAGCGCGCGGGGATCCTGGGGAGCGGAGACGTCGCGAAGGTGCTGGGCCGGGGCTTCGCGAAGCACGGCTACGAAGTGATGCTCGGCACGCGGGAACCGAAGAAGCTCGACGGATGGAAGCGGGAGGCCGGCCCCCGGGCGTCGGTCGGGTCGTTCGGGGACGCGGCCCGGTTCGGCGACCCCGTCATCCTGGCGACCAACGGGGCGGCGACCGAGGCCGCGATCGAGCTCGCGGGTCCGCCGACGTTCGCGGGGAAGCTCGTCCTGGACGCCACCAACCCTCTCGACTTCTCGCACGGGATGCCCCCGGGGCTGTTCCTCGGGACGACGGACTCCCTCGGGGAACGCGTCCAGAAGCGGCTGTCGAGCGCCCACGTCGTGAAGTGCTTCAACACGGTCGGGAACGTGCGCTTCATCGACCCCAAGTTCGCCGCCGGCCCCGTGAAGATGCTGATCTGCGGGAACGATGCAGCGGCGAAGAAGCGGACCGAGGAGATCCTGAAGGAGCTCGGCTGGGCCGGCGCCCTCGACGTCGGGGGGATCGACGGCGCGCGGTGGCTGGAGGCCCTCGTACCGCTCTGGGTCCGCGCCGGGGCGACGCTCAACGCGTGGGACCACGCCTTCCAGGTCATCCGCTGAAGAACGGCGACGTCGTGCCACCGGGCGAGGTGGGTGGGTCCACGGGGGTGTCGGCGCGGTCTTCGCCCGCCGGGGCGTCGGGCCCGCCTCCCCACGGACTGGTCGACCTTCTCCGGAACCGGTCGTTCCTGCTCCTCCAGGCGAGGAACACGGCGGCGTACGTCGGATACGCGGTCTATCTGGCGACGGTGCTCTGGCTGTCGTATCGGCTCACGGGGGGGATCGCGCTCGCCGGGGTCCTCGTCGGCATCGAGAGCGCGGTCTACACCGTCACGTTCCTGGCCGCCCCCGTCGTCGACCGTCTGCGCGACAAGCGCTGGGTCTACGTCGTCTGCTACCCCGTCCAGGCGTTGGCGGCCCTGGGGATGGGGGTCACGTTCGTTCTCGGCGACCTGTCGGTGCCGTTGCTCGTCGCTCTGGTCGTCGTGCTGGCGGTCCTGTGGGACTTCACCTGGGCGGCCGACCAGGCCGCCTCCCGGCTGCTGTTCGGGGCCGACCGGCTGTTCGCCGTCTCCGGCGTGGGCTCGGCGGTCGGCGGCGCCGTGGACGTGACGATGTTCTTCGGCGCCGGGGCCGCGATCGCCCTGTTCGGGGTCGCGGGGGGGTCGTACCTGTACGCCGCGCTGCTCGGGATCGGTGCGGTGTTCGCGTTCGCGCTGCCGATCGTGGTCCCCCGGGCGGCGGCCGGCCCGTACCGGGAGACGTTCCGGGAGGGTTGGTCGCTTTACCGGGGGCCCTCCGGGCGACCGCTGCGCCACCTGGCGGTGCTGCAGTTCACGACCGGGCTGTTCGCCAGCGCCCCGGTCCTTCTCCTCACTCTGACGGCCGCCCGGTCGTTCCACGCCTCGCAGGGCGTCTACGCCGCGCTGTACGTGGCCGACCTCGTCGGGGGGATCGGCATCGGTCTCCTCTTCGGGTGGCTCAATCCCCGAACGGCGATCGGCCCGATCCTCGTCGTCTCGACGGCCGCCCTCGGCGCGGCGATCCTGGCGACGCAGCCGGTCTCGTTCTCGCTGGTCCTGAGCGTCGCCGTCTGGGCGGTCGTCGGCGTCGCCGCCACCGCTCGGCAGTCCGCCGCGGCGTCCTATCTGCAGGGCCGGTTCGCCCCGGATCTGCTCGCCCGCGTCTCCTCGAACGCCTACCTGTTCCCGGGGATCGCGACCACGGTGGGGGCGTTCGCGATCGGGCTGCTCTCGCTTTCCTGGAGCGCCCAGCAGCTGACCGAGCTGGTCGCCGCCGGGTTCGTCGTATCGGCGGTCGCAGGGTTGGCCCTTCCCGAAATCCGGTCGCTCCGGTTCTAGCCGGGGCGCGCGGAGCCCGCCCTCGACTGCTCGGACGGACCCGGTCGATGCCGAACGGCGCCTCGCCCTCGCCTGGGGCCGCCCCGGGCGCTCGGCTCCCTCGCGAGGGAGAACCTCGAAGGAGAGGGGGTCATTGCCGTGGACGGAGCGACCCGGGGTGGATCCCGGGACGTTCGCGATCGGGGGGACCGCTGAATCGCCCACCGGGTGGATCGGCCCCCATCGGGTCGATTCCCGGTCCCGACGGACGGGCCCCCGGTCGAAGTCGTCCGCGAATCACACCGAGGGGGCGACTAGAGGGGAACGGAGCCGCTGATCGGCGACAGGCCGGCGAATCCGAGCACCGCGATCCCCCGGCCGGTTCCGGCGAGCGATGCGCCGCTCACCAGGAGGAGTGTGGAGTCGTTCGCCACGGTGACGTTCGCGGCCCCTCCGGCCACCGGCTGCCAGAGGCCGGCCTGGGTGTACGTCAGCTCGTTCGTGCCGTTGGGTGCGGCCAGCACCAGATACCACAGGAGCGCGGAGGACGGCGGCACCCCGGCGCAGGGGTTCGACGCGGTCGCGTTCGCCACCACGTTCGGGTCGAGGATGACGTCGCCGTCCCAGATCTCGTAGATACGGACGTAGACCTCTCCGGTCGCGACCGGCTGGGTGGAACCGACCCACGGGACCCGTTCGACCGCGGCCGTTCCGCCCCCCGCGCACGAGAGGGTCCCGGCGGTCGGGGTCCCCAGCTGCACGACGATCGCCGGGCCGAACCGGGTCGTGTCGGCGGCGTTCAGCAACACCCCGGGACGCTCGGTCACGATCAGGTAGGCGCCCGCGACGACCAACCCGACCATCACGAGGTTGGCGATCCGGGTCCTCCGGGAGGTACGCTGCTCCACCTGCCGCTGCCGGAACGCCCGGGCGCGTCCGGTCCGCGACCTCGCGCCATCGGCCGGCGGCGCCGCGGGCACGGCCGCGGACGGGTCGGTCACGGCCCGTCCGGGGCCGGCGCGACCAGCCGGAGGTACGCGTCCTCGAGGAGGAGCGACGAGCTCGCGAACTCGAGCACCGGGCCGATCCGTTGGCAGAGGGCGAGCAGCTGGGTGCGCGCCTCCTCGCCGCCGTCAAAGGAGATTCGCCACCGTCGCTCGGAGAGCGTGACCACCTCGGTGGCAAGCGGTCGCAGCGTCGCCTGGGTCGCGGGCTCGACGGGACGGCCGAACTCCACGTCGACCTGGCGGGCCCGGATCTGTCGCGTGACGTTCTCGGTGCGGTCGTTCAGCAGGACCTGCCCGCGGTCGAGGAAGATCAGGCGGTCGCAGACGTTCGCCACCTCGACCATCTGGTGGGAGCTCAGGAACAGCAGGTGGTCCCGCTTCAATCGCTGGAGGAGCCCTCGCACGAGCACCCGCTCGGCGGGGTCGAGCCCGCTGGTTGGTTCGTCCAGCAGGAGCACCGTCGGGTCGCCCATCAGGGCTGAGGCGAGCGCCACGCGCTGCCGCTGGCCTTTCGAAAGCCACCCGATCCGGTGCCCCAACGGCGGCAGGTCGAGCAGTTCGTGGCACCGGTCGACCTCGGCGTCGACGTCGTTGGGAGAAAGGCCGCGCGAGCGGCCGACGACATCGAGCGCTTCGTGCACGTTGAGCGTCGGGTACGGCTCGGGGGTCTCGATGACGGCGCCGACGTCCCACAGGGCGGACTTCCGATCGACCATCGGGTCAACGCCGTTGACGAACGCGTGGCCGCGGGTCGGTCGCAACAGGCCGACGAGGAGCTTGAGCGTCGTCGTCTTTCCGGCCCCGTTCGGGCCCAGGCAGCCGATCGCCCCCGCCCCCTCGAATCGGAACGATAGGTCCCGGAGCACGGGGGCCCCGGGTCGGAACGATTTCGATAGCGCGGAGACCTCGAAGGAGCCCATGGGTCACCCCGTCGACTCCTTGCGCTGGTACAGGTAGGCGCTCAGGGGCAGGAAGGCGGCCACGTACGCCGCCATGATCGCGAGGCCCTCGCTCACCGTCGACGACCAGATCGTGTAGTACTGGTCCTCGCCGAGCGGGATCGCCTGGAAGTGGACGAAGTCCGTGTCGAGGACCGCGGCCATCGCTCCGCCCGCGTAGCTCAGCGAGAACCACGGCTCGAAGCCCGCGAGCTCGATCGTGGCCTGGAGGGTGGCGAACCCCACGTAGAGCGCGAGCACCGTGACCAGCACCCCGGCGGCCGGCGAACGCACAAAGGCGCTCACGCAGAACGCCACGCTCAGCGCGGCCAACGCAAACACCGCGGCGATACCGAACGACTCGGCCAGCGGAACCCACGGAACCAACGTGAGACCGAAGAAGTACGACGTCCCGACGATCCCGAACAGGTAGTAGACGCCGATGACGGCGAGGGTGACGAGGGTCGCCGCCGCGTAGCGCCCGGCGAGCAGGACCGGCCGCCGGATCGGGAGGACGAGCATGTAGTACCCCGTGCCCGTCGAGAAATCAACGCTCAGCGCATCGCCCCCGAAGAACGCCGCCGCGAGGACCACGAACAGGCCGGTGTTCACGAGGTAGTTGCTCACGTACTCAGACGGACGGAACAGCTGCTGGACCTGGACGGCCGCGACCCCGGCATCGACCTGGAAGCCGAGCGTGAGCACGGAGACCAGGACCACGAACCCGAGCAGTCCGAAGAACCGGAAGGTGCGCAGGTAATGCCCGAGCTGGTGGAACGTGGTGATCCGCCACTGCTCCAGGTTGGAGACCGGGTGCCGACGCACGACCCGGGGCTCGAGAGGGTTCCGCGTGACGGAGGGGGTGGGATCCACAGAGCACCCGAGGCCAGAACGACCTTCTTCGCCCGCTCGGCCGGGCGCGAATCGCCACCCTAGGCGCCCCGCGTCGCCCGCGCCGGCAGCGAGGAAATCAGCCCGTGGCGCGGCCTTAAACCTTGGCTCGAACGGGGCGACGGGGCAGCGCGACGTTGACGGCCCCTGCCTCGCCCCCGGATCGCCGGTTCGAGCCGTGCGGCCGGGTTTCCCTTCGAAGCCTCGCGAGACGCGGTGCGGCCGGCCCCCCGGCCTCGGGAGCGGGCTACCTTCGGTGCCCGATCGGTCCTCGTCGGGCGAAGGTCGCGATTCCGAGCACGCCGTTGCACCCGGTCCTCGCCCTTTCCGGTCCGGGCTAGTGACCTGCAATCGGCCGATGCAGCGCCCTCCGGTTTCCGGCCCTCAACCTCGGCCCACGGAGCCAGCAAATAGAGGGAGTCCGCGTCGAACGGAACGTCGGAAGGTCGTGGAGGGAGTGTGTTGGGGCAGGCGTGGGCCGCACTCGGGACCGTTCTCCTCCTTCTGAGCGGCGCGGCGGCCGGCCTCCCTTCCCTCTCACCCCGCGGGAGCGTCGCCGCCGCCGGCGCGACGGGGACGATCGTCGTGAACGCCACCGGGGACTACGGGTACCAACCGGCGGACTTCCAGCGAGTTCCGGTCAACGCGAACATCACCGTCACCTTCACCGACGACAGCGTCCTCGCCCACTCGTTCACGATCTCGTCGCGCGAGGGGGTCGTGATCCCCGTCGCCTACACGCCGACCCAGCTGAACGACTACTTCGTCACCTATCCCCCGATGCTATCGATCTATGCCAACTCCTCCGGCGCGCAGACCGTCGCCACCTTCCACTCCCCCACCGACCCCGGCTGGTACGAGTTCGTTTGCCTGGTGTCGGGGCATTTCCAGATGGGGATGTACGGGTTCATCGCGTTCGGAGAGAACCTTCCGCCGAATCTGACCGCTCACCCGCGGACCGGCCTTGGAGGTCCTCTGACCCTTCCCGCGGAGGCGGTCATCGGGGGGTCGATCGCAGTCGTAGCGGTAGCGGGTCTCCTCCTCTGGCGGCGGAGCCATCCCCGACTGTAGCCGACCGCCACGGGCTCCCGGGACACTCCGGTTCCGTGGCTCGACACGGCTCCGTTCCTCCACCGGGCCCGCCGCGGGTACCGGTCGGCCGGTCCGGGCGATCCCACGGGGATCCGGTCGAGCGATCGTTCCTTCGTTGCCGTTCGGGCCGTTCAGGGCGACGTCACGTTGAAGTACAGCGTGTAGCCCGAGGGACCGACGTCGGCGAGCGAGGGCGCCACGACAAGGATCTTCAGGCCGACCGTCTGGTTCGCCTCGAGGTAGGCGTACGAAGCCGCCGACTCGAACGAGGGGTAGCAGCATCTCGCGATCCCGGGGGTGAACAGGCCCGGCGTCGGACCGCTCGTGGCCACGGTGAAGTTCGCCATCAGCTCCCACCACGTCGCGTCGTTGGTCACGTTGAACTCGAACCAGAACCCCAGCACGGCCGGGGAGAACCCGTAGTCGATGAACGGCAGCCCGGGGCAGTGGTTGCAGATGTCCTTCCCTTCGAGGGCGGGAAAGTAGCTGGTGGAGTTGCCGTGGTACGTGACGCCGGCGATGACGTGCACGATCTTCTCGTCGTACGGATTGAGATTCGGGGGGGGCGGTCCGGTGGACGGGGAACCCGGCGGTCCGTAGCCGAACCAGTCGGTCGCGATCCCCGACCAGACGAAGATCTCGGCGGAGAGGATCACCGACAGGACGAAGGTCCAGGGTATGCGGACAGCCCCCTGCGTCCTCCGGTGGAGTCGACGCCGTCGGGTCCGGGTTCCCAGGGCCGTCGGTCCGTGGCTCCCGCCCCGCTCCGGCCGCCGGGGTCGCCCCATGTCGCCCGATAGAGCGGGAACGCGGCCGATAATCCTTTCCTCGCCGGAGCACGCGCGAACCTCGTGCGGACCAGTGCTTATGGCGGCCGCGCGGTGGTCGAGGCGGGATGGAGGGCTCCCCGGTCGGTCCCGCATCGCCCTCCTCGGCTCCCCGACGGCCGATGATCTCCGCGTTGTCGCAGCACCTCCGGGCCCCGCGCCGGTGGCGCGGCGGGCCGGCGTGGCTCGTGATGATCGCCAACGTCGACGCCGCGAGCATCCTCACGGCGCTCGCCTCCGGCGCGAGCTATCGGTACGACCTCGTCTGGTTCTTGGTCGTCCTGACGGTCCCGCTGTTCTTCATCCAGGAGGCCTCGGGCCGCCTCGGGGCGGTCTCCGGCAAGGGCCTGGGGCAGCTCGCCCGAGAGCACTTTTCCCCGCGACTCGCGACGACCGTGGCCCTCTCCATGGCCGTGGGGGATGTGGCGACCTACGTCGCGGAGTATGCGGGCATCGCGCTCGGTCTGAGCCTGTTCGGGATCCCCCCGATCCTCTCCCTTCCGATGGCGTTCCTCGCCCACATCGCCCTGGTCGCCCGGGGGCCGTACGTCTGGGTCGAGCGAGTGCTCATCGGCGTTTCCGCGGGCGTGCTCGTCTCCCTGGCGGTCGTGGTGCTCCACCGGGGTCTGCTCCCGTACTCCCCGTTCGGAACCTCGGCCTCCCCGTCGTTCTTTCTCCTCCTGGCGGCGAACGCTGGGGCGGTCGTGATGCCGTTCATGCTGTTCTTCCAGTCGTCGGCGACCGCCTCCAAGGGCACGTCGGTCGCCGTCTCGCGCCAGGCGACCCTCCTCGGGGCGGTGGTGAGCGAGGTGCTCATGATCGTCGTCGTCATGATCGGCGCGGGTCTGCGGGGCCCCTTCGAGTTCACGAGCGGCCCCGGGTTCTCCCTCTCCCTGGTCCACGGCCTCGGGCGAGGATGGGCGGATGTGCTCGGGGCGGGGCTGGTGGCCGCGGCGTTCCTGGCGCTCGTGGTGATCTCCCTCGGGAGCGCCTGGGGGGTGACGGAAGCGTTCGGACTGTCCCCGAAGAGCATCGGGTGGATCTACGCCGCCGAGAGCCTGCCCGCCGTGTTCGTGCCCCTCCTGTTCCCCCAGCTGATCACCCTGGTCCTCGCCCTGATGGTGTCGATGGTGTTCATCCTCATCGTTCCGGGCCTGTTCGTGGGGTTACTCGCCTCCGACCGGAGCGTGATGGGGACGAACGCGTCGCGCGGCCTTTGGCGAGGTGCGTTCTGGGGAAGCCTCGCCTTCGTCGTGTCGGTGGGCGTGCTGGCGATCGCCCTCTCGGGCTAGGACCTGTGCGGCGAGGTCGCCCCGGTCCCCGGTTCGACGATCGCCGGGATCGCGCCGCCATCCCGGCCGATCCTCCCGGTCCGCCGCGCCCCCCGAGGGTGGGGGCGGGGGGGCCCCGGTCGGGTCCGGCCGAACTCCCGAACCTCGCCGAGCTCGGACGGTCGAGAACGAGTCGCTGAGGCGCCGTCAATCCCGCTTCACGCGAGGTCCATAGCGGGGCCGACCCTCCCGGAGCCGAGAGGTCGCTCCATGCCGCGAGGGAACACGTCCCCGGTGATCGCGCATCTTCTCCGGGAGGAGGCGAACGCCGTGCAGTTGTACCTCCAGTACAAGGGCTACCACTGGAACGTCGCCGGACCGTGGTTCCGCGAGCTCCACCTCCTGTTCGACGAGCATGCGGCGATGGTCTTCGCGATGATCGATCCGCTGGCCGAACGGCAGCGGATGCTCGGGGCCCCCGCGCCCTACACGATGGGGGATCTCGGCAGCGCGTCGAAGCTACCGAAGGAGACGGGGCTGCCGGGCACGACGCGAGCGATGGTGGAACGACTGCTGGTCTCCCACCGCACGATCATCGAGGGAATGCACGAAGGATTCCGGGCGGCGGAGCGCGAGGGAGACCCGGGGACCGCGGACCTGTTCGCGCGCTTCGTGCAGGACCACCAGAAGATGGAGTGGTTCCTCCGAGAGCTCGCCAGCGAAGCCCCGCCGATGCCGGAAGAGGCGGGTCGGCCGTTGATCCCGGCCGAGAAGGGCACGGGCCTTCCCTCCAGCCTCACGCCGCACGCGCCGACGCACGTCCCGGGACGTTAGTCCGCCGGCGGGGCACCCGCCCCGCTACGGTCCCGAAGGCCGAGGGGACGGCGTTCGGAAGGCGTTCCATCGAGAAGTGAGCGGGCGTCGACGTCGTGGGAACCTACGCGGAACCCCCCGGCGGGCGGCGTCACGGATCGGGCGGGAGGCAAGGACCGCCCCCACGACGCGGTCCGGGCGAATGGGCTCGGCCTCAATCGAGACCGTGACGGTCACCCGGCGGCGATTCCGACCCCACGTCGTGGTAGGTTCCCTGTCCGCGAAGTTCGCGGCCCGGGACGCCCGAGAGATCGTCCGGTTCGTGGCCGGGATGCGCGGCCTCGAGACGAACGAGGCAGACCACGCTCGGACGCGGATCAAGCTGGAGCTGCTTCGGGGGTACGTCGGGCGAA
>DATJZK010000138.1:0-4692 GCA_035499145.1 Thermoplasmata archaeon
ATCCGGCAGACGCTCGTCGATCCGCTCGCGAGCCCGTTCGGTGCGGCCGACGGGGCCGTCTACTGGCTCGTCCTCCCCCTTGCCGGGCTCGAGCCGGTCGCGGGGGCGACCGCGTCGTTCTTCCACCTCTCCGGCCCCCTCGCGGGCCTCGGGACGGGCGGCTTCTGGATCGTCGCGAACCTCCTCTACTGGATCGCCTGGATGAACCTCCTCCTGGGCCTGTCGAACGCCCTGCCGCTCGTCCCGCTGGACGGCGGGCTCCTGTTCCGCGACTTCGCCGCCTCGATCGCCGCCCGGTTCCGCCGCGGCTGGGACGCGGCGAAGCTCGACGCGGTCGGCGCCCGGGCGGTCGGCATCTCCTCGGCGGTCGTGCTGGTGCTCCTCGTATGGCAGTTCGTGGTCCCGCGGCTCCTCTAGACGCCGCGTCGCTGTTCGCGGAACACTCGTTCCTCCCCGGAGCGGAGCGGGTCCTCGGTCCGGAGCCGGTGCCGATCGGAGCGCTGCTCCGCGACCCGGCGTACGAGCGGCCCCGCGCGATCGGCCGGGCCCGGATCCTCGCGGCGGCGGACGATCCCCGGGGGGAGCGGACGGTCGGCGAGCTGGCGGGGGCGAGCGGCGAGGTCCGCTACCTCTCGTTCCTGTTCGCCCGGATCGTCCTGTCGGCGGCGCCGTCCCCGGCCGTGCTGCGCCGCTGGGCGGTGTCGGAGGCGAAGCGGAGCTACGCCCGCCTCGCGGAAGCGGCTCCCGAGGAGCTCGAGGAGGTCGCCCGGGCCCTCGGGTACCCGGTCGAGCGGGTCGGACGTCGGATGTCGTTCGGGCTCGCCGACTACCTGCACCTGTCGGTGGCGTTCCGCGAGGCGGACTTCCGGCTCCCGCGGCAGGACGTCGCCGCGGGGCAGGTGACGGTCGACCCGGTGCGGGCCGCGCGCCTCCTTCAGGAGGCGATCCGTCGTTCCCTCGCCGAGCCGTGGTCGCTCACGGCCGAAGTCGTGGCGCTCGTCCGCGAGCGGGAGCACGAGCTCCTGACGAGCGTGGCGGAGCGGATGCCCGCCCCCGTCGCGCGGCCGGGCGCGGGGGCGATCCGCCTGAGCCGCGAGAAGTTCCCGCCGTGCATCCGCCGGATGCAGCGGGTCCTCGAGCGGGGCGAGAACCTCTCCCACGCCGGTCGGTTCTGCCTCGCCGCCTTCCTCCACCGCGTCGGCGCCGACGCCGAGACGATCGTGGACGCCTACCGCGGGGCGCCCGACTTCGACGAGTCGATCACGCGCTACCAGGTCGAGCACATCACCTCGCGCGGCGGCGGGGAGGGGTACGAGCCGCCCGAGTGCGACACGCTCCGCAGCCACGGCCTGTGCGCGCGGGACGGCGACCCCGACGCGACCGATCCGGACGACCGCCGCCGGGACGAGCGGTGCTTCGACGAGCGGCTGAAGCACCCGCTGCAGTACTACCGGCTCCGCGGCGGGCAGACCCGCGAGCGGGCCGAGCCGGACGCTACGTCGCCGGCGGCAGCGCCCGATAGGTCCGGAGCGCCCGCGCGGCGGCGGTCCACTGACCGGCGATGACGAAGTAGGCGAGCGCCACGTCGATCACGGTGAACGAGACGCCCCCGAGCCGAAAGTGGGCCCACGGCGCCGACGGGGCCCACGGCCACGGGAGCGACCAGTCGAACTCCAGGAACGTCGCGACCGCGAGGACGACCAGGCGGTCCGCGCGGGAGAGGAGGCCGGCGTACAGCCGTCCCAGCCCGACCGCCTGCGCCTGGGTCCCCATGTAGCTGGTCAACAGGAGGCTCGCGAGCGCGAGCAGCGCGAGCGTCGGGATCGCGAACCCCGACACCGCCAGCCCGACGACGAGCGCGACGTCGGCGTACCGGTCGAGCACGTGGTCGAGGACGTCCCCCCGGGCCGACGTACGGCCCGTGGCGCGCGCGACCGCCCCGTCGAGCACGTCGAACACGCCGGAGGCGACGATCAGGAGGCTGACGGCCAGGAACAGGAGCGGGGTCGTCCAGCGCACGACGGCGGAGACGCCCGCAGCCCCCACGGCGAGCGACAGCGCGAGCCAGCTGAGCGCCCCGGGGGACCAGCGAAGGAACGGCCGCGCGATCCGTTCGACGTGCGGGCGGAACCGCTCCCGCAGCCCCTCGAGCACCATCGGCGGGCGTTACCGCGACCGGCGCAAAAGGAGCCGGGTGACGGACGGGTCGGCGAGCCAGTCGACCGACCCGACGCTCGGACGGCCGCCGTCGAGGATCCGGCGGCGTACCGCCGCCGCGACGGTCGCGATCGAGCGGCCCGTCGTGTCGACCTCGAAGACCGGGAGTCCGCGCCCGATCGCCTCCTGGACGATCGCGTCGGTCGCCTCGCAGACGAGGTTGTCGTGCCGCTCGACCGCGGAACCCCGGTGGGCCGACCGGAGGCGCCGGCCGAGCTCGACGGGGTGGCACCGAAGCACGATCGCGGCCGAGACCGGGAGGAGGTGGGCCAGGTGGCCGACCACGACGTCGACCCGCCCGAGCCCCCCGCTCCGCGCGAGCGCCCGCCGGAGCCGGGGGAGGTCGACCGTGACCGCGCGCCCCCGCCCCCGGGCCGCCCCGAGCTGGCGCGCCAGTTCGCCGACCTCCACGACCGAGATCGACCGGGCGAGCCGGGCGGCGACCGCGCTCTTGCCGGTGCCGGGGGTCCCGGTGAGGGCGACCGCCATCGGCGCGCTCACGCGAATCGGAGCGTCGGGAACGTCCGACGCCAGGCGAGCACCTCGGGTCCGACGCGCTCGGCGCGGAGGCCGGCCCGGGCGAGGAGCTGCGCGAGCCGGGGCATCGTCTCGGGCGTGAGACCGAGGCGGGTCGCCTCCGCCGTGCCGATCCGGCCGACGAGGTCGATGAGGAGGCGCTGGCGTTCGAGCCGACGGGCGAGGGTCCCGGGGCCGACGGAATGCCGCTCCTTCAGGCGTTCCGCGTCGAGGTGGAGCTGGTGCGAGGCCGTGAACCCCTCCGACTCGGCGAGGAGCGGGAACCCCTCGTCCGCGAGCGATCGACCGAGGGCCCGGCTGTTCGCGACGACGGTGCGGGCGTACTCGGCACCGCACCGCTCGAGCTCGAGCAGCGTCTGGCCGACCGCGGCGATCCGGTTCCAGTGGGCGTTGTCGAACGCCCGCCAGACGAGCGCGGGGTCGAGCTGCTGGAACAGGTCGCTCCGGTTCGTCGCGATGATCCCGCCCTGCGGGCCGGGGAACGACTTGTGGGTGCTGCCGTAGACGATGTCCGCCCCCTCGCGGAGCGGGTCCTGGAACTCGCCGCCGGCGACCAGCCCGAGAACGTGCGACGCGTCGTACAGGACGAGCGCGCCGACGGCGCGGGCCGCCTCGGCGATCTCCGCGAGCGGGTACGGGAACAGGAAGAAGCTCTGGCCGAGGACGATCGCGTGCGGCGGCTCGCGGCGGATCTCGGCGGCGACGGCCGCGCCGTCGAGCCGGTGGCTCGGTCCGACGGTCGGCAGCGGCCGGACCGTCTGGCCGAGGAGCGCCGGGAGATACCCGGGCGCGTAGCCGTCGTAGCCGCCGGCCTCGGGAGGGATGGCGAGCAGCCGCGCCCGCGGGGGAAGGACGGTCGCGAGCACCGACAGCGCCGCGATGTGCCCGGAGAGCGGCCGGGTCGTGGCGTACTGGGCGCGGAAGACGCGGGCGGCGGCGTCGTTCGCGAGCTTCTCGATCTCGTCGGTGTAGCGCGTGCCGGCGTAGCTGTTGTCGATCGTCTCGCCGTGGAACGGGGCGTTCATCGGCAGCGTGTAGCGGCCGGCGAGGTCGCTCGCGAGGTACTTCCGCGCCGCCGGCGAGACGGCGTTCTCGCTCGCGAGGAGGTTGAACACCCCGCGGCCGCGCCAGCGATCGTGCGCCCGAACGAGGCGGGCGAGCCGTCGCTCCTCGTCAGTGAGCGGGGCCATGCGGCTCGGTCCCGTCCGGCCGGGGGCCCTTGGCGAGCTTGCGTCGCTCGCGGTGACCGCACCGCGGGCAGACGAGCTCCGACCCTCCGACCCGGAGCACGGCGTGGCACGCCTGGCAGCGGGCCGAGACGACGCCGAGGGAGGTCGGCGCGGTGGTGAGCTTGATCGACGGGCGCGCCTGGAGGACCTTCGCGAGCAGGATGTCGCCGACCGCGAACTCCCCGCTGAGCGTCTCGGTGTAGCCGTCCTTCGCCTTCGAGATGTGGACGGTGCCCTCGGGCTTGCCGGGGACGTTCCGCTTGCTCGTCGTCGGCATCAGGACGGTGCAGACCGCCATCGCGGTCTTCAGTTCGTCCACGCGGGCGAAGACGATGTCGCCCTCGGCGAGCTCCGGGACCGCGTTCCGCGCCTCGACCCGGACGGTCCGGTCCCGCGGATCGATCGACGGACGGCCCGCGACCGACGCGTAGATCCGGCCCCGGTCCTCATACGTCCCGCGGCCGGGCAGGTACTCCTCCGCGGCGCCGAGGTAGTCGCCCGGGAGGACCAGCGCCGGCAACTCCATCTCGCTCATCCCCCTCTCCCGTGCGGATCGCCCAGCGGTCGACGTCGATCGCCACCCGGTGCCGGGTGTGGTGCGGAAGGGTCCGCCCCAGCGACCACGCGACCGGTGCGACCGACAGGACTCGGGCGCCGCTGTCGACCGCGCGTCGCGCTATAAAGGTTCGGGAGTCGGCGAGCGCGAACG
>DATJZK010000139.1:0-7911 GCA_035499145.1 Thermoplasmata archaeon
GCGTTCGCTTCCGCGGGGTCGGCTCGGCCGTCGGGCCGTCGACGCTCCCGGCGCGCGCGTCCCCGAGCTCACCCGGCGTGTCCGTCCCATCGCCGCTCGACGGCTCGGGCGGAAGGTCCTCGACCGGCACATCGAACAGGAACGCCGTTTCCTCCGGCGACAGCTCGAGCTCTCGTGCGATCGCCCGTCGGAAGGCGACCGCCCGCGCGGTCGGCGGCCGGCCCGCGAGCGGACGGGCGAGCCCCTCGAGGTCGGGCAGCAGCCCTTCGCGGACCTTCTCGCGCGAGAGGTGGAACCGTTCGCCGATCTTGCCGGAGAGCGTCCCCCGCACCTCGCGCATCCCGCGGGTCCGTCCCATCTCCCCGAGGAACGCCGGGAACATCGCCTCGCTACCGACCGGCACCGCCCGGTCGCGGATCGCCAGCCCGACGCCCCCCGTCAGCAGCTCGGAGGCGTAGCTCCACAGGCCCCACGTCCGGGTGCGGCTGGCCCGCATCAGCAGGCGCTCGGTGCGGGCGAGGGTGGCGAACGCGGCGTCCCGGTGTCGCGCGTCCGGTGCGAAGTGCACGATGTTCTCCTCGATCCATGGGAGCAGGTCGTCCGGTGGGGCGTCGAGCCGGTCCCGCACCTCCCCGGCCCGGTACAGACGCGCGACCGAGAGCGCTTCGGCCGTGAGCCCGGCGAAGTCGTCCGTCCGGTCTCGGGCTCCGAGGATCTCCAGCTGCGCCGGCCCGGGGGGGAGGAACGAGACAGCGTCGAGGTCGTTCAGGGCCGCGCGGAGGTCGCCCCGAGCCCGTCCGACGATCGCCGACACCGCCCCCGGGGCGATCGCGAGGTGGAGCTCCCGGACGACCCGCTCGAGACGCGCGGCGATCTCGTCCGGCCGGATCGGGTAGAACCGGATCCGCTGCGCCGCGCTGCGGAAGACCGCGGAGTTCCGGTTCAAGGTCCGGTCGTCGTTCACCGTGAGCACCAGCGGCTGGAGGGTCGACCGGACGAGTCGGGCGATCGCCCCAAGTCCCCCGCGGTCGGTCGTGTCGACGGGACGGCCGCTCGCGCGCCAGTCGTCGAGATCTCGGCGCGCCGAGGAGAGGCGGCCCCAGGCGAAGTTTCCCGGGGATCGCGGGACGGCGGTCCAGTCGGGGAACGGCTTCGATCTGGACGCCGGACCGAGGCCCCACGCGGCGTTGAGCGCGTCGATCGTGCCGTACCGTCCCCGGAGGAACTCACGGAGCGGAGGCGGTTCCACCACCGTCCGGCTCGGCTCGGTCAGCCGGCCCGTCAGGCAGTCCGCCTCGTCGAGGAGGATCAGAGCGCGACCGGGTCCCCCCGCCCGCCGCGCTCCGTCGAGGGTCTGGGAGACGGAGGCCCGACCGGCGACCCGCTCTATGGCGCTCTGATTCCGAGCGTCGGAGGCGTTCATCTCGACCAGGGTCCAGCCGAGGTCGGCGGCGAGCGCGACCGCCGCGGTCGTCTTCCCGACCCCGGGCGGGCCCGAAAGGATCGCGGCGCGGCGACCCGGGGGCGTGCCCTGCTGCCACCGGTCCGCCCACGCCCTCAGCTCCGCGCGGGCCCGAACGTTCCCGACCAGGTCGGCCAGCCGCGTCGGACGAAGTCGCTCGGCGAGCGGGAGCGCCGCGCCGGCGGAGGTCGCCATCGCCGCACCGACTCGGCGACAGCCATAAGTCGATGTCGACCTCGCTCGGCGGACGCCGGGCGCCGACGGCAGAGGAGGGAACGAACCGTGTCGTCCGATACGACGTCGCCGATCGCCCCCCGCCGCCCCCAGGGCGCCGACTACACGCTCTCGGAGCTGACGTTGCACGTCGGTCCCGTCCTGGGGGGACCTCCCGGCGCGGCCGCGCTCGCGGCGCCGTGGCTGCGTCGAGCTCGATCGCTGGGCGTGACGACGTTCGACCTGAGCGACGCGGCGTTCCCTTCGCTCGCGGAAGAGCGGTTCGCCGAGGTCTTTCCGGAGCCCGACCCGGCGTTGACGATCGTCCTGCCGGTCGCTTCGCTCGCGCCACCGGCCGGTCCCGAAGGCCGGCGGTCGACGGTTTCCCCGGCGTCGACCGACCTGGGCCAAGCCCTCCGTCGGTCGCGCGCTCGCCTCGGACCCCCGCGACGGCTCATCGTCGAGTGGTCGTCGGACGGGGATCAGGCCTCGGGTCGAGGGTCGCCGCCTTCCGCGCTCCGCGCGCTTCGCGACGCGGGCGAGCTGCTCGACATCGCGGTCCGCCTTTCGCGATCGGTCGAGTCGATCCCGCCGGGGGCCGGACTCTGCTCGGGCCCGCTTTCGCTCCTCGATTCCCGCCTCGTCCGGGTCGTGGCGAACTCCCCCTCCCCGGAGACGATCTCGATGCTGGCCCGCGACGTGTTCGCAGGCGGGGCGCTGGACGGGTCGATCTGGTCCGGGCCCCGCCCCGGGGTCGGTGGGGTCGCGCCTCCCCCAACGGTCGCCCAGCTGCACGAACGACTCGACCCGGTGCTGGCCCTGGCGCCTCTCGCCCTGCCCCGACAGCGCACCCTGGCGCAGGCGGCGCTCGGGTTCGTGCTCCGATGGCCGTGGGTCGCGTCCGCCGTGGTGCCCCTCCCCCCGCCGGAGCGATTCGGAGCGATCCTCGAGTCGGGCCGGGGCCCCGCGCTCACCGAGGAAGAGGTGGCCGGGGTCGTCTCCGGGGCGCGGCGCCCAGTCGGGGGCGACCGATAGGTCGAGATATACGGGTCGACCCTCGTCCGGCGATGCTGAAGGTCGGCGACGCAGCCCCCTCGTTCCGGGGCGTGGACGCGCGCGGGAGGGCCATTTCGCTGGAGGAGTTCCGGGGCCGGCCGGTGGTCGTCTACTTCTATCCGCGCGCCGGGACGACCGGCTGCACGATGGAGACGAACGACTTCGTTCGCCACTACGAGGAGCTCCAGCGGGCCGGCGTCGCACTCCTCGGGGTGAGCGTCGACTCGGTCGAGGCGCAGCGTCGGTTCGCGGAGGCGTGCGCGGTCCCGTTCCCGCTCGTCGCCGACGCTGACCGGGCGATCGCCCGCCAGTACGGGGTCCTCGGCGTCTTCGGCGTCGCGAAGCGCGTGACGTTCTGGATCGGGCCGGACGGACGGATCGAGGAGGTCATCGCGGGACTGTTGCCCGGTCCCCACGTACGCGCCGTGCTCGACCGGCTGGCCTGCACGCCCGGCCCGTCCGCCGGGGCGAACCCCTCGGCGACCCGGCCGGGCGATTAGTATTCAAGGGGCCCCCGGCTCCGCGGCGAGGAGGGCGCCCCGCGCCCGGTCGGCGATGAAGCTCGAGTTCCTGGGCACGGGATCCGGAGGGTTCCGGGGGGGGCGGCGCCACACGAGCTGCGTCTTCGCCGACGGCCTGCTGTTCGATTGCGGCGCCGGCGCCACCGGGCGCCTGCACGACCGGCACCAGTTCGACCGCGTCGACGGCGTGCTGATCTCGCACCTCCACACCGACCACGTCGCGGGCCTGCTCGACCTCCTGCTGCACACGGTCCTGACGCATCGAACGCGCCCGTTGACGATCCTCTCGCCGCCCGGACTCGGCCCGATCCTCCGCGCGGTCACCGCCGCCGGAGGGACGGTGAAGGACCCGGGGTCGTGCTACGACCTCCGCCTGATCGAGAGCGACCGACCCGAGGTGACGATCGGGGGCTGGACGGTCCGCGGGATCGCGCTCGACCACACGGTGCCGAACCTGGGCTACCTCGCCCGGCGCGACGGGCTCTCGATCCTGTACACCGGAGACACCCGGGAGCCGTCCGGGGTGCACGAGGTCACCGCCGACTACCTGATCCACGAGTCGACGTTCTCCGAAGCGGACCGGGCGCTGGCGCACGATTTCGGCCACAGCACCGCCGCGCAAGCGGCCACCGCGGCGCTCGCGTCGAAGGCCCGTCGGCTGTTCCTGACCCACCTCGGCGACGCGGTCGGGCTCGAGGCGGACGTGGCGCGCGAGGCGCGCGGGACGTTCCCCGACTCCGTCGTCGTGAACGACGGCGACGCGTTCGATCTGTAGCGCCCGCGGGTCACGCGGAGAGCGGTGCCTCCCGCTCGAGGACGTCCGGCCGCGCGAGCAGGAGCGTGGCGATCAGGAGGACGCCGACGAGCAGCGCGGCGATGACGCCGGTCGGGACCTGGGAGGTCGGGAGCAGGAACGCGCTCCCCCACGCTACGAGGAACGCGAGCCCGGCGACGGCGAGGGTCGGCACGGCGCGACGCATCGATCCGGCGACCCGGCCCGGGTCGTCCGCGAGCCACGCCAGCAGCGCCAGGACGGACGCCCCGCCCGCGACGCCCGCGAGCCAGGCGTCGGGGGCGCCGGCGGCGAGGATCCCGATCACGACGAGGACGACGATCGCCGCGGAGTTCGTCCGGCCCCCCGCGGAGGCGACGCGGAGGGCGATCGCGGCGGCGCCGCCCGCCGCGACGAGCACGAGGGCGAACTCCCACGGCAGCACGGTCGTCAGTCCGAAGAACCCGAGGGTCGCGAGCAGGAACACGGACGCGATGCCGAAGCGGGGCGTGACGAGCCGGCGCGCGGCCGGTGCGGCCACTTAGACCCTCCGGTGCGGCGGGTGCTGCAGGAGGTGGGCGAGGTCGCCGAGAGAGGTGAGGTCCTCCCAATCGACCACCGAAGCGTAGGGGATGGTGGCCGCGACGCGCATCCGTCGCTCGAGCTGGGCCAGGCGCTCGGCGAGGGCGTCCTCGCGCGGCGGGAGCGTCGCCGTCGGGGGGGCGAGCGCCCGCCAGGACGGGTTCAGCACGACGACCGGGAACCCGCGATGGCGGAGGTGGACCACGAGGTCGCACGCCGTGTCGCCGCCGAGCGTGGAGAGGAGCAACACCGTGACGCCGGGCGGGTAGAACCGTCGGAGCGAGATCGCACAGCGCTCGGACGGGCCCTCGATCTCGGTCCGGCGCGTCGCCCGGATCGCCTGCCGTATGCGGACGCCCTGGGTGCGCCCGGTCGAGAGCGGGATCGCGCCGAGGAACTCGCCGAACCACGCGTAGCCGACCCGCGTCTTCTGGCGCAGGAAGGCGCTCGCGATCCCGGTCGCGGCGGCGCGCGCGACGCCGAGGAACCGCTCGTCGACGAGGTCGCCGAGGACCGACGGCCGCGTGTCGATGAGCAGGATCAGGTCGCCGGTCCGCTCGACCTCGTACTCGTTCGCCAGCCAGCGCCCCGTCCTCGCGCTCGCCCGCCAGTTGATCCGGCGTGGCGGCTCGTTCGGCGCCGCGTTGCGGATCCCGAAGTACTCGCCGGAGGTGCCGATGTGGTGGGTCCGGCTCTTGCCGGGGAGCTGCCGGGTCCGTTCGAGCCGGACCGCGCCGAGCCGGTGGAGGTCGAGCGGGTATCGCTCGACGGGCAGTCCGTGGGCCGTGCCGATCGCGGGCCGCTCGACGAGCCCGATCGGGTCCTGCCATACGACCGTCGGCGGCGGGACGACCTCGATCGTCGGTCGCGGGGAGCGCCAGCGAAGCTCGAACCGGACGGAGCCCGGCCACCACTCGACGCGGGGGGGCGACTCCTCGGTGAGGTCGGCCGGCCGACGGAACGCGAGCGAGAAGTCGTCCGTCGTCCCGGGGGGATCGCCCCGAACGTCCCCGAGGATGCGGACCTCGCCAGTGCCGCCGAAGGACCTCCAGGCGAGGGCGGCCCGCGGGCTCGGCCTCGGGCCGACCAGCACCGCCGCCACCGGCGCGACGAGGAGCGGGACGGCGATCAGGATCATGACGGCGTCGTGCGCGGCGATCGCGAGGACCAGGAACGCCGAGCCGCCACCGGCCAGCAGGTAGCCCCGCGGCCGCCAGTGGAACGGGGCGGGGGCCGGGGCGGGGGAGCTCACGCGCTCCCCTCGATCTCCGACAGTCGCGAATCGACGTAGTCGAGGAACCGATCGCGGGGAAGATTGCGGAGGAGCGCGAGCTCCCGGGTGTCCCGCGTCGGCAGCGTCGCATGGAGGAGCGCCCGGTCGATGCGGTCGAGGAGCAGCACGATCGCCTCCTGGCCCATCACGCCCCCGGCGAACCACAGCTCGGCGGTCGCGACCGGGGGTCCTTCCGCCGGCGGAGGCGCGAGCGCCGGCTCGGGCTCGTGGGTGCGCACCGCATCCCAGACCGCGAGCGCCCCCGCGGCGACCGCGACCGTCGCGGCCCCGACCGCGACCGGCTCATCCCCGTTGGTCGCGATCGCGACGACCGTCGCGAGCCCCGCAAGGATGGGGAATGTCCAGCGGAACGGCGTCTTCATCCGATCGCGTGGGCCGCGCGCAGGTCGTACTCCGCGAGCTGGACGGACTCGCGCGCCCGGGCTGCGGCCGCCCCGTCGATCGGATGCGACGAGTAGCACGCCTCCTCGAAGAGGCGCGTCAGATGGGCGGCCGCCTCCGCGCGGACGCCGAGAGGGATCAGGTGCGACTGGCGGATCTCCTCAGGCGTCCGGCTGGTCGGGATCTCGACCCGAGGCTCGAGGCGGGCCATCAACTGCGTGTACAGGTTCAGGATGACGCCCCGGGCGTCCGAGGTGCTCGCGAGCCGGCGGGCGGCGTCCGAGAACGCGCGCGCCGCGTTCGCCCGCGCTTGCCGGCTCGGTTCGGAGGGCGGGGGACGTCGATGCAGGATCGACCGGGCGGCCAAGCGGGGCACGATCAGCGCGCCGATGACGAGGGATAGGCCCGCGACCGCGGCGAAAATCGGCCAGGAGCTGGCGGACGGGGGCGGAATCGCCGTGAGGATCGGCTGGCTCGTGTTCGAGCCGGTCCCGCCGTGACTCCCTCCCCCCGAGCCGTTCGTCCGGCCCGTGCCTCCGCCCGATCCCGATCCGCCGGTCCCGTTGCCGCTTGAATTCTTGCCGCCACCAGTACCGGTGCCGTTCGTGGAGTTGCCGCTCCCGCCGTGGCCCCCAGTGCCGTTCGAGCCTCCCCCGCCCCCGCCGCCGCGGGACGAGTTGTTCCCACCGGTACCGTTGCCGCTCCCGTGCCCCCCACCCCCCACGCCGTGGCCTCCGCCGGTCGTGGGGAGGGTGCCTCCGACGTGGTCCGGCAGCGATCCGGGGTTGTGGACAACCCAGGCGACTCCGAGCAGGACCACCGCGACCACGACGATCGCCGCGACCGCGCCGTTCCGGCCGATTGCAGTGCCGCCCGTGGAGAGCAGGGACCAGCCGATGATCCCGATCAGCACGATCACGGGGGCGATGAGAATGACGTCGATCGCGACGGTCGGCGAGGGGCCGACGCCGGCGGCGCCGGAGATCAGCGTCGAGCCCGTCGCGCTGACCCCCAGAAGAGAGGCCGCCGAGCCGGCCACGACCGCCAGCGCTCCGATGAGCAGGAGCGTCGGTGAGTATCCTTGACCCCGGGCCATGCCTGGGTCCCCCCGTCGGTACCGAGGGCCACACTCGATATCTTCTTTCCCTCGAGGCTCATTCAGGAGCGGGCAGCTGCCCGCGGGCTGGAGCCGGGGCGGGGGGTTACGTCCCCGCTCGCTGCCGCGCGATCGGCTCCCCGGCCCGCCCGGGCCCCTGCGGAAGACGAAGCGCTCGGCCCAGACACTCCGTCCGACCCGGGCCCTCCGTCGAATCGAGGTGTACGGAGGGCTGCCCGAGAGCATTGCCGACTAGTTAGATATCCTCGGCTTCGTCGCGCAAGAGGTTTCCTTGGACAACCCCCGACGTAGGATTGGGTCGGGTGGCCCGTAGAGGCGCCGGAGCGCGCTCCCCAGGTGCGTTTCGTCCGGAAACCTATTGGGTTTATGAACCGGGACACGGTCGCGAGATAGCCCAGCAGGACGGGAGAACGATGCCGAGCGAATGGACGCGGGAGAGACGATCTCGAAGGACGTCAACGTGGCGTCGCAGGATGTCGGTGGCGACCGTAACCGCACTGCTCGGCTTCGCGG
>DATJZK010000140.1:0-6434 GCA_035499145.1 Thermoplasmata archaeon
GTCCGTTGTCGCGTACCGCGACGACCTTGTGAAGGAGCTGCCCCGGGGATTCCACCTCGGCACGTATCGGGCCAACCCGCTCGCCCTCGCGGTGGGCGCGGAGACCCTCAAGGTGCTCGGCGAGGACGACCTGCTGAGCCGGACCCGGCACCGGGGGGCTCGCGTCGTGGAGAAGCTGCAGAAGATCGCCGATCGGCATCCGTCGCTCGGAGACGTACGGGGGCGCGGGTTCATGATCGGGGCGGAGTTCGTCCACGACCGGCGATCGCGGCGGCCGTGGGGCGATCGGGCGAAAGCGATGCGCTCCGCCCTGCTCGCACGCGGCGTGCTGATGCACACGGCGGGGGCGTGGGATCAGGTCCTCCGGTTCATGGCGCCGCTAGTGATCGAGGACGAGCTCCTGGGACGCGGCCTCGCCGCCTTCGAGGACGCGCTCGAGAGCCTGGACTCGACGCCGGAAGGCTCCCGGGGGATCGGGCGCGTCCACCCCGGCTCGGTCGGGGGAGAGCTCCGCCGTCCCTCGGAGCACGCGGCCCCGGTACCGGGCGTGCCCCCGGTCACCGGCCCGACGCTTGAAAGCGAGCCGTCGCGATAGCGCAAGGCGATAAGACCGCACGCCGCATCGATTCAGCGGCCGAGGTAGCTCCGGGTATGCCGCTCGATCTCTGGGACCACTCCACCGAGGACGTGAAGGAACGCTGGCGGGACATCGCCCGAGCGCTTCGGGATCGGGGGGACGCCGAGGCGGTCCCACGCGCCCTGCAGACCTGTTTCTGGTTCGGGGTCCAGGCCGTCCTGTCGGCCGGCCGACCGGCGTCCGAGCTGAGCCTGCTCAACCTGCTCCCGCACGACCTGGCGGCACAGATCGCGAAACCGCCGACGGAGCGGTAGCGGGTCGCCCGGCGAGGAAGACCCTCTACCCGCCGGCGTAGTTGACGGAGATCAGCTTCAGCTCGGTCATCTCCTGCATCGCCCAGCGGAGCCCTTCGCGCCCCAGGCCGCTCTCCCGGACCCCCCCGAACGGGAGCGCGTCCCACCGGAGCGTGGTCGGGTCGTTCAGATGCACCCCGCCCGCTCGAATCCGTTTCGCGAGCGAGAACCCGCGGGCGATCTCGCGCGTGTAGACGGTCGCCTGGAGACCGTACGGGGTTCCGTTTGCGATGCGCACGGCCTCGTCGGCGTCCGCGAACCGGACGATCGGGGCGATCGGGCCGAACGGCTCCTCGCGCACCACCCGCGCCCCCTCGGGGACCGCGTCCAGGACGGTCGGGGCGAAGAATGAGCCCGCCCCGGGCCTCGCCCGTCGGCCCCCCGTGAGCAGTTTCGCCGAGCGGTCCGTGGCGTCGACGACCATCCGTTCCAGTCGGTCCACGGCGGCCGCGTCGATCACCGGTCCGACCTCGGTCGACTCGTCCAGCGCCGGGCCGACGCGGAGCGCCGCCGCCCGCTCGGCGAGCCGCCGGCCGAACTCCTCCGCCACCGACTCCTGGACCAGGAACCGCTTCGACGCCGTGCAGACCTGTCCCGCGTACGAGAACGCCCCCCGTACCGCGGCCGGGACCGCGATATCCAGCGGCGCGTCGTCGAGCACGACGAACGGGTCGAGGCCGCCCATCTCGAGGATCACGCGCTTCGCGTGCCGCCCCGCCCGCTCGGCGATCCCCTTCCCGACGTCGGTCGAGCCGGTGAAGGTGACGAGCCGGGCGCCGGGATGCTCGACCAAGGCGTTCCCCACGGTGGCGCCCGGTCCGACCACGAGGTTCAACGCCCCGGCCGGAACCCCGGCCGAGACCAGGTGCTCGGCGAGGCGCATGGCGGTGAACGGGGCGGCGCTCGTCGGTTTCGCGACGACCGGGTTGCCCGCGGCGAGCGCCGGGGCGATCTTGTGCGACAGGAGGTTCAGCGGGAAGTTGAACGGGCCGATGGCGACGACGACCCCGACCGGGTCGCGGACCGTGAACAGGAACCGGTGCTCGTTCCCCGCCGGCCGCTCGTAGGCGTCGGCCGGGAAGCTCTCCCCCCCGAGATGCCGGATCTCCTCGGCCGCGAGGCCATACACCTCGACCGCCCGGTCGACCTCGACCCGCGCGTCGGTGATCGGCTTCCCGACCTCGCAGGCGATCAGGCGCGCCATCGTCTCCCGGTCGGCGCGCAGCCGGTCCGCAGCGGCCCGGAGGATGCGAGCGCGGGCGTGCCCCGGGACCGACCCCCACCGCTCTTCGGCGTCGACCGCGGCGTCGACCGCGGCCCGGGCATCGTCGACCGACGCGACCGGGGCCTCGCCGACCGAGACCCCGGTCGACGGATCGGTGACCGCCACGAACCGCCCCGTGGACGGCGGGCGCCACGTTCCGGCGATGAGGAGGCTCCCGCGGCCGCTCGCCGGCACGCCCTCGATCACGCGTCGCTCCTCACGCCGGGTCGCCGTAGACGGTGTAGTGCCAGCTCTTCCGCGCCTGGCCGGTCAGGTCGACGTAGATGTTCTTCAGGACGGTGTAGTCGAGCAGGGAGTCCGTGCCCAGGTCCTTGCCGAACCCCGACTGCTTGAACCCTCCGTGCGGCGTCTCCGAGCCCAGCGGGAGGTGGTCGTTGACCCAGACGTCCCCGAACCGCAGGGCGTTCGCGGCCCGGATCGCGGTCCGCACGTCCTTCGTCCAGACGCTCCCCGCGAGTCCGTAGTCGACGCCGTTGGCGATCGCGATCGCCTCGTCGAACGTCGAGAACTCGAGGACGTCCAGGACCGGTCCGAAGATCTCCCGCTGGGCGATCGCCATCTCGGGCGTGACGTCATCGAAGACCGTCGGGCGGACGAACGCTCCTTCCGGGTACTCGCGGACCGGCTCGAGCCCCCCGACCTTGAGCCGCGCCCCTTCCGCCGTCCCCCGCTCGACGAAGTCGAGCACCGCCCGCTGCTGAACGCGGCTCACGAGCGGGCCGAGATCGGTCTGACGGGAGAGGGGATCGCCGAGCCGGATCGTCCGAACTCGTTCGAGGAGGTGCTCGACGAACCGCGCCCGGACGTTCCGGTGGACGATCAGACGGGTGGCGGCCGTGCAGTCCTGGCCACCGTTCACGAATCCGGCCACGACCGCGCCTTCCACGGCGGCGCCGAGGTCCGCGTCCTCGAAGACGACGAACGGCGCTTTCCCCCCCAGCTCGAGCTGCACGCGTTTCACGGTCGGGCTCGCCGCCTCCATGATCCGCCGGCCGGTGGCCGTGTCACCGGTCAGGGAGACGAGGTCGACCTGCGGATTTCGGCACAGCTCGTCCCCGACCTCCGCGCCGGGGCCGGTGACGACGTTCAGCGCGCCGGCGGGCAGTCCCGCGTCCTGGAAGGCGCGCGCGAGCTCGAGAGAGCTGAGCGGCGTCCAGCTCGCCGGCTTGAGGACGACCGTGTTGCCGACGATCAAGGCCGGGGCGATCTTCCAGACCGCCATCATGATCGGGTAGTTCCACGGGGTGATCGACCCGACGACCCCCACCGGCTCGCGACGGAAGATCGTCGTCCCGTCCCCCGTGAACTCGGCCGGGCTCTTCGCCTCCAGCGTGCGCCCGGCGCCGGCGTAGAAGACGAGATTGTCGACGCTGAACGGGAGGTCCGCGTCGGCGGCCTGCTTGATCGTCTTGCCCTGGTTTCGGCTCTCAAGTTCGGCGATCGCGGCGAGGCGTTCGTTCAGCAGCTGCGCGGCCTTCAGGAAGACGTCTCCGCGCGCCCGGGGCGGGAGCCGCGGCCACGGACCGCGGTCGAACGCACGCCGAGCGGCATCGATCGCCCGCCGCGCGTCCTCGCGGGCGGCCCGCGGCACCGTCCCGACCGGCCGTCCATCGAACGGGCTGGCGATCGGGGTCGTCGCCCCGCTCGCGGCCCCGGTCCAGGCGCCTTCGATCAACATCGCTCCGTCCATCGTCCGGCTCCGGGGCGAGGAGCGGCGGCCGGCTAATGATACTGCCGGCGGGACGACCGCCCGGATAGTATATCTGGCCCGGCCGTCTCGGCCCCCCGAGACGGAGCGGGAGGCTCGGCGTGGATCCGAGACGTCGCAACATCGTCGTCATCGGGATCGTCGTCGCGGTCGTCGCCGCGGGGATCGGGGGATACTTCCTTCTCCACAAGGTCGTGCCGACCTGCCGCTCGGGCCAGACGAGCGTGCTCTGCATCGATCAGGCCGAGATCCCCGACTCGCTCGATCCGGGATCGACGTTCTCCACCCCGGGATGGGCCGCGGTCCAGCAGGTCTACCAGGGGCTCGTGAACTACAACGGCTCGAGCACCACCTCGTTCGTCGGCGTCCTCGCCACCAACAACGGCACGGTCAGCGAGAACCCGTACACGGGGCTCGACCAGTACACCTTCCACCTCCGCGCCGGCGTTCACTTCTCGAACGGCGATCCGTACAACGCCTACGTGCAATGGTACAGCTTCTATCGGAGCCTGCTGCTCGAGGGCGGACCGCAGTTCATCCTGGAGCAGAACTTCTTCTCGACCAACTTCGATCCGGCGGATCCGCTCAACTACTCCTCGGCCCCGGCCACCGTGGCCTCGGCGAACGCGTCGCTCGTGAACGACCTCAACACGTGGAACTTCTCCACCCCGAGCTCGCTCGCGATGCACGACATGGAGCTCCCGAACCAGTCGTTCCAGGTGGTCGACGGCTCGACGATCCAGCTGAACCTGGGGTACGGCTACCTCGAGAGCAACTACACGTACCTGCTCGCCACGATCTCCGCCCCGAACTCCTACGCGGTCGACCCCACCTGGATCGACCACCACGGGGGGCTGGTCGAGGGAATGCCGAACGGCTACCTGACGACGCACACGATGGGCACGGGCCAGTACACGCTCTCGAACTACGACCCGAACTCCGGGGGCGGCTACACGCTCACCCCCGACCCCAACTACTGGGGCAGGACGGCCGCGCTCGCCCAGCCGTGGAACAACATGATCCAGCCGGCCACGACCCCGGTCGTCGTGATCTTCCAGTCGACGCTCGACGTTACCGTGAGCGATCTCCAGCACGGCGTGGTCCAGTCGGCGTCGTTCGCCTACCTCGGACCGTCGACGATCTCGACGTTGTCGGGATACTCCAACCTCCACGTCGTTCCGCTCCCCACGGTGTACGGCTCGACCAGCGGGGCGTGGTGGGTCTACCTGAACGACACGACGTACCCGTTCAACAACCTCTCCGTCCGCGAGGCGATCGCCCACGCGATCAACTACACGCAGATCATCCAGCAGGCGTTCGGCGGGTACGCCCAGCAGTGGGTCGGCCCGGTCCCGCCCGCCTACCCGTACTACAACCCCGGGGCCCTCTCCCCGTACTCCTACGACCTGACGGAGGCGCGCGCAGAGATCGCCGCTTCACCGTGCGCGGCGAACGCCTGCGCGTCGACCCCGCTCAAGTACGAGTACCTCACGCCCGGGGCCGACTGGGCCGAGACGGCCCAGTTCCTAGCGAGCGACCTCGCGGCGATCGGCCTCGACATCCAGCCGGAGCCGATCTCGCTCCCCGACCTGTACGTGGAGCAGTCGTACACGGGCGGCGTCTGCACGACCTCCACGACCACGAACGGGGGGCCGTTCCCCCTCGGTCAGGAGTTCTACACGTCCGACTACATCTCGCCGGACGACTGGACCCAGAACGACGCGGTGCATTCCGGGAGCGCGAACCTCTGCATGTCGGGCTACAACAACTCGACCGTGAACACGCTCGTCTACCAGGCGGCGGCCGAGTCGAACCCGACGAACCTCACGGCCGACTACACGACGATGACGAGCCTCATGTACAACAACTACACCGACATCTGGCTGGTCGTCCCGACCTCGTTCGCGGTCTACGCGACCAACCTGCACGGTATCGTCAACAACCCGATGGCGAGCGCCGAGCCGTACGCGTTCCTGTTCAACACCGACTACCTCAGCTGACCGGCGCCGGCTCCGGCGCCGGCTGGAGGAGCGTCGTCGGCGAGATCTCGGCGACCTCCTCGGCGCGCACGCAGGCGACCTGGTGACCCGGGGCGCCCGGCGCGGCGCGCAGCGGGGGGTCCGCCGCGCTGCAGCGGGGCTGGGCGAACGGGCAGCGCGGGGCGAAGCGGCAACCCGGTCGGGGATCGATCAACGTCGGGATGTCGCCCCCGATCCGGTACCGGGTCCGCCGGCGGCGGGCGTCCGGTTGCGGCGCGGCCGCCAGCAGCGCCTTCGTGTACGGATGCACCGGCCGTTCGAGGACCTCCCGCACGGGGCCGACCTCGAGGATCTGCCCGAGATACATCACCGCGACGCGGTCGGCGACGTACCGGACGGCGGCGACGTTGTGGGTGATCATGAGGAAGGCGACCCCGCGGGCGCGCTGCAGCTCGACCAAGCGGTTCAGGATCTGCGCCTGGACGGCGACATCGAGCGCGCTCGTCGGCTCGTCGAGCACGACCAGCTTGGG
>DATJZK010000141.1:0-27191 GCA_035499145.1 Thermoplasmata archaeon
GAGCGTCGACTCGCTGACGATCGGCACCTCGTAGCGGGTGTAGACGACCCCGTCGTCGAGCTCCGCGGCACCGCTCGTCTGGCCGACCACGAGCACGGTCGCGGGGAACAGCCGACCGAGCTCGAGCAGGCGGAACGCTTCCTCCGCGTCGAGCGCGTCGATGTTCTTGAGGACCTTGATCAGGAGGAGCGTCGCATCCCGTCGGGCGGCGAGGTCGAAGCTCGACGGCCGGACCCCCTGGGTGTTCGCGACGTAGTAGCCGGCCCGCTGGAGAAGCTCCCGGATCCGCTCGATCCAGCGTTCTCGGTTCCTCGTCACAGCGCGGCTCCCGGGTACAACCACTTACCGCTTCTATAAACGTGCGCGTCGGCCGTTCCGGGGTCGGCGAGCTTCCGCGGCCGCCTCGCGAACGCTCATCCCGTCCTCCCGGCTCGGTCCGTCGTGGGCTCCACCCTCGCCCCCGTCGACGGCGCTCCGGCGCTGGTGCTCCGCGGCCCGTCGCGCCGCGGGTCGACGACGCTGCTCGTTGCGGACCTCCACCTGGGGCTCGCCGCGACCCCGGATCGGCCGCTCGGCCCCCCGGGCGGCTCGGCGGAGGAGATCTGGCGGCGGCTCGTCGACCTGGCCCGCGCCGCTCGGGCGCGGAGGATCGTGATCGTGGGGGACGTGAAGCACCCGATCGTCGGCACGCCCCCGGCCCTGCGGCCGGTCCTGTTCGACTTCTTCGCGGGGCTGCTCCGCGAAGGATTCGCGGTGGAGGTCGTGCTCGGAAACCACGACGGAGGGCTCGTCCGACATCTGCCCCGCGAGGTCAGGGTGCTCCCGGCGACCGGCACCATCCGGGACGCGGTCGGCATCTTCCACGGGCACCGCTGGCCGTCGCCCGAGGTCCAGCGCTGCCGTCGGTGGGTCACGGGGCACCTCCATCCGGGGTACCGGTTCGCACCGACCTCCGACCATCCGGACGGAAAGAGCCCGTGCTGGGTCCGGGCGGAGTTCCCGCGAGCGGGGTCGGGCGGGCGACCCGCCGGGGTGCCGGACGAGCTGATCGTGCTCCCTCCGTTCCACCCGCTCGCCGGGCTCGAGGCGCTGAACCGCGATCGGCCGGCGCGGGGCCGGTCGTTCCTGTACCGGCGCTTCCTCGCGGCCTCGACCGCCCGCGCCTACCTGCTCGACGGGACCGACCTGGGGGTCATCCCGACGCTGGCGGGGCCGGCCGACGGGCCCGCATCCGCTCCCGGAGCATCGCGGGTTCGCGCACCGGAGGATCGCACGAGGTCCCCGCGCACACGAGCGCGCGGGCGCCCCCCGAACCGCCGGTCGGGGTAGCGGTCGAGGCGAACGGGGCGGGCGGGCTCCCGCGATAGACGAAGGCGTTCGGGTGCCACGTACTCCGGGCCGCCGCCTCCAGCGCCGCCGCCTCGGGGCCGTTCCCGTCGATCACGACGGTGATTGGCTCCACGCCGGCGAGGGTCGCCGCGACCGCGGCGCCCGCGCCGAACAGTCCGGCTCCGCCGAGCCGGGCGGCCAGCGGCGCGAGGAGCCCCCGACCTTTCTCGGTCCAGTTGTCGTCGTGCAGGAGCGCCCCGAGGCGAAGGAACGCGAGGGCGGCCGCCGAGTTCGCCGAAAGGTGCGGCGTGTCCTCGAGCGGGTACGCCGGCTCCCCGATCTGGCCGACCGCCGGCCCGTCGTAGAGCCGGGGGGCGAGGTCGCGGAGGAGCCCGCTCTCTCCCCGGAACTCCCGGTCGACGAGCCCGAGCAGGCTCCCCGCGGCGTCGGCGTATCGCCGCTCGGTGGTCGCCGCGGCGAGCTCGATCAGCCCCGCGGCGAAAGCGACCTGGTCCTCCAGGAGACCGAAACCCTCACCACCCGACGGGCCGAGTCGATGGCCGATCCCCTGCTCGGGTCGGAACGCCCGGTCGAGCCAGCGGTCCGCCGCGCGGCAGGCCTCGGCGAGCGCGCCCGGATCCCCGACCAGGGGCGCTGCGCGAGCGAACCCGGTGATCATTCGGCCGTTGAGGTCCGCGTACAAGGCGCGGTCGACCTGCGGCGCCGGGCGCCGGTCGCGCGCCCGCTTGAGCTTCCGCAGGACCTCGAGGAGCGCCGCCGGCGGCGCCGCGCCCAGCTCCAGCCCGGCGGCGGCGTCGTCCGGCGGCAGCAGGCGGAACAGCACGTTCCGGTCCGGGTCGTGCGGCATCTGGCCTTCCGTGCCAACCCCGAAGGCGCGCAGCGCGAACCGGAGCTCCATCGGGTCGAGCGCGTCCCGGAGCTCGGCCCGGCTCCACGTGAAGTACCCGCCGTCGTCGCCGGGGGCGTTGTCGGCGTCCTGGCTCGCCCCCCAGCCCCCCGCGGGGTCGCCGAGCACCTCGCGCACCCACCCGAGGGTGCCCCGCAGCACCTCGGCGAACCGGACGTCGCCGAACCGCTGGTGCCCGTCCGCGAACACCCCGAGCAGGGCGGCGTTGTCGACCGCCATCTTCTCGAAGTGCGGGATGTGCCAGCCCGCGTCGACCGAATACCGGTGAAAGCCGCCGCCCACCTGGTCGTACATCCCGCCGTCGGCAAGGGCCACGAGCGCCTCCTGCGCCAGCCGCGCGCTCCCTCCGTCGGACGCGAGGAAGTCGTCGTGCAGGAGCAGCGCGATCGCCGTCGGGTGCGGGAACTTGGGCGCCCCGCCGAACCCTCCGTGCACGGGGTCGGCACTGGCTCGGATCTCGGCCACGACGGCCGCGGCGAACGCCGCGGGGGCGCGGCCGGATCCCGGGCGCGCGTCCCGGAGGCGGCGGAGCCCATCCCGAACGTGCCGGGCGTTCTCCGCGATCCGTTCCGGCTCGTCCTTCCAGAGCCGGGCGACCTCGCGGAGAAGTCGGCGGAAACCCGGCCGTCCGTGGCCATCGGTCGGAGGGAAGAACGTCCCCCCGAGGAACACCTCGCCGTCGGGGGTGAGGAAGGCGGTGAGCGGCCACCCGCCCTCGCCCGTCAGGGCCCCCACCTGCCGCTGGTAGCGTCGGTCGACCTCCGGGTGCTCGTCCCGGTCGACCTTGACCGCGACGAACTGTTCGCCCAAAAGGCGAGCGACCTCGGCGTCCGCGTACGTCGTTTCGTCCATGACGTGGCACCAGTGGCACCACGACGCGCCGATGTCGAGGAGCACCGGGCGGCCGGAACGGCGGGCGAGGTCGAACGGGTCCGTCCCCCACGGGTGCCAGTCGATCGCCTGCTCCGCCGCCGCGCGAAGGTAGGTCGAGGTCGCCCCGGCCAGCCGGTGCGCCCGCGGGGCCCCCGGCGCGTCGCCCGGCTCCGTCATCGGCTGCCCGGGCCGCGCACGGCTCTTACGGTTGTCGGGCCGGGGGCGGTTCCGCGCGCGGGCCCGCCGTAACCGGCTGACGAGGACGCCACCTCCCGCGCGGGCGTTATAAGGGGGACCTCGGTGCCCGCCCCGGAGCGGCGTGCATGGAGATGCAACCCGGCCAGATGGCATACGACCGGGCGATCACCGTCTTTTCGCCGGACGGCCGCCTGTTCCAGGTCGAGTATGCCCGAGAGGCCGTGCGCCGCGGGGCGACGACCGCCGGGGTCGTCTACGCGAACGGGGTCGTGCTGATCGCCGACCGGCGGATCCCGAACCCCCGGCTCGCCGAGCCGTCCAGCCTCGAGAAGATCCACCAGATCGACGAGAACATCGCCTGCGCGACCGCCGGCCTCGTCGCCGACGCGCGCGTCCTCGTCGACTACGCCCGCCTCGCCGCGCAGGTCAACCGCGTCACGTACGCCGAGCCGATGACGGTCGAGCTGCTCGTCCGGCGGATCTGCGACTACAAGCAGCAGTACACCCAGTTCGGCGGCGTGCGTCCGTTCGGGACCGCGCTGTTGGTCGGGGGCTACGACGACGCGGGGATCCATCTGTTCGAGACCGAGCCGTCCGGCTCGCTCACCAGCTTCAAGGCCGCGAGCACCGGGGGCAACAAGGGCCCCGTGATGGAGGTGTTCGAGCAGAAGTTCAAGCCCGGCCTCGACCGGGACGCCGCCGTCCTCCTGGCGCTCGAAGCGCTGCGGGCGGGGCTTGAGGAGTCCGGCAACCTGGCCCAGGTCGAGGTCTGCACGGTCGAGCGGGACGAGGGGATGACCCGGTTCGGCTCGGACGAGATCCAGAAGTTCGTCGCTCGCCTCCCGCCCGGCGGCGGCAGCCCGCCCCGGAGCGGCCGGTCGTAGGACGGGCCGGGACCTTCCCATGGTGAAGGTCGAGGACGCGGTGATCGCGCGGTGGGAGACGCAGGGCTCCCGGTTCGAGGTCCTCGTCGACCCCCAGGCCGTCCAGGACCTGAAGGACGGCAAGCCCGTCGACCTCTCCGACAAGCTCGCGCTCGAACAGGTGTTCAAGGACGCCAAGAAGGGCGACAAGATCTCGGAGGAGCACCTCGAGAAGACGTTCCACACTCGCGTCCTGGCCGAGATCGCGCGGCAGATCGTCCTCAAGGGCGAGGTCCAGGTCACGACCGAGCAGCGCCACCGCCTGCAGGAGGCGAAGCGCAAGCAGATCGTCGCGACGATCGCCCGCAACGCGATGAACCCGCAGACCGGCGCCCCCCATCCGCCCGCCCGGATCGAGGCGGCGATGGAGGAGGCGAAGGTCCACATCGACCCGTTCCGCTCGGTCGACGCCCAGATGCAGGACGTCCTCGCGAAACTCCGCCCGCTGATCCCAATCCGGCTCGACGTCGTGAAGGTGAAGATCCGGCTCCCCGCCCAGCATTACCCGCGCGTGATCGGGGAGGTGAAGGGGATCGGTCGCCTCCTCTCGGAGGAGTGGCTCGGCGACGGGTCGTGGAGCGGGATCGTCGAGATCCCCGCCGGCGTGCAGACGGAGCTGTACGAGAAGCTCAGCGCACGGACGAAGGGCGCCGCCGAGACCGCTTTGGTTAAATAGCGCACCTCGGTCGAGCGGGCCGGTGCAGCAGGCAATATGTCCAGAGGTCATCGACCGGGCCCCCGGGGCCCCGGCCGCGAGGGGAACCCCTCGCATCCTTCCGAAGGCAGAGTACTAGTTCTCCCCGGCGAGGAGCTGCCGGGCCGCGGTCTCAAACCCGGTCCCGGCACCTACCGCATGGGCGGGAAGCTCTACGCGAGCCAGCTCGGGCTCCTCTCCGAGCGGCCGCCGTTCCTCCGCGTCGTTCCCCTGTCGGGGCGGTACATCCCCAAGGCCGGGGATGTCGTCATCGGCACGGTGACGGACGTCCAAACGACGTTCTGGCTCCTCGACATCGGCGCTCCGCGGTGGGCGCCGCTGCACATGACCGGCGCGCCGTGGAAGGTCGAGATCGGCGAGACCGATCGGTACCTGGGGGTCGGCGACTCGGTCGTCGTCCAGGTCGAGAACCTCGAGGCGACGGGCCGGATCGGCGTCACGATGATCGGCGAGGGCCTGGGAAAGCTCGACGGCGGGACGCTCGTCCGGATCTCCCCGGCCCGGATCCCGCGGCTGGTCGGCCGCGGCGGCTCGATGATCCAGACGATCACGCAGCAGACCGGCGCGCACGTCGCGATCGGCCAGAACGGCCGCGTCTGGGTCGACGGGTCGCCCGAGGCGATCCGGCGGGTTACGGACGTGCTGCGGATGATCGAAGAGAACGGCCAGCGCTCGGGGCTGACGAGCCGGGTCGAAAGCTACCTGCTCGCCACGACCCCGACCGCGTCGGCCGGCGCGCCGATCGGCCATCCGCCCGAGGGCGAGCCGCCCGAGCCGGCGGTCGACCCGGCGGGTATCGGCGAGGGGAGCGGGGTCGACGACGACGACGCCGCGTTCGGCCCGCCCGAGGACGAGTAACGGAGAATCCAGGAGGAAGACGATGGGAAGCGTGGGAGCGAAAGAGGTTCCCGTCCTGCTGACGCCCGACGGGCGTCGGATCGACGGACGGCGATTGGACGAACTGAGGCCGATCCAGATCCAGGCCGGTCCGCTGCGCCAGGCGGACGGCTCGGCGTTCGTGGAGTGGGGGGCGAACAAGGTGATGGCCGCGGTCTACGGGCCGCGCGAGGTCCACCCGCGCCACCTCCAGCAGAACGATCGCGCCGTGATCCAGTGCAAGTACAACATGGCGGCGTTCTCGGTCGACGAGCGGAAGCGGCCCGGGCTCGACCGCCGCTCGCAGGAGATCTCGAAGGTCATCGGCGAGGCGCTCCAATCGGTCGTCTTCACCGAGGAGTACCCGCGGACGAGCATTGACGTCTACATCGAGGTGCTGCAGGCGAACGCCGGCACCCGGTGCGCCGGCCTCGTCGCCGCGTCGGTCGCCCTCGCGGACGCCGGCATCCCGATGGTCGACCTCCTGCCGGCGGTCGCCGTCGGCAAGGTGGCGGGCGCGATCGCGCTCGACCTCAAGAAGGAGGAGGACAACTTCGGCGAGGCCGACCTCCCGCTAGCGCTGGTCCCGCAGTCCGGCCGTCTCGTGCTGCTCCAGATGGAGGGGCACATGACGGAGGAGGAGCTCGGCCGCGCCCTCGAGCTGGGCGTCGGCGGCTGCCGCGACATCTACGAGAAGATGAAGGCGGCGCTGCGCACCCGCTACGCCGTCACGCCGATGGAGGCGACCCCGTGAGCGACGAGGTGACGGCCGACATCCAGACGACGCACATCCTCGATCTCGCCGCCTCGGGGAAGCGGGTCGACGGCCGCGGGCTCGACGAGTACCGGCCGATCGTGCTCGACCCGGGGTTCGTCGTCACCGCCGACGGGAGCGCGCTCGCCCGCGTCGGCGACACGACGGTGCTGTGCGGCGTGAAGTTGGAGCCCGGCAAGCCGTTCCCCGACACGCCGAACGCGGGGGTGTTGACGACGAACGCCGAGCTCGTCCCGCTGTCGAGCCCGACGTTCGAGCCCGGCCCGCCCCAGCCCGGTGCGATCGAGGTCTCCCGGGTCGTCGACCGCGCCATCCGCGCGGCCGAGACGATCGACCTCACCAAGCTGTGCGTCACCCCGGCGGAGAAGACGTGGGTCTGCTACGTCGACATGCACGTCCTGAGCCACGGCGGCAACCTGATCGACACCGCGCTCCTCGCCGCCGTGACGGCGCTGAGCCACGCGACGCTGCCGAGGAAGCGGTTCGGGATCGCCGACGACGACCAGCCCCTCGACGTCCAGCACCTCCCGATCGAGTGCACGTTCGTCCGGCTCGGCGACAGCATCGTGGTCGACCCGACGTTCGACGAGGAGCAGGCCGCCCAGGGCCGGCTGACGGTCGCGACCGACGAGACCGGGCGGGTCGTGGCGATGCAGAAGGGCCTGGTCGGGGCGTTCTCCCCCGATGACGTCAAATCGGTCGTCCGACGTGCGTTCGTCCACGGGGACCGGCTCCGGGCGCTGGTGAAGGGAGGTCGGACGTGAGCAAGCGGACGAAGAAGGTCGGGGCGACGGGCTGGATGGGCCCCCGCTACGGGATCCGGATCCGCCGCCGCGTCCTCGAGATCGACCGGGCGAAGGGCCGTCCGTCGGCGTGCCCCCGGTGCGCGACGACGACCCTGGGCCGGGTCGCGAGCGGGATCTACGAGTGCCGTCGCTGCGGCACCCGCTACGCCTCGAACGCCTACGTCTTCGCCCCGCCGCCCCCGATCAGCCGGGCGGAGCGCGAGCCCGGGCCGGGCAAGAGTTAAGCCCGCGGGCGCCGGTCGAAGGACGGTCGCATGTTCCGGTGTATCCGCTGCGGCGAGGCGCTCCCGTCGGACGCGAACCTGTTCGGCGTCCGGTGCGACAACTGCGGCGGGAAGATCTTCACGAAGGAGCACCCGAACGTCAAGAAGGTGCTGAAGGCGCGGTAGGGGTCGGCGCGGCCCCTTTCACGGGACTCTCGAGCTCGACCCAGAGCCCGTCCGGGTCCTCGACGAACCCGATCCAGCACCGCCCTTCCTCCAGCCACGGCTCCACGGCCACGCGGGCGCCCATCGCCCGCAGCCGCTCGACGGACGCCCGGGCATCGTGGACCTGGAATCCCAGGTGGTCGAGCCCTTCCCCCGGCACGTACGCGGTCGCGTACGGGTGGCCCGGCGGGTAGTAGTTGAGCTCGAGTTCGGCGTTCGTCACGGGGTCGCGGAGGGCGACCCACCGCCCACCGTGCGCCATCGTCCCTCGGTCGGCCTCCACCAATCCGAGCCCGCGGGTGTAGAACCGGATCGATCGCTCGAGCTCCGTCACCCGGATCCCGACGTAGGCGAACCCCATCGCCGGCCGCGTGGGACCGGAGACCGTAACGGCTTCGCCCCGCGGGGGCGGGGCCCCGGACTAAACCGTTTCAACCCGGGCCGCCTCGAGGGGCGGATGTCGCGTCCGACCGTCACGTTCCTGGGCGGGGTGCGGGAGATCGGAGGCAACAAGATCCTGATCCAGGACGGTTCGGACCGCGTGCTCTTCGACTTCGGGCCGTCGTTCTCCCCGAAGTTCGAGCAGTACTACGTCGATTACCTGCAGCCCCGGTCGACGAGCCCGGCGAAGGATCTCCTCGAGTTCGGCCTCGTCCCCCCGTTGGAGGGCCTCTACGCGCCCGAAGCGCTCGGCGACGCGGACGGCGCGAAGAGCCCGCCCGCGGTCGACGCGGTGTTCGTCAGCCACGCGCACGCCGACCACGCCGGCTACCTCTCGCTCCTCCACCCCGAGATCCCGGTCCACCTCGGCGAGGGCACCCGGGCGCTGCTCGAGGCGATCGACACGACGACCGCGATGCGCTACGGCGACCACCCGTGGCGGACGTTCCGCGACCGGGAGCCCGTCCGCCTCGGGCGGATCGAGGTGACGCCGTACCCCGTGGACCACTCGATCCCGTTCGCGTACGGGTTCCTCGTGCGTACGTCCGAGGGGACGCTCGTCTACACGGGCGATTTCCGCCAGCACGGGCCCCGGGCCGCCGACACGCACGCGTTCTTCCGGGCGGCGGCCGACGCCGAGCCGGTCGCCCTGCTCATCGAGGGAACGCGCGCCGGGCCGGATCCGCGGCACAACCTGACCGAGGAGGGCGTCCGGCGCGAGGCCGATCGCCTGCTCGCCCGGCGGCCGGGCCTCGCGCTCGCCTGCACGTACCCGCGGGACGTCGACCGGCTCGCCACGCTCTACGCGGCGGCCCGGGGCGGCGGCCGGGACCTCGTCGTCTCGCCCCGGACGGCCCATCTGCTCGCCACCGTCGCGCCCCGGTTCCCCGCCGGGAGCGTCCCGGTGCCCGGTCGCACGGACGGGATCCGGGTCTACCACCGCCGGAAGAAGCGCTACTTCAACTGGGAGAAGCCGCTCCTCGAGGGGGCGATCGACTCGGAGGACGTCCGCCGCGCCGGTCCGCAGTACCTCCTCGCCCTCGACCTGATGCACTTCCCCGAGCTGATCGACCTCCGTCCGCCGAAAGGGGTGCCGTTCCTGCACTCGATGAGCGAGCCGTTCAGCGAGGACGACGTCGACGACCGGGTGATGCACAACTGGCTCGACCACTTCGGCCTTGAGTTCCACCAGATGCACGCGAGCGGCCACGCCTCCGGCTCCGAGCTGTTCGACATCATCCGTTCGGTCCGCCCGGGCACCCTCTTCCCGATCCACACGGAGCACCCCGAGGCGTTCGCCGCCGCCTCGGCGCACCTCCGGCTCCCCGAGCTCGGCGAGGCGTACCCGATCGGGGGCGGCCGAGGGCCGAGGGGTTAAGCCCCCGGCCTCCTCGGCCGGGCGATGGCGGACGACCGGCTCCCGACCGGGATCGGCTCGGTCGACCGGCTCCTCGGCGGGGGGTTGGAGACCGACTGCCTCACCGAGATCTACGGGGAGGCGGGGAGCGGGAAGACGCTGTTCTGCCTCGAGGTCGCGGTCCGGGTCGCCCGCGAGGGCCGGTGGGTCTTCTACGTCGACACGGAGGGAGTGAGCGTCGACCGGCTCCGCGCGATCGCCGGCGACGACCTCGAGCGGATCCTGAAGCGGTTCCTCCTCTCGACGCCCAAGGACCTCGAAGAGCAGCGGCAGGCCGTCGCGACCGCCTGCGCGCTTGCCCGCGAGGGAAAGCGCCCGGTCGGGCTGCTCGTCGTCGACTCGGGGACGTACTTCTACCGGCTCTCGCTCTCGGGACCGGACGAGGACGGGGCCCGGCAGACGCTCGCGTTCTCGGTCGCCGACCTGGTGGCGACCGCCGCGCGCGCGGGGATCCCGGCCGTCCTGACGAACCAGGTGTGGCGGAGCGTCCGGGACGGGACGCTCGAGCCGGTCGGCGGGTCGTTCCTCGGCCACGCCGCGAAGACGATCCTCCGGTTCGACCGCCTGCCCGGCGACCGCCGGCGGGCCGTCCTCCTGAAGCACCGCGCGCGCCCCGAGGGGGCGGCGGATTTCCGTATCACGGCGAGCGGCCTCGCCTCGGGTTGAAACCGAGATAAGCCCGGGCGACCGTCCCGCGCCGATGGCCGGGACGACCGAGTTCGCGGACGTCACGACCCCGATCGGCACGTTCCGGGTCGTCTACGCCGACGGGAGCGTGCGCGTCGTCGACCTCCTCGAGAACGGGCTGCCGCAGAGCGGCGTCCCGCCCGGGGCGGCACGTCGAAAGCCGCCGTACGCCGCCGGGAGCCCGCCCCGCCAGCTCCAGGAGTATTTCCGGGGGGAGCGCTCCGACTTCGACCTGCAGGTCGATCCGGACTCGGTCTCGACGTTCGACCGGAAGGTCTGGACGCTGCTCCGCCAGGTCCCGGGCGGGCGCACCGTCACGTACGGCGAGCTCGCCCGTCGGGCCGGCTACGCCGGGGCGGCCCGCGCGGTCGGCGGGGCGATGCGGCGGAACCCGATCCCGATCGTCATCCCCTGCCACCGGGTCGTCGGCGAGGGCGGGTCGATCACCGGCTTCGGGCTTGGCCTCTGGCGGAAGAAGTGGCTGCTCGACCACGAGGGCGCCTGGCCGCTTCGCTCGCGATCGGCCGAAGGGCCCCGCCCTCGTGGACAGCGGACCCTGGACGAGCCGCCCGCCGGGCGGTCGTCCCGCCGGGCGTCCCCCTAAGCTACTACCGTCAGTAGTAGCATCTGGGGCCGGCGCGCGTCGGCCGTCGGAGCGGACGCGGACCCAAAGCTACTACGGGTTGTCGTAGGAGCGAGCAGGGCCTCGGCGGAGGCGCGGCTCACCCGGCGTAGTACGCGGCGTCGTACGGCTCCGGCTTCAGGCCGCGCCGCTGGCGGATCTCGGCGACGACCTTCGGCTGGAGCTCGACCGGGACCGGCTCGAAACCGAGCGACTCGGTCGACCAGAGGACCTTGCCCGCCGTCGCGCTACGGATGTCGGAGGCGAACCCGAACAGCTCGGCGACCGGCACCTTCGCCGACACCGTCTGCAGGTCGCCGACGCTCGTCATATCGAGGATCTCGCCGCGCCGCCGCTGGAGCTCGCGGGTCGCGCCGGCGAGGACCTCCTGGGGTACGTTGACCGTGACCTTCTGGAACGGCTCGAGCAGCAGGCGGTCGCCGAGGACCATCGCGCCGTAGACGCCCGACCGGGCGGCCGGGATCGTCTGGGCGGGACCGCGGTGGATCGAGTCCTCGTGCAGCTTCGCGTCGACGAGGCGGACCTTGAGGCCGTAGACCTTCTCGTTCGCGAGCGGTCCGCGGTTGATCGCCTCCTTGAACGCGTCGACGATCAGGTCCATCGTCTCGTTCAGGTACTGGATCCCCTTCGTGACGTCGAACAGGATGTTCGTCCCCTCGACGGCGACCAGGCCCCGGCCCTCGTCGCGCGAGATGCCGAGCTGCTCCATCCGGGTCACGAGCGACTTGAGGTCCTTGAACGACTTCCCCTGCGGGATCTCGCCGTCCTTGATCGCCTGGACGACGGGGGCGGGCAGCGGCTCGACCTCGAAGTAGAACCGGTTGTGCTTGTTCGGGGACTTCCCCTCGAACGGGCCGCCGGGGTGGCGGACGAGCTCGCGGTAGACGACGATCGGCTTCGACGCCTCGATCTCGACCTTGTAGTCGTTGACGATCCGGTACTGGGTGATCTCGAGGTGGAGCTCGCCCATCCCGGAGAGGAGGTGCTCGCCCGTCTCCTGATTGATCTCGACCCGGAGGCTGGCGTCCTCCTTCGCGACCTTCCGCATCACCTCGATCAGCTTCGGGAGGTCGGCCATCCGCTTCGGCTCGATGGCGACCGTCACGACGGGCTCGGAAACGTGGCGGATCTCCTCGAACGGAGCCATCCCCGCGTCGGCCGCCATCGTCGTCCCGGCGAAGGCGTCCGAGAGCCCGATCACGGCCGCGATGTTGCCCGCCGTGACCTCCTCGACCATCAGCCGCTCGGGGCCCATGAACAGGGAGACGTGCTGGATCCGGTTCTTCGTCTTCGTCCCGACGACGCTCAGCTCCATCCCCTTCTGGAGGCGGCCGGCGAAGACGCGGCCGGTCGCGATCTCCCCCGCGCTCGGGTCCATCGTGATGTCGGTGACCATGAACGCGGCCGGGCCGGCCGAGTCGGTCTCGACCATCGCCTTGCCGACGGAGGAGCCCGTGTCGCCCTTCCAGATGTTCGGGATCCGGTACTTCTGGGCAACCCGGGGACTGGGCAGGTGACGGACGACCATGTCGAAGACGACGTCGTTGATCTTCGCGCGCTGCGCGATCTCCTTCGACCGGCCGGTCGAGACGAAGTCGATGATGTCGGGGAACTTCACGCCGGTCCGCTGCATGTACGGGACGCTGATCGCCCAGTTCTCGTAGCCGGAGCCGAAGGCGACCGACCCGTTGCGCGGGTCGACCGACCACTCGTCGATGAACTCCTCGGGGGCCATCTTGCGGATCAGCTCGTTGACCTCGGCGATGATCGTGCCGAACCGCTTCTGGAGCGACTCGGGCGTCAGCTGCAGCTCCTTGATGGCCCGGTCGACCTTGTTGATGAACAGGGTCGGCTTCACCTTCTCGCGGAGCGCCTGCCGGAGCACGGTCTCGGTCTGGGCCATCACGCCCTCGACGGCGCAGACGACCACGATCGCGCCGTCGACCGCGCGCATCGCGCGCGTGACGTCCCCGCCGAAGTCGACGTGGCCGGGCGTGTCGATGAGATTGATCAGGTAGTTCTCCTTCTCGAACTCGTGGACGATCGTCACGTCCGCGTTGTTGATCGTCAGGAGGCGGGCCTGCTCCTGCTCGTCGAAGTTGAGGTAGAGCTGCTTGCCCGCCAGCTCGTTCGAGATCATCCCGGCCGCGGCGAGCAGGTTGTCCGAGAGGGTCGTCTTCCCGTGGTGGATGTGGGCGACGATCCCGATGTTGCGGATCCGGTCGACGTTCCGCATCATCTCGGGGATGGCCTTCGCCAGCTCGCTCCGGATGTGCGTCATCGACGAACCGTCCCGGCCTAGCGCGCCGACTGGGCGACGCGCTCGACCTCTTCCTTCCGGCCGATGGAGAACGCGGTGAGGTCCGCCTTGGCCGCGAGGCGGATCTCGTCGGCGAGGCATGTGTGGATCGGTTTCGTGGACTTGTGGGATGCCTGGATCGCGCCGAGCGCGAGGTTGCGGATCGCGACGTTCAGGCGGCGAGCCGGCGAGGCGTCGACGGCGCGCGGCACGGAGATCCCGCCGAACTGCAGCCGCGTCACCTCCTCGCGAGGCGAGGCGTTCTCGACCGCGTCGACCAGGAGCTGGAGGGGGTTCTTGCCGTCCTTCGCGGCGAGTTCGTCGAACGCCCGGCGGACCGTGCCGAGCGCCTTCGACTTCTTGCCCGTGAACTTCCCGCCCTTCATCAGGTGGTTCGCGAGCCGTTCGACCAGGTGCATGCGCGCCTTCAGGAACGGACGGCCCGCGAGCCGACCCTCAGTGTGCGGGGCGTAGACGGGGTGAAGGTACAGGTACGGCAGCAGCCCGGGGTCGTGGACCTCCACGCCCTCGAACGGGTACTTCCCGAACAGCGGCGGGAGCGCGAACGGGGGCGGGGCGGGCGGTTGCGGCCGCTGGACGATCGGACCGGCGTCCTCGCCTTGCGGCTCGGGCACCTGGAACGTCTCGGGATTCCCGCTCATCGGGCCGGCTTCTCCTTGCGTCCGCGGACGAGCTCGTCGAGCGACACACCGTTCACCTGGATCACCTTGTAGCGGACGCCCGGAATGTCCCCGTACGACCGGCCCATCCGGCCGCCGATCCCTTCGACCATCACCTCGTCGTGCTCGTCGATGAAGTTGATCGCGCCATCCCCGACGGCGAACGCCGTGACCTGACGGCCGTTCTTGATCAACTGGACCTTGATGCACTTGCGGATGGCGGAGTTGGGCTGCTTCGCCTCGACGCCGACCTTCTCGATGACGATCCCTCGACCCTGGGGGGCACCCTCCAGCGGGTCGGATCGCTCCTTGAGATGGAGCGTCCGCCGCTTGTAGTACCGGTCCGACCAGCGGCGACGCTGACGGAGGGCCGACAGGCGGCCAGCAGTGTGAAGACCGGACGGGGGCGGCATGACGGTCGATAGGGGCCGTGCCACAAGGCGTCCCTATTTAAGGTCCCTGCCGACTCGCACCGCCGACCGGGCGGGTCCGGCGGAGAGCGAGCTGTCGCGGCGACCGGAGCGCGTCCAGCGAGGGGTCGGACCCGTCCCGCGGGCGGGCGCGCCTCGCTCCGCGGCCGGGCGATCGGCCGCGTTCGCCGAGCTCGGGGAGGAGATCCGAGCGTGCCGCCGCTGCCCGCTGGGGAGCTCGCGCACCCGTGCGGTCGTCTATCGCGGAGGGGCCGCGCCCCGGGTCGTCTTCGTCGGCGAGGCCCCGGGGGCAGCCGAGGATGCGACCGGGATCCCGTTCGTCGGTCGTTCCGGCCGTCTTCTGGACGCGGCGATCGGATCGCTCGACCTTGCCCCGGACGCGATCGGGATCGTCAACGTCCTCAAATGCCGGCCGCCCGCGAATCGGTTCGACCGGGCGGCCGCGGCGACCTGCCGTCCGTTCCTCGACCGCCAGCTCGACCTTCTCCGCCCCGCCGCGATCGTCTCGCTGGGCGCCTGGGCGCTGCGGTCGCTCGACCCCCAGGCCCCCCCCGTCCTGCGGGCGGCCGGCGCCCCGCGCCCGGGTCATACGCCACCGCTGTTCCCGATGATCCACCCGGCCGCCTCGTTCCGCTCGCGCCGGCTCCGCGACCGGTGGGCCAACGACGTCGGGGCGCTGGGGCGCTGGCTGCGGTCGACCGCCGTCTAAACCGATTTATCGCCGGCCGGGCTCGTTCGGGCGTGCGGTCCGTCGAGCTGTTCGTGGTCGGGGGATCGTACCGGGGCGAAGGGGACGGGGTCGTCGTCGAGCTGTTCGGCCGCACGCGGGACGGCGGCACTCTCGTCGCCCGCTACTACGACTTCCGGCCGTACTTCGAGCTCGCCGAACCGGCCCCCGAGGCGAAGGAGCGCCTCGAGAAGGATCCCGAGGTCGTCCGGCTCGACGCGACGACCCGCTGGATCGACGGTCGGGACCGGCCGGCGCTCCGGGTGACGATCCGCAAGCCGTGGCTCGTCCCGGAGTATCGCGAGCGATACCGGCGGCGCGGGGACGAGGCGAGCGTGCTCGCCTGCGACATCCCGTTCGTCCACCGGTTCCTGTACGACAAGCACCTGGGGCTCTGCGTCGCGTTCGACGCCGAGGACGAGCCGGCCGAGGTCCGCGAGCGATACTCCGTTCCGGAGGTCGTCCGGGTGCTCACGACGGACGGACGCGACATCCGCCCGGTGGAGCCGTTCCGCCCGGCGCTGCGGACCCTGTCGTTCGACATCGAGAACGCGATCCGAGAGCGGACGATCTTCACGATCTGCGGTGTCGCGGACGGCGGCGGTCGCCCCCGCCGCACGTTCCGGTTCGGGAGCGGAGGCGAGAAGGCGATCCTCGAGGAGTTCGCCCGATTCCTCGTCGAGGACGACCCCGACGTGATCACCGGCTACAACATCGGAGGCTACGACCTGCCGCTGCTCGACGAGCGGGTCAAGGCGGTCGGGATCCCCGCCTTCCCCCTCGGGCGGGACCGGTCCGGACCGCGGGAGATGGGCGACCGCCTCTGGCGGATCACCGGCCGGGTCGTCGCCGACGCGTGGTGGTTCGCCCGTCGCGACCTCAAGCCGAAGCAGGAGTCCCTCCAGTTCGTCGCCCGGACGCTCCTCAACGACTCCAAGCTCGATGTCGACCGGCGGAACATCTCGGAGGAGTGGGTCAAGGACCCGGCGCGGGTGATGGAGTACTGCGAGCACGACGCCGACCTCGCGCTGCGCATCCTCGCCCGGCTCCGTTCGATCGATCGGGGGACCGATCTCGCCACCGTCGCCCACCTCCCGCTCGAAGAGGGCCTGAACGGTCGGACGTCGCAGTACATCGACGCGATGCTGATCCCTCGGGCCGATGCGCGGGGCGTGGGGGTGCCGCCGAGCCACCACGCCGGCCGCGACAGTCCGATCGAAGGCGGCTACGTCCACGCGATCCGCGCGGGGATCCATCCGTGGGTCGTCACGCTCGACTTCAAGTCGATGTACCCGTCGATCATCATCGCCCGCAACCTCTGCTTCACGACCCTCTCGCCCGACGGGCGGACCGTCGCCCCGAGCGGCGCGCGGTTCGTCACCCCCGACGTGCGTCGGGGGCTGATCCCGGAGATCCTCACCGAGCTGCTCGCGGACCGCGACCGGTTCCGGGCGCTCGGTCGGGCCGCCAGCGCCCGCGAGGTCGCGGAGTACTACGACGGGCTTCAGAACGCGGTCAAGATCCTGATGAACTCGTTCTACGGAGTGCTGGCCTCGAGCTTCTACCGCTTCACGAACAAGGAGATCGGCTCGGCGATCACCGCGTTCGCCCGGGAGGCGATCACGTCGATCATCCGGCAGCTCGAGGCGGACGGCTGCGAGGTCGTCTACTCCGACACCGACTCGGTGTTCGTCCGGGCCCCCGTGCCGACGCTCGAGGGAGCCCGCGAGTTCGGCGAAGCCGTCGCGAAGCGGTTCAGCCGCGAAGGGGTCACGTTCGAGTTCCAGTCGGTCTACGAGACGTTCTTCTCGCACGGCGCCAAGAAGCGGTACGTGGGCCGGACCGTCTGGCCGCGGGAGGAGCTCGTGATCCGCGGCTACGAGACGCGCCGGACCGACGCCTTCGACTACCAGTCGGAGGCGCTCCTGCAGGTGTTCGACCTCGTCCTGCGCGGGGACACCGACGGCGCGATCCGACGATCGCGCGAGCTCGTGCAGACGGTCCGCAACCGCGCGGTCCCCATCGAGCGGCTCGTCATCTCCCGATCCGTGCGGGCCGAGGGGGAGTACAACGAATCGACCCGCGACGCCCTCCCGTTCCTTCGGGTCTACCGCCAGCTGAAGGAGGAGGGGTACGACGTCGTTCCGGGAATGCGGGTCGCCTGGATCGTCACCGACTCCCGGAAGAGCCCGCAGGACGTCGAACCGTGGGTCGACGGCCGGGCGTTCCCGAAGGAGCCGGACTGGGGGTACTACGCCGACCGCGTCGCCCAGACGCTCGCCCGGGTGACGGAGGTGTTCGACTGGGACGCCGCGGCCCTCCTCCGGGGGAGCCACCAGCAGCGGCTCGGCGCGGCCGACTCGTCGGAGACGGGTCCGCGGGCGAGCGACCGGACCGCCGCGGGCGCGCCGCCGGCGTCGCTCGACACGCCCGTCGCCGAGGTCGCGAAGCGGGCGCGCCGCCGCCAGACGACGCTCGGCGCGTCCGACCCGCCGTAGCGTCGGCTCACGCGCCCGCCGGCCCCCACCGCTCTTCCGGGGTCGACGCGGGCGCGATCGCCCGCAGCGTGAGGACTGCGCCGACGACGGCGATGGGGATCCCGAGCAGGGCGAGCCCCGGGGCGGGCTGGTGGAGCACGCCGACCGAGAAGGCGAGGGTGAAGATCGGGATCGCCGTCATCAGCATCGGCGGCAGCACGATCCCTTCTCGGCGGATCGAGGCGAAGTAGAGGAGCGGGGCCGCGAAGAAGCTCACGAGCCCGTTCACCGCGAGGAGGCTGGTGGGGACAGCCGACAGTCGAGCGAGCCCGGCCCACCCTCCGGGGACCCAGGGAGCCACCGCACCCGCCCCCAGCGCAGCCCCGACCATCGACTGACCGACGACCGCCGTGTTCGGAGCCTCGTCCGAGGCCCGCGCGGCGAGGAGGAAGTACAGCCCGACCGCGAGGGGAGCGCCGAAGATCGCGACCCACCCCCATCCGTGCACGGCGGCGATCCGGTGGCCGCCGACGATCGCGAGCGTCCCTCCGCTGAGGCTGAGGATCAGGCCGACGAGCAGCGCCGGCCGTCGGAACGCGGCGCGGGGTCCCGCGAACAGGGCGGCCGCCAGGATCGGCGTGACGACGACGTCCCCGATCAGGGAGAGGAGCGCGGCGACGACCGGCCCCGCGAGGTAGGTCGATGCGAGCACCGACAGCTGCATCGCGAGCATCAGTGCGGTGCGGAGGTACGCCGCGGGGTTGAGCCACTGTCGGAGAAAGGCGCCCCCGACCCCGGTCGCCGCCGCGAGGACCCCGAAGGCGAGCCCGCCGAAGGCGAACGGATAGAACAGGATCGCCGACGGGGCCGTTCCCGGGCTGTCCCAGAGGACGAACAGGTAGTACGACGCCCACCCGAGCGCCGCCCCCACGGCGAGCGCGACCGACCCGGCGCGCCGACGGGACGTCCCGCCCTCCGGGGCCGGCGGGGTCCGGACCGCGGCCGTCATCGTCCGAACGTCCGCCGGGCCGACCGCTACGCGTAGCCGTCGTAGACCAGCCGGCGGTCCGGCAGCGTGACACCCCGGCCGGGCACGATCCGACCGATCGCCACCGTATCCGGCGCCCCGCCGCGCGCGAGCTCGGCCCGCACGGAATCGACCGAGCGCGCCGCGACGATGACGGCGAAGCCGACTCCCATGTTGAACGTCTGGAACATCTCCGCGTCCGACACGCCGCCGACCGCCTGGAGCCAGTCGAACAAGGGGGGGACCGGCGGCCAGCCGTCCAGCTCGAACCGGACCCTCCGGTGGAGCCGGACGAGGTTTCGGACCCCTCCCCCCGAGATGTGCGCGAAGCCGTGAACCGACGGAAGATCCGCTACGGCGTCGATCGCCTCCGTGTAGGTGCGGGTCGCGCGCAGCAGCTCGGCGCCCACGGGACCCCGGCCGCCCGGGCGGGGACGGCGCGGGTCGACGCGCGATTCGGCAAGGATCCGTCGGATGAGCGTGAACCCGTTCGCATGGGCCCCGGACGAGGGGATCCCGAGCACCACGTCGCCGGGCCGGATGCGGTGCCCCGTCACCGGGCGACGGCCGCCGGGCAGGAACCCGATCGCGGTCGCTCCGAGGTCGAGGCCCCGAACGAGATCCGGGACGACCGCCGTCTCCCCGCCGAGCAGGGAGCACCGGGCCGCCGTGAGCCCCCGGGCGATCCCCCGTCCGATCGCGCGGAACCGGAGCGGGTCGGGGCGGGCGCACACGAGGGTGTCGACGATCCCTGCGGCCCGGGCCCCGACGGCGGCGAGGTCGTTGACGTTGATCGCGACCAGATCCTCCCCCACCTCTTCCCAGCGATCGAGGAGCTCGGCGAGGAGGACCTTGGTGCCGACCGTGTCGGTGGTTACGGCGATCGTCTCCCGTCCGATCCGAAGCAGCCCGGCGTAGTGGCCGGGGAGAGGCACGGGCCGTCCGTGGCTGGGGGGCGCCCGGGCCCGCGCCGCCGCTAGCAGCGCGGCGAGCGCTTCCCCGATCGCCGAGCGGTCGACGCCGCTCTCGGCGTACGTCCGCGTCCGTCTCCGGCGCGCCGGTCGGCCCACGCTCCGCGGACGACCGCTGAGAGAAAACGGCTTTGGCCGGGCCCGCCGCCTTCTTTACGGGGCCCCGTGTCCGGGCCGCCGATGCCCTCGTCGACCCGGCCGCTCTCGTCGGGGGGACCGGACGCGCCGGCCGGGCCGCCGGCGACCGTCCTCGTCGGCCGCGCGGTCGTGCACGGCCGGCTCCAGCCGGTTGAGATCGCGATCGACGAGGACGGATGGATCCAGTCGGTCGGGCGCGTCCGGTCCGGCCGGGTCCGTCATGACGTCGGCGACCGGGTGATCGTGCCCGCAGCGACCGATCTTCACGTGCACCTGCGCGAGCCCGGCGGGGCGGGGGAAACGATCGCCGCGGGCACGGTCGAGGCGGCGTACGGGGGCGTGGGCCTGGTCGGAGAGATGCCGAACACCGAGCCTCCCGTCACGAGCCTCGACCGTCTCGAAGAGAAGGAGGCGAAGGTCCGTGGGCGCGCTGCGGTGGACGTCCTGCTCTACGGGTTGCCGACCTCCCCCCGATCGGTGGCGGACCTCGCCCGACGGGCCGGGGCGTTCAAGCTGTTCCTGAGCCCGACGACCGGGATCGCCGACCCACCGACCGCGGAGGCGCGGGACGGGATCCTCCGTGCGATCGCCGAGACTGACCTGCCCCTGGCCGTCCACGCGGAGGACCCTGGGGCGTTCGACGACCGGGTCGACGCGGCCGATCCGGTCGAGTGGAACGCGCACCGACCGCCGTCGGCGGAAGCGCAGGCGCTGCAACTGCTCGCGCGGGCGCCGTCGACCGTCCGGCTGCACGTGGCGCACGTCACCGTGCCGGCCTCCGTCCCCCGCCTCCGCTCCGAGGGCCGGTCGTTCGAGGCGACCCCGCACCACCTGCTCCTCTCTGCCCGCCCGGGGGCCGACGCGCGGTTCAAGGTCAACCCTCCCCTCCGGAGCGAGGTCGACCGTGCGGCCCTCTGGGCGGCGTTCTGCCGGGGGGAGGTGCCGTGCCTTGCGAGCGACCACGCCCCGCACCCGGCCGAGACGAAGCAGCTCCGATTCGACCGCGCCCCGAGCGGCATGCCCGGCCTCGAGACCGCCCTTCCCCTGATGCTGGCGCGCGTCCGCGCGGGCGATCTCCCGCTGGAGGTCCTCCTCCGGGCGGCGTGCGATCGACCGGCCCGATGGCTCGGGCAACCGATCGGACGGATCGCCCCCGGCCACCGCGCCAACCTCCTGGTGGTGGATTTCCGGGAACGGCGTCGGCTCCACGCCCGCGGGCTGCACGCCCCCTGCGGCTGGACGGCGTTCGAGGGCCACGAGGCGATCTTCCCCGTCGAGCACTGGCGGGACGGGGTCGCGATCGTGCGGGGCGGAGAGTACGTCGGAGCGACCGACGGCCGCGTCGTCGTCCCGGAGTTCTCCCCGCGCTCGCGCGCGGAGCGGTCGGTTCGGGCCTAGCTCCCCGGCGGCGGCCCCGCCGCCGGCGTCGGCGGGGTCCTGGGACGCCGGCGGGGCGGCCACCCCGGGACGAGCACCCCGGCGACGAGGAGGATCCCGTAGACGGCCGCCGCGGCGAGCGCGGCCCCGGCGATGAGGTCGAGGTCCCGGAAGTACGACGTGACCACCTCCCAGTGCGACCGGAGGACGAAACCGACGTAGAGGAGGGCGAGGGTGAACGGCGTCGCGCCGACGAGGGTGTAGAGGCCGAACTTCACGGGATTCATCCGCGACGCGCCGGCGGGGTAGCTCACGTAGCTGCGCACGATCGGGAGCAGGCGCGCGACGAGGACCGTGAGCTCCCCGCGCCGAGCGAAGAACGCATCCATCCGGGCGAGGTGGCGCTCCTCGAGCCGAAGGAATCCGATCCCCCGCCCGAGCACCTGGGTCCGGCCCCAGCGGCCGACGTAGTACGCGAGATACGACCCGACGACCCCGCCCGCGAGGGCCGCCGCGATCGCCCCGTCCAGCGGCATCTTCCCCTCGGCGACGAGGAAACCCGCGAACGACAGGATCACTTCGCTCGGGAGCGGCGGGAGACCGAAGCTCTCGATCGTCATCAGGGCGAACAGCCCCGGGAGGCCGACGATCGCGAGGACGTTGATCGTCCAGTCGACGACGGTCCCGACCAGGCTCAGCGTCACCAGGCGTCGACCCGCCTACGATCGGACCGTCGGGTCGACGATCAGCCGGAACGGGGTGGCGAGGCCGACGTTCGTGCGCGCGGGGATCCCGTCGAACTCGAGCGGGGTCGAGCAGCCGCCGCACGAGACCGCCGGACGGAGGCGGCCGAGGACGATCGAGAGCGCGATCCCGACCTCGATCTCCCGGGGGCGGGCCGGAGCGCGGGCGACGGCGTCGCGCAGCGAACGCAGCAGGGCCTCGTCCGAGGAGGAGAGCGAAGGATCGGACATCGACCGGTTCACCGGCAGCGGGGCCTTAGCGTTCGCGGCGGGGGTGGACTCAGCCGGTCGGGCCGTCGTCCGCATCGTCGGGCGAGCTCGGGGGCGCTCCCTTCTTCGGCGTCCGCTTCAGGATCTCCCCGGAGATCTTGTCGAGCTCGGCCATGAGGGAATCGATGTCCGGCTCGGCCTCGCTCGGAGCGCCGGCGGCGGCGGAGGCGGGCGGCGTGCCAAGCGCGGGGGGTGGCGAGCCGACGTCCTCGGGCATCTCCACGTAGCTGGCGGCGGCCGGCTCTTCGGGCGGCGGCGGGGACGGCGCGGACGTCATCGCTCCGCTCGGCGGCGCCCCGGACGACGGACCGGACGGTCCCTGCCAGCTCTCGGGGGGCGGGCGGCGGCGCCGGCGCATCACCACGAACAGGCCGACCAGCAGGCCGAGGACCACGATCGCGCCGATGGAAGCGTACTCCCACGCGGGGATCGACGGGGAGCTGGAAGGGGACTGGCCGTAGTCGGTCGTGGGCGCGGCGGCGACCGTTCCCGCGTTCGGCACCAGCGCTGCCGCGATCACGACCGCGAGCATCGCCAGGCCCAGGCCCAGCGGGACGATGCGACGACGACCGGACTCCGTCATGTGCGTCGGGCACGAACGGCCCGACACGCTTCTGATGCGAGCGGGTCTATGTAAAGCTGACGAGACTCGAGCCGGGCTATACGTCGGGGGTGGCGGCTCGGTTCTCCGTGCCCCCTCGGCGAAACGATTTGGGCTCCCCGCTGGGTCGGGGGGGCCGGACCGATGTCCCCTCCATACCCCCTCCTGTTCCTGGCCCTGCTCGTCGCGTACCTGATCTACTCCGTGGCGACGCGGCTCGATCCGAGGTACCCGATCGGGGGGGCCCTCCTCCTCCTCGTCGTCGCGGCGATCGCGGACGCCGCGGGGGACGTCGCGGTGGCGAACTCCGTCGCGGAGTACGTGTTCTTCCTGCTGGGCGGCGGGGTGCTCCTCCTCCTGATCGATCACGCCCGTACGACGCGGCCCGGGGCGGACGAGGCACCGTCAGGGACTCGGACGCCGTCGCCGGGACCAACGGGCGAGGCGCCGCACGAACGGGACGGGGCGCCCGATCAGCCCCTCGACCGCCCCCAGCAGTAGCCGGTCGCCGTCGTCGAGGCTCCCCGAGACGACCACGGCCAGCACGAACGCCCCGGCAGCGGCGAGGCCGATCGGAGGGAGCGCCCACGCCGGGATGGAGGTACGGAAGACCGCCAGGAGCAGGCCGATCGGGATCAGCGTGGCGAACAGCGGGACCGCAAAGTGCCGATGGAACGGGTGGACGGCGTCGTGCCGGGCGACCTCGATGAGGCAGAGGCCGGCGTACAGGACGTTCGCCGACCCCCAGGCGATCGCCGCGCCGACCGCGCCGAATCGGGGTACGAGGGCGAAGGCGATCCCGACGTCCGCGAACCCCGCCGCCGCGGAGTTGTACGCGAGCAGCCGGACCCGCCCGTAGACGACCTGGGTCGTCGCCCCGGGGCCGAAGAGGGTGGCGAGGAACGCCCCCGAGACGGCGATCTGGAGCGGCACGAGCACCGCCGCGTAGGTCGGTCCGTAGACGAAGTCGAGGGACCGCTGGGGCAGGACGACGAACAGGAGGAACAGCGGCAGCGAGAGGAGGACCATCCACTTCGTCACCGTGGCGTAGGTGAGGCGGATCGCCTGCGAGTTGTCGCGCCGGCGGAACCGGGCCGCGACGGGGAGGTAGATGTACGCCGCCGCGTTGATGCCGACCTGCAGCAGGCGCGCGAGCGTCAGCGACGCGGTGTACGTCGCCACCTGAAGGTGGTGGTAGGCGCCGAGCACGAGCGTGTCGCCGAACCCGGCCAGGCTCGCCATCGCCCCCGCGACGAGGAGGGGGAAGGCGAACCGCATCAGGCGGCCGCCTGCCCCCGGGGCGATCGGGCCGGGTCCGAGCTGGCGGGGAAGCCGGCGCACCGCGTAGCCGAAGAGCGCCGCGAGCGTGACCGCGTTCGCCACGGCGTACGCGGCGAGCGCTCCGACGTACGTCAGCCCATGGGGGGGCAGGACGAAGGCCGCGCCGAGGAACGCGAGGAACAGTCCGGGGTTGATCACCTGGACGAACAGCGCGTTCGGCGTGACGTCCGCGTAGCCCTGGAAGAGCGAGGCGATGATGGTACTGCCGATGGCGGCCGCGATCGCGATCGAGAAGAACTGGAGTCCCAGGGCGATGCGCGGCCCCCCGAGCAGCGGGGCGATCTCGTTCGACAGCCCGAACAGGACGGCCGCGACCGCGGCCGCGGCGGCGACGGAGACCCAGAGGGAGACGCGAACGATGCCGCGCCGTTCGTCGTCGGTCGTCGCGTACGGAAGGCTGCGGGCGACCGCGTTCGGCAGCCCGAGCGTCCCGACCGACGTCAGGATCGCCGCCAGCGCGAGGACGGTCGAGAACGCCCCCCACGCGTCCGTGCCGATGGTCCGCGTGAGCAGGACGCGAGAGACGAAGTTGAACAGGACCAAGAGGAGGGTCGTGACGATGACGAACAGCGTGCCGCGAGTCACCGTGGAGAGGCCCTCGCGGAGCTCCGTTCCGCCCTGTTCGGCCAACGCGGCGTCCCGGTCGGCGCGGGCCCTCGGAACGGTAAAACCGTAGCGCCCCGCCGGTCGGCGCCGCCCTCGGCTCTTTAACCCGGTGCCCGCTCGACCGAACGTGGCCGTCCCCGGTCCTTCGGCCGCCGCGTGGGGACCCGAACTGATCCTCTGGGCCCTGACCGTCGTCGTCGTCGGCGAGGGCGTTCGGTACGTCGTGGCGCGGTGGGTCCCGGCCTGGCGGACCGACGAACCGATCGAGCGACTGCTCCTCGACCTCTACGTCGGCGGAGGACTGTTCTACCTCGTCGCGGCGCTGCCCGTCGGACTGTTCGGCCGGCCGCTGGTCGTCGGCGTGCCGCTCATCGCCGCAGGGGGGCTCGTCGCGGCGCTCGTCACGCGTCGACGCGCGGGGCGTCCCGACCTGCGCTCGTTCGTGCGACGTCTCGCATCGCCCGGTCCGATCGTGGCGATCGCGGTCGCGGCGGGCCTGTTCGCGGTCGAGCTCGTGGCCGCGGCGGGCGCCCCGACGGGCAACACGTTCGATTCGAGCCTGCTCACGACGTACACCTCGCTGCTGATCCAGCACGGTCGGATCCCCCTCTCGTTCGCGCCGTACGGGACGCCGATGATCCTCTATCCCCAGGGGACGACCGTCTGGCTCGGCGGCGCGCAGCTGCTGACCGGCACGCCGCCGGCCCGGACGGCGCTCCTGGTGACGCCGCTGTTCCTCGGCCTCGCCCCGCTGTCGGCGTACGTCGCGGGTCGACGGCTCATCGGATCCGAGACGGCCGCGGTCGGTCTCGCGATCGCCACGGGGCTTCTCGGTCCGGCGACCCGCGCGATGGCCGCCGGAAGCAACGACTTCGTGGTGGCGTTCCCGCTCGTGCTCTGGCTGTTCGGACGCGCGGCCGACTGGCGAGCGGTCGCCGTGCCGTCCTGGGGGGACGCCGCCGGGTTCGGGATCCTCCTCGGCTACTCGGCCGCGATCAATCCGGTCGGGGCCGAGTGGATGTTTCCCGCCCTCGTCCTGTTCGGCGCGGTGCTCGGTCCCCGCGCGCTCGGACGGAGCGCCGCGTGGTTCGCCCGGTGGCTCACCGCGCTCGGCGCGGCGCTGGTCCCGGTGCTTCCGTCGCTCTACGTCCTCGTCCTCGGTCGGTCGAGCCCCGGCTTCGTGCCCGGTGCGGCGGGAGCGCCCGGCGCGTCGCCCGTCGGGCTGTCGGTCGCCCAGTGGGTCGGGAGCATCGACCCGTGGCTGTGGGGTCGGACCGACCTCGGCCTATCCCCGGTCCCGATCGTCCGGGCCGAGCTGATGGTGCTCCTGGGGGTCGGGCTCGTGCTCCTGCTGCGGGGGCCGTGGGCGCCCCGGCTCGCGGTCGCCCGCTCGGCGTTCGGAGCCTGGGCGTTCTCGGCCGGCGTCACGATCGTCGGCGGGCTGTCGCTCCTGACCGTTGCGAACGTCGACGGGTCGGTGTTCGGCGGCGTCGCGAACGTCACCAGCGGTGCGGAGCTCTCGATCTGGCTGTTCGCCCTCTACGGGCTGGTCGCCGCGGTGCCGCTGGTCGCCGTGCTCGACCGCCTGGCCGCGGCGAGCTCGGTCGCCCCGGCCCCGCCGACTCGGACCCGGGGGAACGGCTCGCGTCCGCGGGTACGGCTCGGCGGCACTGCCGCCCCTCTGGTCGTGGCGCTCGCGATCGTCGGACCCGGGCTCGTCCTGACCCCGACCGGCCTCGCGCCCGTCCTCGGGTCGCTGTACCACGATTTCGGCGCGGTGAGCCCCGGGGACTTCGCGCTGCTCGCCTGCGGGGGCGCCCACCTCCCCGCGGGCAGCCGGGTGCTGGTCGCCCCGGGCAGCGCCGCGGAGTTCCTGCCGGGGTACGCCCCGCACATCACGCTCCTGTACCCGCTCGAACCCGGATGGCCGTGGGCGAACCTCTCCTACCGGATCGTCGTCCGCGAGCTGTCGAACGGGACGCTCGACCCGGCGTGGTTCGACTCCCTGCACGTGAACTTCGTCGCGGTCACCGGGAACAACACCGTCCTGTGGCCCGCGTTCTGGCCGAACCCGTTCCTGCGAGACCCGGGAGCGTTCGCGGAAGTGTTCCACGCGGGCGACGCGTACCTGTTCTCGACCGATGCGGCGGCCCCGCCGTTCCCGTGCGGCTGAGCGGCCGCCGTCAGACGAACTCGTCGAGGAGCTTCTCGCCGCCGCGGATGCCGACCGGCTGGAGCGCGAGCGGACCGGCCTGCAGGACCTCTTCGAGATCCTCGTACGTCGGGCGTTCGGTCTTGTAGAACAGCCCGATCGGGATCTTGTCGCCCCACTCGAGCGACCGCTCCCACGCCCGGACGATGTCGGTGGGGTCGTGGCCGGCGCTCTCGAGCTTGTAGACCCGCTGGCGGAAGAAATCGAACGTGTTGATCTTGTTGTAGGTGACGCACGGGCTGAAGACGTCGA
>DATJZK010000142.1:0-29077 GCA_035499145.1 Thermoplasmata archaeon
GCCCGGACCTCACGCGCCGAGCCGTCGACGCCGGTCGAGCGGCCGGGACGGCGTTCGTCGAGGGGAAGACGTACGTCTGCGTCGAGGGACCCCGGTTCAGCACGCGCGCGGAGTCGGGCTACTTCCGCTCGTTCGCCGACATCATCGGCATGACGCTCGTCCCCGAGGTGACGCTCGCCCGCGAGCGCGCCCTTTGCTACCTCTGCCTCGCGATGGTCACCGACTTCGACGTCTGGGCCGAGCGGCCGGTCGACGTTCGCGAGATCGTCGAGACGATGCACCGGAACGTCGACCGGATGGGCCGCGTCCTCGCGTCGCTGCTCCCGCGCGCTGCCGAGCCGGCGCGGTGCGAGTGCGCCCGGGCGCTCGACGCGGCGGGGATGTAACGCCGGGCGCGCTCAGTCGGCGGCGCCGCGCCGGACCGTGATCGGGATCCGGTTCGCCGCGAACTCGAGCTCGGCGATCTCGACCGGGTCGACCATCGTGCCCGGGAGATCGATCAGCAGCGGGGCCCCGAGGGAGATCTGGAGCGCGCGGGCCCCCAGGATCCGGGCCCGCTCGAAGCGGGTGTACTCGCCCGGCCCGGGAAGTCGAGGCGACGAACGATCGTGCACACTCCACTTCCCCGCGGCCGCGAGGTCGGCGGCGGCCGTCAAGGAGCGGCCCACTCGGGCCTCGCTATTTACCGTTTGCCCCGGACGGAGAGCCCGCCCTCGTCCCCGAGGCGCGGCGGCGGCCGGCCGACAACGGTTAGGAACCTCACCCTCGTGGGTCCGTCGTGGCGGGGCGGATCGGCTACTCGGCCCGACTGCTCCGGCGGCTCTGGAAGTTCCTCGTCGCCTACGTGGGCGTCTTCCTGGTCGCGGCGGTCGGCTTCTACACGCTCGACGGCGGCCGCGAGAGCGTCGTCAACTCGTTCTACTGGTCGATCGTCACCCTCGCGACGATCGGCTACGGCGACGTCGTGCCGACGACCGTGCCGGCGAAGCTGTTCACGATCGGCGTCGCGGGCACCGAGGTGTTCCTCGGCGCCTACCTCGTGACCCTCGTCATCGGGGTGGTGACCGAAGAGTCGCAGGCGCGCGCCCTCGGCACCCTCGGCACGTCGATGACCGGCCACGTCGTCGTCCTCGGCTACTCGGCGGTCGGTCGGGCGGCGGTGCGCGAGCTGCTCGAGCAGGAGCAGCACGTGGCGGTCGTCGTCGAGCACGCCGAGGAGGTGGCGAACGTGCGCACCCTCGCCCGGGAGGACCGGCTGTACGTCACGTACGGTCCGCCGGCCGACCGCGATCTGCTCGCCCGGGTGAACGCGGCGAGCGCGCACAGCGTGATCGTCTGCACCGAGGACGACGCGACGAACATGATCGCCGCGCTCAACACCCGCGCCGCGGCGCCGAACGCGCGGGTCGTCGTCGCCGTCGCCCGGCCCGAGCTGAGGGAGACGCTCCGGACGGCGGGCGTCACGTTCGTCGCGAGCCCCGCGGACATGGGCGGCCGGCTCTGCGCCAGCGCCGCGTTCGAGCCCGAGGTCGCGGCCGCGCTCGAGGACCTGAGCGAGGGGTTCGTTCGCTCCGACCTCCGGGAGTACCTGCTCTCGCCCACGACCCCGATCTCCGGCGGCGCGTTCGGGGACGCCGAGGCGCTCGTGCGCCGTTCGACCGGATGCATCCTGTTCGGCTACGCCCGCGCGGCGCCCGACGGCGGGTTCGCGACCCACGTTGCGCCGGACCCCGGCACGGCGCTCGCCCCGGGGGACGCGATCCTGATCCTCGGGACGATCGAGAGCGTCCGCCGGTTCCGGGTCTGGTTCGGGGTCGACCAGGGCCGCTGAGCGGCCGCGTCGCTCACGCGTAGCCGAACTGCCGGCGCGCGAAGTCGGTCATCCGCTCCGGGCTCCACGGCGGGTCCCAGACGACCTCGACCTTCACCGTCGGGGCGCCGGACGCCGTCCGGGCGACCGTTTCGACCTCGCGGACGAGCTCCTCGATCGACGGGCAGCCCGGGCTCGTCATCGTCATCCGGATGACGAGCTCCTTCGCCCCGTCCCACCGCATCTCGTAGATCAGCCCGAGGTCGACGACGTTCATCGGGATCTCGGGGTCGTAGATCTGCTTGAGCGCTTCCCGCACCTTCTCTTCGAACGGCGGTGGGGGTCCGGCGGGAGTGGAGGCGGCGCTCGCCGCCGCGTCACCCGCGACCGGTCGAGCGGGAAGGAACGGACCGACCACCTCGAAGCCGGGCGGGCTCTGATCGTCCCGGTACCGCACCTCGGCGTCCCTCAGGAACGCGAGGCTCGCCCGATCGACGAGCCAGAGGACGCCGTCCACGGTCACGGGGAGGTCCCGCGGGGACGCGCGGTCGATCATCATCTGCGCGTGCGGCCGCATCCCGCGCTCCACCCAGATCCGGACGCCGGAACCCGCGGGACGGCCCCCGAGCGCCGCGCCGACGGCGGCGCGAGCCCCCGGGGTGACGCGGAGGCGGACCGCCTCCTCTGCTGCCCGTCCGGCCCTCGGGGTCCCGTCCTCCGCCATCGGTCGATCCCCCCCACCGAGGCCGGCGGGAGCTTTACGCCTACCGGGCGCGCGTCATCCGCCGGTGACGTCGCCCAGGAACTCGCGGATCGTCCCGACGAACTCCTTCGGCTGCTCGAGGACGGCGAGGTGGCTCGACCGCGGGAGGACCCGCAGGTGCGCCGGCTCGATCCGCTCGTTCATCTCGACCGACGGCTCGAGGAAGTAGTCGTAGCGGCCGACGACGACGAGGGTCGGCACCTCGATCCGCGAGTAGTACCTCCGCCCGTCCCACCCGGCGAGCGTGCCGTCGACCGCAAACTCGTCCCCGCCCGTCGAGACCATCGCGTGGTAGACGGCCGGGTTGAGCTTCGTCGCCTTCCAGTCCGGGGGGTCGACCTTCAGGAACCGCGACTGGAACGGCCGGGCGATCGCCTCGGCGAGGCTCTTGTACTCCGCCGAGTCGAAGGCGCGCGCGCGGGTCAGCTCCTTCAGTCGAGCCCGCTGGCGCGGCGAGGCGGCGCCGACCATCAGGCGGTTCGCGGCCCGCACCTCGGCCGCGCTGCCCGCGGTCGCGCAGAGCAGGAGCGACGTGAGGTGCCGCTCGTACCGGTGGACGTACTCGAGCGCGGCGAAGCCGCCCGCCGAGTAGCCGAGAAGGTGCAGCTCGCGGATCTTGAGCGCGCGGCGGATCGCCTCGACGTCCTCCGCCTGCTGCGCGACGGTGTACTCGGCCGGCCGGCGGGGCGTCCAGCTGTGGCCGACCCCCCGGGGGTGGAACAGGACCACCCGGAGGTTCGAGTTGGCGAGCCGGAGGAGGGCGCGCAGGTAGTGGTAGGTGAGCCCGGGACCGCCGGGATGCACGAGCAGCGTCGCTGGGCCCTGGCCCTGAGATACGTACTCGAACGAGCGTCGGCCGGGGACCGTCACCCGCCGGAGCCGCGCCATCGACCTCCGGTAGCCCCCCCGAGCCAAAAACGTGCCGACCGCACGACGGCGGTCAGCGGGCGCGGGGCGCCGGGGCGCGGGCGCCGAGGGCGCGGAGCGCTTCGGGGAACGCGCGCGCGAACCGGTCGATGTCCGCGGGCGGGTTGGAGAACGACAGGCGCACGAACCGCTGGCCGTGCGTCGGCGACAGGTAGTTGCCGGCGCGGACGAAGACCCCGTGCTTCGCGAGCAGCTCCTCCTGGAGCGCCCCCGGCGCGACGCCGGTCTCGGCGATGTCGAGGATCGTCATGTTCGCCCGCGACGGGTGGACCGGCTTCGTCACACCGGGGAGGGCGGAGGCGACCTCGCGGATCCGTTCGTCGTTCTGACGGGTCTGGCGAACGACCGCGCCGATCCACTCGGCCTTCGTCCGCATCGCCGCCTTCGCGGCGACCTGCGCCAGCACGTTCACGCCCAGGTCGTTGGTGTTGTACCGGGCGATCGACTGGGCGATCTCCTTCGGGGCGACGAACCCGCCGAGCCGCATCCCGGCGAGCCCGCAGTTCTTCGAGACCGACCAGACCGTCACCGTCTCTTCGGGGGCGAACTCCGCCGCGAGCGCGTGGCCGTCGGAGAAGTCGCGGTAGGTGACGTCGTTCAGGAGGACCAGGTGGCGATCGTGCGCGATCTCCGCGATCGCCCGCACCTCCTCGCGCGGGTAGCCGGAGCCGAGCGGGTTCAACGGGTCGATCAGGAGGATCATCCGCGTGGCCGGTCCGATCGCCTCCTGGACCCGGTCGGCGGTGAGCCGGTAGGGGGGCTGGTAGATGTCGAGGTTCTTCGTCCGCGCCCCGGCGAGATCGACGAACTTGTGGATGATGAGGTAGCTCGGGTCGGACGCGACGACCTCGTCGCCGCGGCCGAGCAGCGCGCGGGCGATCATGTAGAGCGACTCCGTCCCTCCGCCGGTAAGGAACGGGGCCATCCCGGAGAGTCCGAGGTCGGCCCGGACCAGCTCGATCAGCTCGGGATCGCCCGAGGCGAGCGGGTACCCCTCGTACCGGCGCTCCCGGATCGCCTCCTCGAGCGCCGCGCGGATCGCGACCGGGGGCACGAGGTGGTTCGTGTTCTGCGACAGCCAGGCGACCTCCTGCCGGTGCGCATGCGCATAGCGGAAGGCGTCGAACGGAGCGGCGGCCACGACCCGCGACGGGCCCGCGTTTGCTTAACGGCTTTGGTCCGACCCGCCCGCCTCGGCGAGGAACGTCGTCACGATCCCGCCCGACTGGGTCGGGGCCGCGACCCGCGGGAAGCCCGCGGCGCGCAACAGCGTAAGGAACTCCGCGCGCGACGGCAGCGATCGGAGCGACTCCGGCAGGTAGCGGTACGGGCCCTCGCTCCCCACCGCGCGGCCCAGGGCGGGGACCACCGCATCGAAGTACGCGTGGAACAGGCGACGCCACGCCGCCGAGGTCGGCTCCGTGATCTCGAGCGTGAGGAGCGCGCCGCCGGGACGCAGGACCCGACGAAGCTCCCGCAGCGCCCCCGAGAGATCGCTCAGGTTGCGGGCGACGAAGGCGCTGGCCGCGAGGTCGAAGCTGCCCGTCCGGAACGGCAACCGGGCGACCGTGGCGCACCCGAACGCGAGCGGCGGACGCGAGGGAGGGCCGGGGTGCCGACGCGCCCGCTCGAGCATCGAGCGCGTGAAGTCGGTCGCCACGACCCGCGCCCGCGGGAAGTGCTGGGCGATCTGGCGCGCGAGCTCCCCGGTGCCGCTCCCGACATCCAGGACTCGGTCGACCGGGTGCCGTCGGAATCGGTCCAGCGCCCACAGGGCCCGCGGCCGCCACAGGAAATCCTGGCCGACCGACGCGACGTGGTCGAACCACTCGTAGCCGCCGGCGATGTGGGCGAACATCCGCCGCACCTCTCGCTCGAAGCCGGGGTCGGCGCGGTCCGGGTAGGGCGAGCCGTCGGCCGCGGTCCGCCCCGCCGGTGTGGAGGCCACGGAGCCGCGACCCGGGGACGACCCTTAACCCGGCCGGTCAGGCGGACGCTTCGGTCGCCGTGCGGGCGAGCGCCGAGACCTTGGGCGCGAGATCGGGGCGATGGTCCCCGATCCCGCTCGCGACCGCCTCGTCGAGCCAGCGCCGGGCGCCCGCCCGGTCGCCCCGGCGGAGCGAGAGCTGGCCGAGCCGGTAGAACAGCTCGCTCGTCTCCGCCGCGAGGTGCAGCTCCCGCGCCAGGTCGAGCGACTCCCGGTACTCCGACTCCGCCCGGTCGTACGCCCGCTCCGCCTCGGAGATCATCCCCCGGGTCATGGCGATCTGCTGGTTGGCGAGCCGGTCGTCGAGCGGTCGGAGCAGTTCGTCCGCCCGGTCGAGCGCGCTGCGGCCGGCGGACGCCTCGTCCGTTTCGGCCTTCCACTGGGCGAGGTTGAGCAGGCAGTAGCCGATCCAGAGCGGCGAGCGGGACCGCTCGGCCGCCTCCAGGGCGATCTCCAGGTCGCGGAACGCCGCCTCGACCCGCCCGGCCCCGTACTCGAGGACCGCCCGGTTCATCAGCACCCGCGCCCGGGCGCTCGGATCCTCGGCGGATGCGAACAGCTCGGCCGCCCGTCCGTACATGGCGAGGGCCGGCTCGACGCCGACCTCCCCCTGCGGCACGAGCGTGTTCGCGACGTCGACGAGCGCGTGACCGAGTTCGTAGGGAGTTCCCTCCCGCTCCGCGATGTCGAGGGCGAGCCGCTGGTGCGACTCCGCACGCTTCAGGTCCCCCGAGCGCCAGTAGACGTTGCCGAGGACGCGGTGGGCCGAGAGGAGGTCGTGCGGCGTGCCGACCTCCTCGAGGAGGCGGATCGCCTCGGCGGCGAGCTCCTCGGCCGATTCGTAGCGCCCGCGGTCGACGCGCGACCAGGCGAGCGCGAGCAGCGCGCGGCCGAGCTCCTGCCGGTCGCCCGGACGCGCCCGGGCGAGGTCGACCGCCTCGGAGAGGGTCTCCTCCGATCGGAGCAGGTCGCTCGTCTCGTGCAGCAGCCGCCCGAGCTCGGTCAGCAGCCGCACCTCCCGGGTCGGATCGCGGTCCGGCCGGAGTCGCTCCCCCTCGAGGGCCCGGGTCAGGTGTGAGATCGCCGCTTCGAACGCGTAGCTCTGGGCCGCCGCCTCGGCGGCCCGCACGTTGTACTCGACCGTCTTCGCGTGCTCCCGGCCGAGGTAGAACTGCCGGGCCAGCTCGTAGACGCTCGCCCCGCCCCGGGTCTCGAGCGCGGCGCCGACGCGACGGTGGAGGATGCGTCGCCGCGTTTCGGTCAGCTCGGCGTAGACCGCGGCTCGGGCGGCTTCCGAGACGAACTCGTAGACCTCCGCCCCCTTCTCGCGGACCAGGCCCGTCAGGACGAGCCGGTCGAGCGCTTCGGTCAGCCGCTCCTCCTCCACGCCGGCCGCCGCCGCCAGGCGCGGGAAGTCGAACTCCCGCCCCAGCACCGCGGCGTACGTGAGGATCCGCCGGTCGCCGTCGTCGAGCGCGCGGATCCGCGCGAGCAGGACGGCGAGCAGGTTCGCGCCGGGGTCGGTGGCGCCCGGGTCGCGCCTCGGCTCCCCCAGGCTGGAGCGGACCAGCTGCTCAACGAAGAGCGGGTTGCCGTCGGTCTGGGCGTGCCACCGCTCGACGTCGGCGGCGGACGGGGCGACTCCCCGCTGCAGGAAGGTGACGAACTCGGCGAGCTCGGCGACGGTGAGGGGCCGGAGCGCGATCGTTCGGATCGTGGGCGAGGCACCGATCGCCTCCACGAGGTCGCGGTTCGCGGGCGGGAGTCCCGACGGCTCGCCGCTCGTGGCGACGACGGCGAGCGGGGCGCTCCCGAGCTCGCCGACGAGCCGCCGCAGGAACTCGAGCGACGAACGGTCCGCGAACGGGAGGTCGTCGAGCGCCAGCAGGAGCGGCTGGCGCCGCGCGGCCGAGAGGAAATGCTCGATGAGGCGCGCATACATCCGCTCCCGTCCCGCCCCGAGCCCTTCGACCCGCGTGCGACCGACGGGCGCGAGGATCCGCTCCAGCGCATCGCCGGCCGGCCGGCCGAGGTCGCCGGGGACGGGGCTGCCGACCCCCGGACCGCTCTCCTCGAAGACCGGCACGAACATCACGGGAAGGCCGGCCGGCGCCGGCTCGCTCTCTTCCACCGGCTCGGGTCCGCGGGCGAGGGAGTCCAGCAGGTCGCGCGCGAGGGCGAACGGTGCGGGCAGTTCGTCCGGGAGCGCCCGGGCGGTCGCGACCCGGAACTCCCGGCGCGCCGCGCGCCCGGCCGTCGCCCGGAGCAGCTCGGACTTGCCGACCCCGCCGGGGCCGGTGAGCAGCAGGCCCCGGCCGGTCCCCTCGGCCGTCTCGGAGAGCAGCAGGTCGATCTCGGCCCAGAGGTCGGCCCGGCCCACGAAGGGGTGGCCGCTCGCCGTCTCCGGTCGCCCGACACCCTCCACGTCGGCTACGAGCCGGTCCCGGCTTTATAATCCTCGTCAGTCGACGGCCGGCGGCTCCCCGCTGTCCTGGGCGGAGCCGTCGCCGGACGGCTCCGTCCCCTCGAGGTCGTGCTTCAGCTGGGTGTACGCGGAGAGCAGCCGGGGCGACAGCTCGGTGACCTTGAGCTCGGTCGCCTCGCGGAACGCGGCGCGGGCCCCGGCGAGGTCCCGCGTCTTGTACCGAAGTCGTGCGAGGTGGAACCGGGCCTCGGCCTCGTCGGCGAGGATCCGGTTGTTCCGGGCCATCTCCGCCGCCCGTTCGTACGCGGCGCCCGCATCGTCCCACTGGCCGGCGCGCTCGGCGATCAGTCCTCGGTTCGTGAGGACCTGCTCGAGCCCGAGGCTGTCCGACAGCTGCTCCAGCAATCGTCCGGCCTGCTCGTTGTCGCGCTCCGCCTCCTCGACCTGCCCGAGCGCGAGCCGCATCTCGACCCCGCTCAGGAGCGCGCGGCCGAGCGCGCGCCCGTCGTGGATCCGCTCGGCGGCGTCGCGGGCCTCCTGCAGGTACTCGAGCCCGTCCGGCGGGCGGATCTCGCCGACCGTCACGCCGAGGTTGTGCAGCGCCCGGATCAGCTCGGCCGAGACGCCGCCCGTCCGCAGGCGCTTCACGGCCCGCTCGTACCACTCGATCGCCACCGGACGGAGCTCCTCGCCGAGCATCGCGAAGGCGTTGCCGATGTCGATCGACAGCTGGCCGATGACCCGCGGATCGGCGGAATCCGGGAGGGCCTCGAGCGCCCGCATGCTCTGGTCGAGCGCATCCCGGTAGGCCCCTTGCTGGAACGACACCCGGCCGAGCAGCCGGTACGTCTGCGCGGTCCCGACGGCGTCCCCCTCCGCCTCGAACAGCTTCAGCGCGCGGCCCGCCCCATCGGTGGCCGCCTCGGCGTTCAGGCTCTCGCGCGCGATCTCGGCCCGGGCGAGGAGCAGCCGGGCGGTGATCCGGGGCTGCTCGTGCCCGATCCGCGCGAGCGCCTCCTGGTAGTAGCGGTCGGCGGCCTGGAAGCGGGACGCCTGGTGCGAAAGGTCCCCGAGCAGCTCGCTGATCTCGGCCTGCTCGGTCCGTCGATCGCCGCCGAGCTGGGCCAGGTCGACGACCGCCCGCTCGAGGTGATGGATCGCCACGTCGGTCTCGCCGGCCGAGCGGGCGAGCTCCGCGGCCCGCCGGTTGAACTCGTACGACTTCGCGGGGACCTTCCCGAGGAAGTAGTGGCGACCGAGCTCGGAGAGCACGGCCGGGGACGGCTGCGGCGCCCGACGCTCGAGCACCTCGGCGATCTTGCGGTGCAGCACGCGCAGCCGGCTCTCGGTCAGGGAGCGGTACGCTTCCGCCCGGAACCCCTCCTCCGCGAATGCGAACCGCTCCCCGCCGGGCCGCTCGACGAGGATCCCTCGTCGGACGAGCCGTTCGAGCTGCTCCGCGAGGGTCTCCTCGTCCATTCCCATCGCCTCCACGAGGAGGCCGAAGTCGAACTCGGGGCCGATCGCGCTCGCGTATGCCAGGATCCGCCGTTCGTCCACGCCGACCGACGGCAGGGCGGCCGCCGCGGCGGCCCTCCCCCGGGGACCGGCCCCGCCGCCGTCGAGCATCCGTCGCCGGTAAGGAAGGGGGAGAGAGTTAAACCCGCCCGCGGCCCCGCAACGGGGCCGGGGGCGCACCGCCCCGCGGCGGAGCCGTCCCGTCGCAAGGGTTATCTAACGCACCCGGGGTCGGCGGCCCGCATGGCCGCGGAGGAGCTCCCTGCCGAGCCCGGCCGGCTCGCCGCCATGTCGACCCCGCGCAAGGTGACGTTCTGGGGGTTCGCCGCGCTCGCGATCCTCGGGGTCGCCTTTTACGTCGGCTGGGGGCTGAGCTTCGGCGCCTGGCTCGACAACGGGGTCTACGCCGTCACGATCACCCTGCTCGGCTTCGGGCTCGCGGGCATGTGGCTCGTTTCGCCGAACCCGCCCGCACCGGCGGCGTAGGCAACTCCCCGGATCAGAGCGGCTGCCCGGCGACCGCCCACCGGACCGGATCCGTCGCCCCGCAGGCGACGCACCGCGTTGGCGGGTCGAGCGGGAACGGGAGCCCTTCCTCGGGGGTTCCCAGCAGCGCCCCGTCGATCGCCTGCTCCACGGCATGGCCGCACTCCTCCCGGCCGCACCAGCCGACCAGGCGCACCGACTTCGAGCCCCGGAGCTCGTCGAGGTTCGCGGCGACCTCGAACGCGGCGCGGAACCGCCGATCCGCCGCCTCCCGGAGCGCCGTGTCGAACTTCGCGAGCCGGTCGGCGACCTCGGCCTCGAGCGTCTCCAGGGAGAGGGTGCCCTTCGTCCCCAGCCGGTCGACCGCGGTCGCCCGGCGGCCGTCCGCCTCCCGGCGGCCGACCTCGAGCCGGAGCGGGACCCCTTTCAGCTCCCACCGGTAGTACTTGGCGCCCGGCCGCTCCTCCCCGTCGTCGAGGTGGACGCGGCGGCCGGCACGGCGCAGGCGCTCCACGATCTCCGTGGCGGTCCGGTCGACCGCTTCCCCGCCCTCGGCCGCCGGGATCGGGACGACCACGACCTCGTACGGCGCGATCTCGCTCGGGAAGACGGCCCCGCGGGCGTCGCCGTGGACTGCGACGATCGCGCCGAGGAGACGTTCGGAGAGACCGAACGTCGTCTGGTGGACCGGCCGCTGGCTGCCGTCCGCCGCTTCGTAGCGGATCCCGTACGGGACCGAGAAGTTCTCCCGGTAGTGATGGACGCTCCCCAACTGGAGCGTGCGCGCCTCCCCGACCGGGGCGTCGAGGGCGACCGAGTAGTGGGCGCCCGCGAACTTGTCCCACTCCGGCCGTCGGATGGCGAGGTACGGCAGCGCGAACGCCGTCGCCATCCGCCGGAACGCCGCGAGGTTCGCCCGGACCCGCTCGGTCGCGCGCTCTTCGTCGACCTGGCAGGAGTGTTCCTCGAAGAAGTGGATCTCCCGCACCCGGACGAACGGGCGCGTCGTCTTCGTCTCGTAGCGGAACGTGTTGACGATCTGGTAGACGGCGAGCGGCAGGTCGCGGTGCGAGCGGACCCAGAGGGCGAAGATCGGATACATCGCGGTCTCGCTCGTCGGACGGAGCACGAGCGGGACGTCGAGCTCGGAGAGGCCGCCCTTCGTCACCCAGTAGACCTGGGCGTCGAACCCCTGGATGTGCTCCTTCTCCTTCGCGAACTCGGTCGCGGGGATCAGGGCCGGGAACTCGACCGGGTCGGCCCCGCTCGCCTCGGCCTCGCGGACCATCACGCGGTCCAGGTTCCGCCGGGCGAGGAAGCCGTACGGCGTCCAGACGTTCATCCCCTTCACGGGGTAGCGCTTGTCCGAGAGGTCGGCCGCCTCGACGACCGCGAGGTACCAGTCGATGAACGCCGTCTCCTTCGAGGGGAGGTCGACCATGCGCCGGGCGAGGGGAACGGGGCGAGTATAAGCCTATAGGCGGGGCGGAGCGCCGGCGCCCCGATCCGCCCGGTCGGGGCGAGCGCGCCGACGTCGACGCGCAAGTTGTTAAGCCAACCCCCCGCCTTAGTCGACGGGCCATGCGCCTCGTCGTCTGCGTCGACCGCGACGACGATCTCGGCCGCAAGGCCCAGGTCGCCGGGCCCGTCGTCGGGCGGGCGAACGTGCTGGACGCGGCCGTACGCCTCGCCACCGCCGACCCCGAGGACGCCGACTCGAACGCGGCGTTCGCCGCGGTGAGCCTGCTCGACGAGCTCCGCGGCGCCGGCGAGGAGGTCGAGGTCTGCGTCCTGACCGGCGCGGCGAAGGTCGGGATCCTCTCCGACCGCCGGGTCGCCGAGCAGTTCGATCGCGTCCTCGCGGACGTCCATCCGAGCTCCGCGTACCTCGTCAGCGATGGCGCCGAGGACGAGTTCCTCTACCCGATCCTCGCCTCCCGCGTTCGGATCGACGGGATCCGTCGCGTCTTCGTCCGGCAGAGCGCGTCGCTCGAGTCGACGTACTACACGCTCGTCCGCGCGCTCAAGGACCCCAAGCTGCGGGCGAAGACGGTCCTTCCGTTCGCGCTCGTCCTCCTGATCCTCGGGCTCGCGGCGGCGGGCGGGGTCCTGCTGTGGGGCGTGATCGGCCTCGCGATCGTGCTGGGGATCTACCTGATCTTCTGGACGTTCGACATCGACGAGACGATCATCGACGCGATCCGGAGCGCGTCGACCGACATCCGCCAGGGGTCGGTCGCGTTCGGCTTCGGCCTGTTCACCATCGCCCTCGTCGGGGTCGGCTTCCTGACCGGCTACAACCTGTACGCCGGGAGCCACGCCCCGTTCCTCGACCGGATCCTGCTGTTCCTGCAGGCCGGGCTCCTCTGGTGGATCCTGGGCGCCCTCGTCTGGGAGACGGGCCGCGCGATCCGTCGGATGTTCACCGCCGGGCGGTTCCCCCGATCGTTCCTGGTCGCGACGACCTCGATCGTCGGGATCGGGCTCGTCAGCTACGGGATCGTCTTCCTGCTGCGGTACCTGCAGGGGATCACCGGTCCCGGCGAGATCCCGCTGCTCGCCGGACTGATCGTCACGGGGCTCGGGCTCGTGATCGGCGCGGGCGTGATCCAGCAGCGGTTCCGGGCGTTGGTGCGCGGTTCCGCGCCGCCGCCCCCGACGCTGGGCTAGCGCGGTCGCGGCTCAGCGCGGTGGCCCGTCCGTCCCGGCTTCGCCGAGCGCTCGCGCCACGTCGTCCCGGGAGACGTCGAGGCCGCACCGCGAGCGGAGGGTCGCCCGGACGGGGTCGATCCCGGGCGCGAGCTCGGCGGCGCGGGTCGCGAGCGCCCGGAGGTCCTCCCAGTAGTTCCACGGGAAGACGATCCACGCCCACTCCTCGCGCCGGATCTCCTCGGCGAAGTACGTCGGCACGAACGCGGCGCCCGCGATGTGCAGGAACGCCGCGCTCTCGGCGGACCGCGGTCCGCCCTCCGTCACCCGCGCGAACGCGAGACGCAGGCTCTCGCCGGTGTCCGTGATATCGTCGACGACCAGCACCGATTCTCCGCGGATCGGCCCCGAGAGGCCCTCCGTCACCGACGCCGCGCCGTCGCGGGTCGCCGTCACGCCCCAGTGCTGGGCGCGGAGCGACACCAGCCGCTTCACGCCCAGCCGGTCGGAGAGCATCCGGGCGGGCACCCACCCGCCGCGCGTGAGGCCGACGATCGTCTCGGGTACGGCGCGGGCCGCCCGGACCCGGTCGGCGATCCGGTCGGCCCAGCGCTCGAGGTCGGTCCAGGTGGCCCGGCGGCACCTCGGGAGATCGCCCATTCGGGGTGCCGCCGGGGGGGTCGCCCTACGGGTAGATCCCCCGGGTCTGGATCGCGTCCACGACCCGCTGGATGGCCAGCACGTAGGCGGCCGTCCGGTTGTTGACCTTGCGCTCGACCGCGATCTTGTGGACGTCCGCGTACGACTGGACCATCACGTGCTCGAGGCGCTGGCGGACCTCGGCGAGCGGCCAGAAGTACCCCTGGATGTCCTGCGCCCACTCGAAGTAGCTGACCGTGACGCCGCCCGCGTTCGCGAGGATGTCCGGCAGCACGGTGATCTTCTTCTGGTAGAGGACGGTGTCCGCCTCGGGCAGCGTCGGGCCGTTCGCGGCCTCGGCGACGATCTTCGCCTGGATCTTGTCGGCGTTCTTCCCGGTGATCTGGTTCTCGAGCGCCGCCGGGATCAGGATGTCGACCTTCGATTCCAGGAGCTCGTCGTTCGAGATCGGCTTCGTGCCGGGGAATCCCACGACCGAGCCGGTCTTGTGCTTGTACTCGTCGAGCGCGTGCGGGTTGATCCCGTCCGCCTTGTAGACGCCGCCCTTCGAGTCGGACGCCGCCACGACGATCGCGCCCTGCTCGTCGTGGAGGAGGGTCGAGGCGATCATCCCCGCGTTGCCGAACCCCTGCACGGCGATCGTGGCGCCCTTCACGCGGACGCCGGCGTCCTTCGACGCCTCGCGGACGGTGTAGGCGCAACCGCGGCCGGTCGCTTCGCCCCGGCCCTCGCTGCCACCGAGGCTGATCGGCTTCCCCGTAACGACGCCCGGCACGGAGTAGCCCTTCTGCATCGAGTACGTGTCCATGATCCACGCCATCGTCTGGCTGTCGGTGTAGACGTCGGGCGCGGGAATGTCGATCTCCGGGCCGATGATGAGGGAGATCTCGCTCGCGTAGCGGCGGGTGAGCCGCTCGAGCTCGGCCTTCGACATGTTCTTCGGATCGCAGATGATGCCGCCCTTCGCGCCGCCGTACGGGATGTTGACGACCGCGCACTTCCACGTCATCCAGGCGGCGAGGGCCCGGACCTCGTCCAGCGACACCTGCGGGTGGTAGCGGATCCCGCCCTTCGTCGGGCCCCGCGCCATGTTGTACTGGACCCGGTAGCCGGTGTAGACCCGAAGGTCCCCGTTGTCCATCCGGACCGGGAAGTTGACGGTCAGCTCCCGCTTGGGATGCTTCAGCATCTCGCGGATGCCGCCGTTGAGACCGATGAGGTCCGCAACGATGTCGACCTGCTTCTTCGCCGTCTCGAACGGATTGGCGGTGGAGTCGTTCTTAGGCATAGATTCCTCGACGGCCGTGACCCGGCCGGGGCTACTTGAGCGTAACGTGAACCCTGCGATACTCCCCCATGGGAGGGCGAATCTCGGCGGGCCGATTCACTACCGGCCGTGCCGGAACGGGTCCCAGCCGGCCCGGGGCATCGGGACGTCGTCGCCGTCGGCGGTCCGCAGCACGGCGGACCGGCCCGCCTCGACCCGTCCGACGACCGTGAGCCTCCCTCCGACACGGCGCACGGCCCGCTCGGCGCGGGCGGCGAGTCGGCGCGGGACGGCCGCGAGGAGCTCGTAGTCGCCCCCGTAGAAGGCGGCCGCGCGGAGCCGTGGGCGCGGTCGCCCCCGGACCGGGAGTCCCGGGTCGAAGGGCAACCGCGCCTCGTCGAGGATCACCCGGACCCGGCTCGCCGCCGCCATCAGTCGGCAGCTCTCCGCGATCCCGTCCGACGTGTCGAGCATCGCGTCGGCGTACCGGGCGAGGAGCGCGCCTTCGTGCACGCGGGGACGCACGGCGAGGAGAGCCGCCAGCCGCGTCCGGCGAGGGCCGGGACCCCTGCGCCAGCGCTCGTACGCGGCGCCCCCGCGCCCGACCGTCCCGGTCGTCAGCAGGAGGTCGCCGGGGCGTGCGCCGGTCCGGGGCGCGAGCCTCCCCGGGCGCGCCCAGCCGATCGCGGTGCTCCCCAGCGCGCGGAGCGGACCGGCCTTCGTGTCCCCGCCGATCACGTGGGCACCGAACTCGGCCGCCGCCGCCTCGGCCCCGCGCAGCGCGGCCTCCGCCCATCGGGGGGCGGTCGACGGTGGCACCACGAGGGCGATCAGGATCCCGGCCGGCCGGGCCCCCTTGGACGCGAGGTCGGAGAGGCTGACCGACGTGGCCGCGCGGCCGACGAGCTCGGGCGGCGAGTCGGCGACGAAGTGCGTACCTTCGACCAGCGAGTCGACCGTGACGACCGCGACCGTCCCCGCCGGCACCGCGAGCGCCGCCCCGTCGTCGCCGATCGGCAGGGTCGCGCGGTGGCCCCCGGGCAGCGACCGGGCCAGCCACGCGTGGAACGACCGTTCCCGGAACCGGCGCGGGCCGTCGCGAGCGGGCCGGCGCGTCCCCGTCACTTGTACGGCAGGAACTCCTTCCCGAGGAGCTCGCGGGCGAGGATGATCCGCATGATGTTGAGGCCGCCCTCCGCCCCGACGAGGTAGCTCATGATCCCCCGGAAGCCGATCTCCAGCCCGACGTCCCGGGTGTAGCCGGACGCGCCGTGCCACATCATCACGCGCTTCACGCACTCGAAGGCGATCTGCGGCGCCGTCAGCTTCACGCTCGCGACCGCCCGGTTCACCTCCGAGCGGAGCGCCGGGGTCGGGTCGGCGAGATACCGGTCCGTGAGCCAGGCCGCCCGGCGGCACTGCCACTTGACCGCCTCGACCTGGGTCCAGAGGTCGACCAGCTCGAACTGGATCCCTTCGAATTTCCCGAGCGGCTGGCCGAAGACGTTCCGCTCGCGGATGTACGCCATCCCGGTTTCGAGCGCGCGCTCGGCCGCGCCGACGCACGCGGCGCTGACGAACGTCCGGGCGACGGAGAACCCCTCCATCGCGATGTCGAACCCCTTGCCGTCGGCGCCGAGCAGGTAGCGGGCCGGGACGGCCGCGTCCTGGTAGCTGAGCGCCCCGGTCGAGATCCCCATGCGGCCCATGTTGTCGAACTTCTGGGTGGAGATCCCGGCGGTCCGGGTCGGCACGTAGACGAACCGGAACCCCCCCTCCGCGGCCCGGGCGAGCGTGAGGTGGCCCCCGCCGAGACGTTTCGCCTCCTCGACCCCCGAGACGAACGACTTTTCGCCGTGGAGGACGAACTCGGACCCCTGCCGGCGCGAGGTCGTGCGCATGGCGGCGAGGTCGCTCCCGCCCGTCGGCTCCGTGGTCGCGATGCCGAGGAACGCCTGCCCCGCACAGACCGGCGGCAGCACCTCGCGCTTCGCTTCCTCCGTGCCGTGGCGGGCGAGCATCAGTCCCCAGCCGGCCTCGAGCAGGAAGAAGACGGCCGTCGCCATCGAGAAGTCGCCGCGTCCCACCTCCTCCGCGGCGATCTCCGTCAGTACCGAGGACGCCCCCATTCCCCCGTACTCGGTGGGGACCGGCATCGCGAGCAGGCCGAGGTGGGCCATCTCGCGGAGCACCTCGTCGGGGATCCTCCCCTCCGCATCGATCCGGCGCTCGTTCGTTCGGAGGACCTTGTCGCCGAACTTGCGCACGGCCGACTGGAACGCCGCCTCCTCGTCGCTGAGCAAGAAATCCATGGTCTCGACCGGCGACCCCGCACGGGCGAAAAAGCGTTCGGGGTCGGTGCCCGCCGGCTCCTCGACGGCGCACGCGGGACCGGAGGCGATCCTGCGACCGGCGGTCGGTTACGCCTTTATTCCAGAGTCGGTTCGACACCGCGCGAGGGGAGCCGCGTGGCGATCCGGGTGGCGGTCAACGGCTACGGAACGATCGGCAAGCGGGTCGCCGACGCCGTCGCCCGTCAGGCGGACATGAAGGTCGTGGGGGTCGCGAAGACCCGACCGAGCTTCGAGGCCCGCAGCGCGGTAGCGAAGGGATTCCCCCTGTTCGTCGCCGGCGCCGGCGGCGCTGCCGACTTCGAGTCGGCCGGCGTTCCGGTCGCCGGGCGGGTCGAGGATCTCCTCCGCCTGGCGGACGTCGTCGTGGACTGCGCGCCGGACAAGGTCGGAAAGGAGAACGCGAAGCTGTACCGGGACGCCGGGGTGCGGGCGATCTTCCAGGGCGGTGAGAAGGCAGATGTCGCGGAGGCGTCGTTCAGCGCGCTCGGCAATTTCGACGCCTGCCGGGGGAAGCGGTCCCTCCGGGTCGTGTCGTGCAACACGACCGGCCTCGCCCGGGCCGCCTCGGTCCTGCTCCCCCGGTGGGGCGTGGAGTCGTGGGAGGCGACCCTGGTCCGCCGGGCCGCCGATCCGGCGGAGACGAAGCGGGGTCCGATCAACGGCATCCTTCCGACGTTCCAGCTGCCCTCCCACCACGGGCCCGACGTCCGGACCGTCTTTCCCGACCTTCCGATCGCCACCGCGGCGGTCGTGGTGCCGACGACGCTGATGCACGTGCACACGAACGCGGTCCGGCTCGCCCGGCCGCCCGCGGGAACGGCGGAGGTCGTGGCGGCGTTCCGCGCCACGGCCCGTTTCCGCCTCTTCGCCGGCTGGGAGCGGGTCGACGGGACCCCCCAGGTGATGGAGTTCGCCCGCGACCGCGGTCTCGGGTTCAGCGACATGATGGAGAACGTGCTCTGGGAGGACGGGATCCGACTCGAGGGGCCGATCCTCCACTTCTTCCAGGCGATCCATCAGGAGTCGATCGTCGTGCCGGAGAACGTGGACGCGATCCGGGCGGTCGCCGACCCGACCGCGACCGCGGCCGCGTCGATCGAGGCGACGGACCGGTCGCTCGGGCTGCGCCGAAACTAGTCCGACGGCCCGAACGGCCGGCGGGGGCGGACCCGGGAGCGCCCCCGGCCCCAACCATCATATAATAGGCCCCGCTCGCGCGCCGCCGATGTACTACCTCGACCACCGTCGAGACGTGGTCCGGATCCCCCCGGAACGGCTCGGCGCCGAGCTCGACAACGTGCTCACCGAGCTCGCCCAGCAGCAGTTCGAGGGAAAGCTCGTCGACGGGCAGAACCTGGCGGTCGCGATCCGCGATGTCCGCGGGCTCGGCGAGGGGCACATCATCCACGGCGACGGCGGCGTCTATCAGGAGGTCGAGTACCAGGCGCTCCTGTTCCGGCCGGAGATCCAGGAAGTGATCGAGGGGTCGGTCGTGGAGATCCGCAAGTTCGGCGCGTTCGTCCGGTTCGGTCCGCTCGACGGACTCCTCCACGTCTCGCAGATCATGGACGACCGCGTGAACATCGACGAGCACAACCAGCGGCTCGTCGGCGTCGAGACGAAGCGCGACCTCAAGGTCGGCTACAAGGTGCGCGCCCGCGTCGTCTCGCTCTCCCTCTCCGAGATCGCCCCGCGGGACAGCCGCATCGGCCTCACGATGCGCCAGCCGGCGTTGGGCCGGTTCGAGTGGATCGCCGACCTCCACCGCAAGTCGGAGGAGCGCGGCGGGAAGAAGACCGCCGCGGCGCCGCCGAAGAAGGCCGGGGCGAAGCCGGCGACGAAGGAGGCCCCCGCGGCGGGCTGAACGATCGACGATGATCAATCTGAAAGCGTGCAAGAGCTGCAGTTCGATCACCGACCAGGCGAAGTGCCCGAAGTGCGGCGGCGAGGTCTCGCGGGAGTGGCAGGGGTACCTCGTGGTGATCGACCCCGAACGGTCGGAGATCGCACGGAAGATGGGGATCCGCGCCGCGGGCCGGTATGCGCTCCGCGTCAAGTGACGACGACGCCTGGGTCGTCCCCGACTCCCTCCGGCCCGACCTGGCGCGCCGGTACGGCGAGGTCCTCGCCGGCGACGCGGCCGATCGGCGGCTGCGATCGCTCGCCGTGTTCGGCGCGTGCGGCGACCGGGTGACGGCGCGCTCGATCGAGCTCGACCACCTGCCGCTGATCGGCATCGTCGACTTCAGGACGCAGCGGTCGGAGCCGATCGATCCGGCGCAGTTCGAGCCGTTGGCGCGGCGCCGGCGGCTCCGGGTCCGCAACCCGGCCGGCATGCTGACCGAGCGACTGCGCCGGGCGGTGCGCGAGCTGGTTGCGGGGGGCGGCGGACTGATCGAGGTCGACGGCGAGGAGGATCTCGGCTCGCTCGCGCTCGTCGAATCGCTTCCCGCCGGGGCCACCGTTATATACGGCATCCCGGGTGCGGGGGTCTCTTTCGTCCGCGTCGATGCGGGCGCGAAGGAACGGGTACGCCGGCTCATCGAGCGGATGGAGCGTCGGAAGGTCGACCTTGGAGATTAGAATCCTCGAGGAGCGGGCGAACCCCCTCCTCCACCGCCGCGAGTTTCGGTTCGAGGTCGCGCACGCGGCCGCGGCCACCCCGAAGCGGGACGAGGTCCGGGCCGAGCTGGCGAAGCTGGTGCGGGCGCCGAAGGACCGGGTCATCGTCGAGCGGATGCACGCCCGGTTCGGGACCGCCGTGAGCCGCGGCGACGCGAACGTCTACGAGACCGCGGACGCGCTCACGAAGATCACGCGCGAGCACATCCTCGTCCGGCACGGCTTGAAGGAGAAGGCGACGAAGGCCGCCCCGGCCGCCGGGGCGACCGAGGCCGCCGCGCCGGCCGCCGCTCCCAAGGAAGCCGCCGCGAAGGAACCCCCCGCGCCGCCTCCGGCGGAGAAGAAGGAGTAAGCGTCCGTGGCCAAGGCGCGCGTCGGGCTGTACGAGGTCAAGGGCGACGCGCTCCAGCGGACGCACCGGGCGTGTCCCAAGTGCGGGCCGGGCACGTTCCTCGCCGAGCATGCCGACCGCCGATCGTGCGGTCGGTGCGGCTACTCCGAATCGAAGGGGCCGCCCGCGCCGAAGGTCAAGAAGCCGAAGACGGCCTAGGCGTCGCCGCTTTCTGGCCCGGCCCGGTGCCGGGGCGATGCCGATCGACCCCGAGCGGCACGCCCGGCTCTACTACGATCGGTCGTGCGGGCCATGCACGTTCCTGGCCGAGGCGGTCGCGGGGGCCGGGCACGGCCGCGTGGAGTCGATCCCGCTCGACGACCCGCGAGCGGCCGCGGACCTCGCGGATCTGCCACCGGAGGCACGGTTCGCCTCGGCGCACGTCGTCCGCCGGGGCGATCGTCGCTCGGGTGCCGCGATCGTCGATCCGATCCTCGGATTCACGTTCGGAACCCGCGCCGAGCAGGTCGTCGCCCGGTTCCCGACGCTCGACCGGCCGCTTCGATGGCTCTACGACCGGTTCTGGGAGCATCGGCAGCGCCACGGCTGCGGCGCCGAGGGGCCGGGACCGGGGCTCGACCGACCCCGCTAGCCGGTCCCGGTCGACGGCGCCGGGGGCGCGGGGGGAACCGCGGGACGCGCGAGCTGCCACTGGCCGAGCCCAAGGAACACGGCGGCGCCGAAGAACGCCGCGAGCATCACCAGCGGGTAGGCGTCGTTCGAGAACCCAGAGAGGATGAACTCGACCCCGGATTCGTAGGCGACGAGCAGGGCCAGGAACCCCCCGAGCGCGAACCAGCGCAGCCGAGGCGGAGCGGTCGAGCCGAATGCGGCGACGGTCTCGACGAAGGCGAGGACGACGAGCAGCACGGCGAGCCCCATGTGCGCCGTGAGCACCGGGTCCCCTCGGGCCATCGCGACCTTCACGACGTTGGTCGTGGTCGGGAACGTGCCGTACCGGACGAGCCAGATCCCGAGCGCGAATTCAACGACCAGGAGCAGCAGAAGTACGCGCAGCCACAGCGCGTGACGGAACGCCATCGAGGGTCGAGCGGGCCGGAGCGGATAGGGATTACGAGCCTTCGCGGCCGGGCCCCGCCGTCGGGGACCGGTCCGTAGGAACGACCGGACAAAGCTCCTGCTCGGGGCCGAAACCTCAAGAGAGCGACGCGGCTCGCGGGCCCGCGCCGCGCGGGCCCGTAGTATAGCTTGGATATCACGGGGGCCTCCGGAGCCTCAAACCCGGGTTCGAATCCCGGCGGGCCCGTCGGCGACCGAGCCGCCCGCTAGGCTCATCCTTCCTGCGGGGTCGTCCGGGCATGGTCGTGCTGACGCCGATGGACGACGCCGACTACGGACCGTTCCTCGAGAACCTCGTCCGCGAATACGCCGCCGACCACATTCGTGCCGGACGGTGGACCGCCGCCGAGGGCGTCGACCAGGCCCGGGCCGAGGTCGCGCGCCTCCTGCCGGCCGGCCTGCAGACCCCGGGCCAGCTGTTCTTCTCGATCCGTCCCGCGGACGGCGGAGAGAAGGTCGGCGTCCTCTGGCTCGCCGTCGAGCCCCGGGGGGCGTTCGTCTACGACCTCCTGATCTTCGAGGCGCACCGGCGGCGCGGCTACGCCGAAGCGGCGATGCGGGCCGGGGAGGAGATCGCCCGCTCGCGCGGGGCCCGGAAGATCGCGCTCCACGTCTTCGCCGACAACCGCGGCGCGCGCCGGCTCTACGAGAAGCTTGGCTACGCCGAAACGAACGTGATGATGTCGAAGGAGTTGCCGCCGTAGCGCGGCGGCCCCGGAACGCGTGGCGACGCGACGAACGGCCGCGCGCGCGGCGGTCGGGGCGCCCGGTCTCGCGCCGAGGCGATACTATGTGATCGTCCGCGGGCCGCTCGGTGCCGGGAAGACGACGGTCGCCGCGGCCCTGGCGAACGCGATCCGCGGACGGGTCGTCTCGATCGACGCGATCCTGGAGACGCTCGAGTGGGACGGAGGCTCCGAGGCGCTGTTCCTACGGGCCAACGACCGGGCCGTCGCCGAGGCGCGGGCGGCGGCGGCCGCGGGCCGCCCGGCGGTGTTCGACGGGAACTTCTACTGGCAGCGGGCGATCGACGACCTCGCGGACCGACTCCGCTGGCCCCACGTGGTCGTCACCCTGCGCGTCCCCCGGTCGGTCTGCGCCGTGCGCGATCGGGACCGGCCCCACCCGTACGGCGCCCGGGCCGTGCGCGAGGTCTACGCCCGGGTCGCTCGGGTGAGGACCGGCATCCCGATCGACGGGACCGGGTCGGTGGCGCAGACGGTCGACCGGATCCGAGCGTGGCTTCCGGCCCGATCGGATCGAGGGCGCGAGGCCGTGCGGGTCAGCCGTCCAGCGGCCGGGGGTCGCCGGGCGTCGGGTCGCTCGCAGCGCCCGGCGCGGTCCGTCGGCCGAAGCCGCGCGTCAGCATCGGATGGTGCGCGAACTTCGCGTGGCGCCGGGCGCCGAGGACCTCTTCGCCCAGCAGGACGGCGAGCCCGCCGGCGAGGGTGACGACCGCCGCGATCCAGAAGGCGTACTGGAACGCCGCGTGGGCCGGCGCCCCCGCGAAGACGCCGTGCGTGAGGACGAACGTGGCGAGGAGCGAGCCGGCGATCGGCGCGCCGACGCTGCCCCCGACGTTCCGGAAGACGTTGTTCATCGCGGTCGCCTGGCCCATGTCCCGCGGGTCGACCGTGAGAATGAGCAGGTTGATCACCGAGGCGTTCAGCAGCGCGATGCCCGCGCCGACGACCGTCTCGAAGACGAGCGCCTGCGTGAGCGTCGAAGCGACCGAAACGAGATAGAAACCGACCGCGGTGATCCCGGCCCCGGCGACCGCGAGCGGCTTCACGCCGGTCCGCGATACGACGAGGCTGGCAACGGTCGCGCAGACGATCATCGCGAGCGCCAAGGGGACGATGTCGAGGCCGGCGTTCAGGATATCGATCCGCGGGAACGCCGCGTTGTAGCCCCCGGAGGCGGGAGAGTTCTCGAACTGGAAGATGAGCGAGAACAGCGCGATGTACATCCCGAGGCCGACGACCGTGAGCACGCCGTTCGTCACGGCGACGTTCCGCTCGCCCAGGAGGCGACGGTCGATGATCGCCTCCCGCGACCGCCGGGTCCACCAGGCCTCGTAGAAGGCGAACGGGACGAACAGCGCGAGCCCCCCGATCAGGAAGCCGAGGGTCGGGACGGACAGCCATCCCCAGACCTGGCCCTGGGCCAGCGCGGTGACGACGCCCGCGAGGCCGCCCCCGAGGAGGGCAGCCCCGACGTAGTCGACCTTCGTGTTCGGCCGCCGGTACTCCGACTCGCGGACGAACAGGATCACCAGGATCGCCAGCAGGATGACGAACGGGATCGCCGAATGGTACGTCGCGCGCCACCCGTAGTACTGCGACACGTACGAGCCGAGCGGGAGGCTCACGACGAAGCCGACCCCGAACATCGCGCTCAGAAGCCCCTGGGCCCGCGGGACGAGCTCCCGGGGGAACTCCTCGCGGACCAGCGACATGCCGAGCGGCATGATCGTGAGCCCGATCCCCTGGATCGTCCGCGCGCCGACCATGAACGCGAACGTCGGGGAGAACCCGGTGACGGAGACGGCCGCCGCGTAGGCGAACATCACGTAGGCGAGGACGCGCCGCTTGCCGTAGATGTCCCCGAGCTTCCCGATCACCGGGGAGAGCGCGACGCCGGCCGCGGCGTACGACGAGATGATGAGGCTCACCTGGGCGGTGTCGACCCCGAAGTCCCGCTGGATCGTCTGGAGCGACGGGGTGAGCATCCCTTCGATGTAGAGGACCACGACCACGATCCCGGCGAGCAGCACCATCACGCGGTTCGCGTAGTGTCGGTCGAACGTCGCGAGCGTCTTCGGCGACGGCCCCGAGGGTGCCGGTCCGCCCGCGGTCACGCGCGCCCCTCCGCCCGAGGGGTCCGCCGGCCGACCCGGGCCGGGGCGGTCCGGGCCCGGACGCGGCCGCTCGGCGAGCGGACCGTCGCGCACGCAGGGTCCGGGACGACGGCCGCCATCCGACCGGCGATCCGTTCGAGCGTCGCGGCGGCGGAATCGAGGTGAGCCGAGGGGATCTCCTCACAGAAGTCGACCCAGCGCCGCCGGAACTCCTCCGTCAGACGGTGCGAGACCCGGCGACCGGCGCTCGTCAGCGAGATCAGCACCTGGCGCCGGTCCGAGCGGTCGTGGGTCCGGACGACGTACCCTTCGGCCTCCAGCCCGTCGAGCAGGCTGGTCGCGGTCGACGGGGAGACGCCGGTGACCCCGACCCAGTGGGTCACGGGGGTCGGACCGGTCTCGCGTAGGTTCCGCAGGAGGATCGCCTGGGGGAGGGAAAGACCGATCGCTCGCGCCTCCTCCCGACCCAGTCGCATCCAGCCGCGGCTCAGTCGGGCGACCGTCTCCGAGAGCCGCTCGGCCGCCCGGCGCGCTCCTCCCGGACGGCGGTGTCGGACGGGGGCCATTTGGTTCGAAAATCTAAACTTTCGGCTTCCTTATAAGTCTGCCCGACGGACGGAGGGCGGCGGGGCTAGCGAGGGCGGCTCTCGCCGCCGGACCGGGGCCGTCCGCTCCCTTCGCGCCGCCCGGGGAACGCGAGGTTCCCCGAGTCGCCGGCCGGCGGTAGGAACGCCGCGTCCGTCAGCAGCCGGGCGCCGGCCGACCCGCGGGTCGTGAGCCGGTACGTCTCCCCTTCGTGGGCGACCAGTCCCGTCTCGACCAGCTTCCGCAGGTGGAACGCCATCTTCGGGGAATCGTCGAGGCCCGCGGCCTGCATCGCTTCGCCGAACGACGCCGGGGCCTGGGCGAGCCGCTGGAGCACCTTCCGGCGGATCGGGTTCGCCAGCGCCTCCAGGGTGGCGTGCGTCTCCTCCGCAGCGACGGCGCCGCCGAGGGCCGCCGCGACGGTCTCGGTGACCCGGCGAGGGTTGAACGACACCCGGAGCGGGCCGTGGCCGGCGAGGGCAGCGCGCAGGCGGTCGAGCACACCGACGATGTCCTCGAGGCGGTGGTGCGTCAGGAGTCGCTCCACGCCCGAGACGACGACCGCGCCGTTCGGGTGCTCGGCGACGAACGTCTCCACCCGCTCGGCGAGCCGGCTCGGGTTCTCCGGCTCGAGGGGCTCCGGGTGTAGGTACCGTTCGGCCGGCGGGACGGGGTCGGCGAACAGCAGGACCTCGCGCTTCCCCCCGGCGGCGAGCGCCCGCGCTTCCTGGAGCGGGTCGCGCAGCCGGTCGGCCGGGGAGTCGAACTCGTGCTCCTGCGCGACGAGACGGAGCGTCTCGCGGACCTGCTCGATCCGGAACGGTTTCCGCACGTAGTCGAACGCCCCGAGCTTCATCGCGTCCAGCGCCGTCTCGACCGTCGCGTAGCCGGTGACCATCACCACGAAAGTCCGGGGCCAGCGCGACCGGACTTCGCGCAGCAGCTCGAGCCCCCCCTGCCGGGGCATCTTGAGGTCGGTCAGCACGACGTCCATCTCCTCGTGCTCCAGCGCTTCCACGGCCTTCGGCACGGACGGGACGGCCGCGACCGTGTGGCCGTCGTCGCGGAGGAGCTCCGCGAGCTCCTCCCGGAACACCGCATCGTCGTCGACGACAAGGACCCGCACGGCTCACCCACCCCCCGCCGTGGGATTAGCGTTTACTGAGGGCGAGGAGGTCCCGGGGGCCGTCGCCGCGCTTTCCGGGGCCCGTCCCGCTCCCGAACGCTCCCGGGCCGGCAGGGAGATCAGGAACGCCGCCCCGGCCCCCGGCACGTTCCGGGCCGTGATTGATCCGTGGTGCGCCTGGACGATCCCGTGGCAGATGGCGAGCCCGAGCCCCGTTCCCTGCCCCTCCGGCTTGGTCGTGAAGAACGGTTCGAATATGTGCGGGAGCGCTTCCGGCGGGATCCCGCTCCCATTGTCCGTCACTTCCACCTCCGCGCGGCTCCCCTGTCGACGGACGGCGAGCCGGATCCGCCCCTTCCCGCCCATCGCGTCGTAGGCGTTGTTCAGCACGTTCGTCAGCACCTGCATCAGCTGGCCCCGATCGCCGAGGACCGGGACCGGGGTCGGGGGGTAGACCTGCTCGATCTCAACGTCCGGCGACTGCTTTCCCTCGAGGAAGGCGATCGATTCCTTCGCGACATCGACCAGGTCGAGCTCCGCGACGTGCGGCTCCGTCCGACGGGCGAAATCGAGGAGGCTGCGGACGATCCGGGCCGCGACGTCGATCTGATCGGTCATCGCCTGGAGGCGGGCGAGGATCCACGGGTCCTGGCTCCGCCGGCGGAGGCTCTCCGCGACGAGCATCAGGTTCGCGAGCGGCGTGTTGATCTCGTGGGCGACCCCGGCGGCGAGCTGCCCGACGGACGCGAGCTTGTCCGCGTGGGCCGCGCGCAGCTCCCAGCTCCGCTGCTCCGACAGGTCGACGGTGACGCCGAGGTAGTGGGACACCTGGCCCCGAAGGTCGCGGATCGCCGTGATGCTCAGCAGGACCGGCCGTTCGCGGCCCTTGCGGTCCCGATTCAGGATCTCTCCGGCCCAGTATCCCCGCTGGGGATCGACCAGATCGCCCCACATACGCTCGTACAGCTCTGGGGGCGTCCGCTTGCTGCGGACCAGGTTCGGGCGCTTTCCGATGCACTCGGCCCGGGAGTAGCCGTAGATCCGTTCGAAAGCGGGATTGACGTCGATCATCACGCCGGTGGCGTCGGTCAACTGCATCGGATTGGTCGAAGTGCGGAACGACTCGTAGAACAACCGGGCGCGCAGCTCGTCCTCCACCCGGTCCGTCACCTCGCGGAGGAGGAGCAGGGCCTCCCCTCCCACGCCCGAGGTGAGCGGAACGACGTCGATATCGAGGTACACTGGGGTCTGTCTGGCTCTCGCCCGGACCGACCGGAACGACACCGTCGGTCCTCCGGCGAGCACCGCGTCGACCGCCGCCCGGATCTCCGCGGACCACGTGCCGTCCTGCTCGAGGATATCGTGAAAGTTCGAACCGAGGATCGACGGATCTCGCCCGGTCGTTTCGAAATACGCGGGATTGGCCCAGACGATCCGGCCCCGGGCCTCGACCACCGCGATGCCGACCGGGGCGCGGTCGACGATCGCCTCGGCGATCGTCGGCGGGGGCCCGGGACTCTTCACCGTCGCGTCCTCCGGGTCACGACCGTTCACGCGCTCATCTCCCTGTCGGCAACGAACCGCGGACCCCGTCCGGGCGATTCCGGCGCGGGGCCGTGTGCCACCTTGTCAATCGGACCTGACAGGTCGATTATAGTCCGGTCCCGAAGTAGGAGCGAACACATGGCGCCGAGCCGCGTGCTCGTCATCGGGGAAACGCCGAGCCTCGGTCGGTCGATCGTCGACCTGCTGGAGGCGGAAGGCGTCCACGCCGTCTACGTCGACGACATCCGCAGCCAGGGTCCCCTCACCTCCCTGGCCGAGCGGTTCCCGGTCGTGGTCGCTGCGTGCAACGCCCCGTACTGCCAGACGGCCCGCCAATGGGTCGGGGGGGAGCTGCCGGACGTCACGCTGATCGTCGTCGGCACGCGGGACCCGGCGCTGCGGGAGTCTCCGCGTCTCCGACTGTTCCCGCTGCCCCTGCTCCCGTCGCGTTTCCTCGGGATCGTGCACGGCCTGCTCGACGCGGGGACCCCGTCCCGGCTCGTGTCGAGCGGAACGGCGTGAGACGGCGCGGTCAGGCGGGCGACGACGTCGGGTCGCCGGCCGCGCCGCGGGGGATCCCCGTCGGTCCCGGTGGCGCTCCGATGTCGAGGACGACGCGCCCCTCGCCGTCCCGCCAGACGATCGCGCAGGGGAATCCGGCCCCGAGGAAGACGTCGATCATCGGTTGGTTCTCGGCCCGGACGACCGCCTCGAGCTGGCGGACCCCGTCCGCCGCTGCGAGTCGGGCCAGGTGCAGCAGCACCACCGTCGCCGCCCCGTGGCCATGCCAGGCGTCGGCGACGAGGAACGCCACCTCGCCCCGGCCCGGCTCGGCGGCGACGGGGTCGAACTCGCCGTGCGCGACGATCGTCGCCGGGTCGGTCCCGGTGAGCTCGAGCAGCATTGATCGGCGGCGCGGGTCGGCGGCGGACCCGACGATCCGGTCGACCGCGGATTCGGCGGAGACTGCCGAGAAGTACCGAAGCTCCAACGACTCCGGGGAGAGGCCCCGGACGAACGCCGTGATCCGCGCGCGGTCGTCGGGGCGGACCGGGCGCAGGCGAACCTCCGTGCCGTCGCGCAGCCGTGCGGTCGCCTCCTCGGCGAGGATCGGCGAGGTGTGGGGACGTTCGGCTCGGCGGGGCGGCATCGAGCGTACGAACGGCGGGGGGCAGATGAGCCGTGCGTGTAATCGCATTGAGCCGCGGGGCCCCCGCGAAGGGCGTCGGAGGAGGCGGAACGACCCGGGTCGTCGCGGGGGGCGGGCCGACAACGCTCAAGTAACGCCGGCCGACTTGGGGAGGGACGATGCCGACCGGAAAGGAGTCGCCGGTCCCCCCGTCGGACGAGGTGGGGGTACCGGGCGACGGCCCGGCGCAGCTCGTCGCCCGGATCGAGGGCGAGCTCGAACTGCTCGCGCGGAACGTCGAGATCCTGGAGCGACTGTCGAAGAGCCCGCCGATCGGGATCATCCGGCTGAGCGAAGCGCTGCGCCTCCCGATCCACAAGACGCGCTACTCCCTGCACCTGCTCGAGCGGGAAGGGGTGATCCAGCCGTCGGCCGATGGCGCGGTCGTGACCGACCGCGCCCGCGAGTTCTGGACCGTGATGAACCGCTCGCTCGACCGGATGGGGTCGCTCGTCGCCGAGCTGAAGGCGCGGGCGGCGGAACACGCCGAGCGGCCGCCGTCCGGCCGGAAAGGCTATTAGAGCGATGCCGGCTCAACGCGCCCGGTGCCGCCGTAGCTCAGTGGCAGAGCGATCGGCTGTTAACCGAAAGGTCAGCGGTTCGAAAGGTCGGTGGGATCCTGCCGCCGGCCCCAAACTCCGCTCGGCGGCGCCTTCGGTCCCCTGCGCGCGGGCCCGTAGCTTAGTCCGGCTCAGAGCGACCGGCTCATAACCGGTCGGTCGACGGTTCGAATCCGTCCGGGCCCATCCCGGCTGCTCGCGAACAGCCCCCCCATCACGCGCGAGGTGCCGTCCACCGGCCGGACGGCCCGGAGCGGTCCGGGCGCGTAGGGG
>DATJZK010000143.1:0-3576 GCA_035499145.1 Thermoplasmata archaeon
GGAGCCGGAGATGCTCCGGGACCTCGGGATCGCGGCCGACCAGTGCCGCCAGCTCGGGCTGCCGTTGCTCTGCATGGCCTACGTGAAGAAGGCGAACGGCGGCACGCCCGATGAGCTCCGCCACGCGGCCCGGGCGGCGGCCGACACCGGCGCCGACATCGTCAAGACGAGCTACCCCGGCTCCGTCGAGGAGTTCCGCCGGCTCTGCGGGAGCACCCCGGTGCCGGTGTTGATCGGCGGTGGGGTCCGACTCGAGGACGAGGCGGCGTTCCTCGAGATCGTCCGGGGCAGCGTCGAGGCCGGTGGCGCCGGCATCTGCATCGGTCGCAACCTGTTCCAGCGTCGGCCGGTCGGTCCCCTGGCGCACCGGCTCGCGGAGATCCTGCACGGAGCGCGGACGTAGGGTGGTCGGACGATGCTGGATCGCGTGGCGGTGGCTCCCGACACGGCCGACCCGGCCGTCGCCGCCGCCGTCGTCGCCCGGGCCCGTCAGCGAGGGTTCCGCCGCTTCGTGCTCGCGTCCGGCGTTCCCGTTTCGGCGGTCGAGGGCGAGGAGGTCCTGCGCCGCGACGCCGATCGGATCGTCTCGGGTCCGGACGACCGGGCGGGGTACCCGGTCGTTCGGGTCGGGGACCCCGCAGCGCTCGCGGCGGCGATCGCCCGGACCGCCGACGGCGCGACGCTGGTCGTCGAGTGGACGGGCGACCGGGTGATCCCACTCGAGAACGCGGTCGCGCACCGGGGCCGTCGGTTCTCCCTGTGGAGCTACGCCGGGTCCCCGCGCGAGGTGCCGGCCGCGCTCGCGGCGCTCGAGCACGGGGCCGATCGCGTCGTGGCGGTCGTCCGTTCCCCGGACGACGTCGACCGGCTCGAGGCGGCGCTCGAGCATCACCCGGTCGTGGCGCTCGACTGGACCCGCGTGCCGCTCACGGCGGTCGAGCCGGCGGGCGTGGGGGATCGGGTCCTGGTCGACACGACCTCGCTCCTGCGACCGGAGGAAGGGTTGCTGGTCGGGAGCTCCGCTGCCCTCCTCTTCCACGTCGCGAGCGAGGCGGTCGGCTCGGAGTTCAGCCGGCCCCGCGCCTTCCGGGTGAACGCCGGGGCGTCCCATTCGTACGTCCTGCTCGCCGACGGCACGACCCGCTACCTCGCCGAGCTCGAGGCCGGCGACGCGGTCCTCGCGGTCGCCCCGGAGTCGCCCCCCCGCTCGGTCCGGGTCGGCCGAGTGAAGATCGAGCGCCGGCCGCTGGTCCTCCTCCGAGCGACCGACGGCGCGCAGTCCCGGACGGTGTTCCTCCAGGAAGCCGAGACGGTGCGGCTCTCCAGCGGCGGCGGACGCGTCGCGGTCACCCACCTCCGGCCACCGAGCGAGGTCTGGGCGGTGCGCCTTCCCGCCGCCCGGCATCTCGGCACCGCGGTCGAGGAGACGATCGTCGAACGATGACGCGCGCCCCGCCGGCCGTGATCGTGACGATCCCCGCCCGCTCGGCGAGCGAGGCGGCGTCGCAGGTCGGCGCGGCGGCCCGCGCCGGGGCCGACGGGGCGGAGATCCGGTTCGATCGCTGGCCGGCGGCGGAGCGCCTCCGTTCCGGGGCGCTCTTTCCCTCGGCCCTTCCCCTGCTCGCCACGCTGCGTTCGCGGACGGAGGGGGGCGAAGGGCCCGACCCGCCGGACGAGCGCGCAGCGGAACTGCTCCGGCTCTCGGAACAGCCGTTCCGCTGGATCGACCTCGAACTGGAGCGCGATCTGCCGGTGCTCCCTCGGCTCCCGGCGGCCGAGACGCTCGGCCGGATCGTCTCCTGCCACCTCCCGCCCGGGCGGTTCGCGGAATGGGGGGACCGTCGGCAGTCCCTCGCCGCCTCGGGGGGGGTCGGGAAGCTCGTCGTGCCGGCGCCGATCGGCGTCGTCCTGCGCGAGATGATCCCCGCGTTGGCGGCCCGGGCCGACGAAGGCGTCACCGTCCTCACCACGGGGCCGTCGGGCCCGCTGCTTCGCGTGCTCGCCCGCCGGCTCGGTTTCCCGATCGTCTTCGCCTCCCTGCCGGCGGCGGCCGGTCTCTCCGCCGTGGAGCCGAGCCAGCTCCCGGTCGACCGACTGCGGCCGTTCCTCGACGCCGACGGCGAGCCCCCGCTCTTCGGGGTCGGCGGTCGGCCGATCGCGCACTCGCAGAGCCCCGCGGTGCACTCGGCCTGGATGCGGGCCGAGGGGCGCCTCGGGGCCTACCTCCCTCTCGAGTTCCGGGACGAGGACGAGTTCGTCGAGGCGATCCCGCTGCTGGCCGACCTCGGGTTTCGGGGCCTCAACGTCACGCTGCCGTACAAGGTCGCGGCGTTCGAGGCCGCGACCGATGCCGGTCCCGGCGCGGAGGCGTGCCGGGCCGCCAACTGCCTCACGTTCCGCGAGCGGGAGATCCTGGCCGAGAACACCGACCTCGCCGCGATCCTCCGACGGCTCGAGGAGCTCCGGGGCGCCGGGGCGTGGGACGGCATCGAGGTCGCCGTGATCGGAACGGGAGGCGCGGCGCGGGCGACGCTCGCGGCGACGCGGATCCTCGGTCTGGAGGCGACCCTCTACTCGCGCGGCCGCGACGCGGGACGCGCCCTCGCGCAGGAGTTCGGCGCGCGCGCTCTCGACCCGTCCGAGGCGGAGCCGACGTCGCTCGTCGTCCACGCCACGGCGGCCGGCCGCGACGGCGCGGGCCGGCTCGACGGCTCCTTGCACGGGGCGCTGACCGCCGGCCGATACCTCCTCGATTGGGCGTACCGGCCGATCGATTCGGGCGTCGAAGAGGCGGCGCGCTCGGCCGGCATCGAGTACGAGGACGGCTGGCGGCTGTTCGTCTACCAGGCGGCAGCCAGCTACTCCCTCTGGTGGGGCGAGGAGCCCGCGGCGGCGCTCGTCGAACGGACGATCTCGGAGGGCGAATGCGCGGCGTAGGGCAGGCGACCGCCGCGGTCACGATCGTGAACGCCCTCCCGACCGGCACCGGCGCGGCCGCGGGGATCCTCCTTCCCGCGCACGCCGAGCTCCTCCTCGAGGCGCCGGCGGCCGGGCCGGGCGAAGGTCCCCGTGTCGTCCCCCCAGAGTCCGACACGCCCGTGGTGCGGGCATCCTACGTCGCGGCGATGCGCCGGCTGGCCCCGCACGAGGGGAGGCACGGCGTGCTCACGATCCGGTCGGAGATCCCGGTCGCGGTCGGACTGAAGAGCTCGAGCGCCGTCGCCTCCGCGGTCGCTCTCGCGGTCGCCCGGGCTACGGGGACCGAGCTTACCGGGTTCGGCGCGGCCGCGATCTCGGCGGAGGCGGGACGCGCCGCCGGGGTCAGCGCGACGGGAGCGTTCGACGACGCGCTGGCAGGCGCCGTCGGCGGCGCCGTGGTCACGGACAACGTTCACGACCGGCTGCTCCTGCGCCGCGCGATCGATCCCGGACTGGAGGTCGCCCTATGGGTCCCGCCCGGAACGCATCCCCCGGCGCGGGACGTGAGGGTACGATTCGCGGCGGTCGGCGACCGTGCTAGGGGACCGGTCGACGCCGCGCTCGCCGGGGATCTTTGGACGGCGCTGGAGCTGAACT
>DATJZK010000144.1:0-16390 GCA_035499145.1 Thermoplasmata archaeon
CCACCTCCGTGCATCCGTCCCCTCGCTGGGGGGGCGCGATGGTGTACGACGCGGCGGACGGCTACCTCCTCTTGTTCGGCGGCCGCAATCCGAGTTCGGCGTTCAGCGATACCTGGAAGTTCGACGCCTCCGGCTGGCAGCAGGTCTCCACTTCGGGCGCGCCGTCCGGTCGGTCGTGGTCGAGCATGACGTACGACGCCGCCGACCACGAGGTCCTGCTGTTCGGTGGCGGGATGGGACTCGCCGACACCCCCTGGAAGATCTTCGACGATACGTGGACCTACCGCGCCGGAACCTGGACGAACATCACCGCGACGGCCGGCACTCCTCCGTCCGCCCGTCTGCAGGCCGGGCTGGCGTACGACGCGACCGACGGCTACGTGCTGCTGGTGGGGGGCGCCTCGACCCGCAACCAGGCCGTCGCGTGCAACTTCCCGTTCTCGGACGTCTGGACGTTCGTCGGCGGTCGGTGGACCGAATCACCTTCGTCCGCCGACGCCCCCTCGGCCGGCACGGGCTCGGTCTGGTTCGACCAGGAGACGTCGACCACCTACTACTACGAGGCGGCAGAGAACCTTTCGGCCAGCGAGTGCACCGCGTACGTCGGCGACGTCTGGTCGTACTCGGCCGGCGCGTGGAGCCTCGTGTTCGGCGGCCCCAGCTTCGGCGCCCCTAGCCCCCGCGAGTCGTCGACCGTCGTGGACGACCCCGGCGACTCCGAGGCGATCCTCTACGCTGGAGGTTCGGGCTACGATACGTTCTTCTCCGACACCTGGGCGATCCACCCGACCACCCGGGTGAGCCCGCGCCTCAACTTCGAGGTCGGCGGTCCGGAGTACGTCCCCACGATCCACGCCGGGACGTTCTGGCTCACCCCCGGAAACTACACGCTCACGACCGAGCTCAGCGAGTTCGCCCCGGTGAACTCAAGCCTCAACGTGTCCGGCCCCCGGACCGTCTTCATCAATCTGACCGGCGACCCCGGACTCGGGATCTACACACCGATCTGGGCGTGGACGAACGCCCAGGTCGCCGCAGTTTCCGTGAGCGGGGCGGGGACCCCCATCGCGCCGTACCAACTTCCGGCGGGTCAGTCGGCCCCGCTCACGTACCCGTTCGGGCTCGTCAACGACTACTTCTTCCCCGTGTTCCCCGGGCTGTTCCTCTACGGGACCACGGCCTACGTTCGCCTGGTCGACCCGGCGACGATGTACGCCCCGCTGACGTTCGGCGAGAGCCGGATCTTCTCCGTCACCCTGCCGTTCTGGCTCTGGGGCGCTTCCCACGTGGCGATCGTCAACGAGACGTCGGGGTTCGATCCGTACTACGGGGACTCCTCCCTCCTTTCGTTCAATCCCGCACAGATCGTGCTCTACGAATCGAGCGACAATCTGATCGCGGGGAATCTGCTCGAAACCTCGTCATCGCTCGGGGTCATCGCCTACTCCGGGGCGGCCTATGGGGGCCCCGAGAACGTCGGAGGAGGCAACAACACGATCTGGGGGAATCGGTTCGTGTACGGTCTCGGCGGAACCCTCGTTCCCTCGCTGACGCTCGCCGAACCGAACGACCTGGTCTACAACAACCGGTTCACCCATCCCACGGGCGCCTGGTTGTTCCCGATGAACATGGTCTCGCTCGCGCAGGAGTTCTTCCCGACCGAATGGAACATCACTCCCCAGCCTGCGTCGATCGTCCACTTCGCGCCGGGGTTCCCGTGGTTCCCCCTCAACGGGACGATCGTTGCCACCCCGCACTCGACCCAGGGAGGGAACGCGTGGTGGAACTACGGCACGTACCCGAACAATCTTGGCGCGGCGTTCCGCGAGAACGTCACCCCGCCCGTGGTCTACCCCTCGGTCCCGCCGATCACCGAGAGCTCCCTCCTGTATCCGGGGGGCGACTTTGCTCCGCTCATCGGACCTACTTCGTTCGGCACGGTGACGTTCGTGGAGCACGGCCTTCCGCTGGGCCAGCCGTGGCAAGGCAGCGTGACCGGCTTCAACGTCTCGATCTCCTTCAACGTCACCACCAGCTCAGTCACGCTCGATATTCCGACCGATGTCTTCTTCGATGACTACTCCTTCCGCATCGTGACCCTCCTGCACTACACGCCGACCCCGGCGATCGGTTCGTTCGTCCTTGCGGGCAACAACACGACGATCGCGATCGCGTTCTCTCCCGCTTTTCCGATCGCGTTCTTCGAGACCGGCCTGCCCAGCGGATTCTACTGGGTGGTCGAGCTCCTGCGGGGGGAGACCCCGACGGACGTCAACAACTCCGTCGGAACGGCGCTCGACTTCGTGGTCCAGAACGGGACGTACGGATTCGAGGTCGATCCGGTGTACCACGGGCTCGTCGATTACCTCCCGAATCCCGTCAACGGCAGCGTCATCGTGGAGGGATCCGGGGTCTACATTCGGATCGGATTCGTCGCGGAGCCGGTCTACCTCCTGACCTTCGAGGAGGAGGGGCTCGGAAGGACGTTCAACAACTGGTCGGTCACCCTGTCCGGACCGTTCCTCCAGGAGGGCACGGAGTTCGCCCAGAACAGCGCCACCATCACCTACGCGGTGACGAACGGGTCGTACCGGTGGAGCGCGAGGGCCGCCCCCGACATGGTGTCCCTCCCGGAGAACGGGACCGTCTCCATCGACGGCGCGTCCACGAGCGTCGTCCTGCCGTTCTACCACGACCTCGAGACGGTCGTCTTCCAGGAGACCGGGCTCGCCACGGGGGGTTCCTGGAGAGTGGACATCAACGGATCTTCGATCACGTCGTCCTCTTCGGAGATCCAGCTGGAGATGCCGTTCGGGATATTCCCCTACCTCCTTACCGGACCGTCGGGCTACCGGGTCGTCGGCGGGCTCGGGCTCGGCAACGCGACCCTCGACGATCCGAACGGCACGCTCACGATCCCGGTCACGTTCGGTCCGGGAGCGACCCAGAGCCTCACGGTCCACCGGGCCGGAGTGCTGCCCCGCACCGCCCTCTGGTGCGTCTCGGTCGCGAGCCGGATCTGCTCGACCCGGGGAACGATCTCGTTCCACGGCCTGGCGCCCGGCGAGTACCCGTACCGGATCCCGGTGGTCACGGGGTACTACGAGTGGGGACTGAACGTCTCCGTGATCGAACACGGCACACCGGTCGGAAACCCGGGCGTCGTCAACCTCGCCTCGGGCCCGGTCGTGCTGACCGCCCGGTTCACCCTCACCGAGTACGCGGTCCGGTTCACGGAGAGCGGGTTGCCTCCGGGGATGAGCTGGCACATCAAGGCCGCCTGCGTCTACCCGCGTCGCGAGCACTACCTGTGCGACGGAATGACCGCCGCCGCGGGCCACGCCACCCCGAGCCACGTCCTCGACCTCGCCAACGGGACGTACACCTGGTCGGTCCGGCCGATCGCGGGCTACGAGCTGAAGGTGAACGGGGTCGTCGGGTGGACCGGCCGACTGATCGTCGGCACCTATCCGGGGTCCGTCTCCCTCCGGTTCGTTCGGATCTAGGTCGAGGTCCTACGGCAAAAGGACCAGCGGCTGGCCGAGCATCCGGAGCGTCCCCCAGAGGGCCGAGCCGAGCTCCGCGCTCGCGTTGACGCCGAGCTGGTGCAGGGCGACGACCAGCGCGAGCAGGGCGACCACCGAGACGAACCAGGCCGACGCCGCGCTCATCGCCGCTCCGACCCCTCGAACCCGGTCGGCCCTACAAGAAGCTACAGTTCCACGGGCAGCCCGGGTCGCCCGCACCGGCGAGGGGCCACCGGCCGAACGCGCACGGGCGCACCGGCGCGCAGGGGCGCGAGCAGCGGCACGGCGGACGGTTCCGGGCGCGGCAAGGTTCATAGCACCGGGCGATTAGGCCTGCGGGGCTGCCCTGGTAGTCTAGCGGTCTAGGATCTAGGTCTGTCGAGCCTGGGACTCGGGTTCGAAGGCGTCGGGGGCCGAACCCCTGCGCCGAGATTCCCGACCAGGGCGCCTCCCGCCGCGATCGCCCCCGGGCACGGCTTAAGGGCGGGCCGACCATCGGAACGCCCGATGGGAGCGGACCCGGCGGGCCGTCGGCGCGACGCCGCCAACATCTCGCACATCGTCGGCGACGCGCTCCGCGACCTCACCGAGAAGCGCCTCCTCGAGCTGGTCCGCCAGGAGCCCGTCCCGCGCCACCTCGCGATCATCATGGACGGGAACCGGCGGTTCGCCGCCCGCGAGGGGCTGGACGTGAAGGGGGGTCACGCGAAGGGGCGGGACACGCTGGAGGAGCTGCTCGACTGGTGCCTCGACATCGGCATCCGGATCCTGACGGTGTATGCCCTCTCGACGGAGAACCTCGCGCGCCCGAAGGAGGAGCTCGAGGGGCTGATGGAGCTGTTCGACCGGAGCCTCCGCGACATCGCCACCGACGAGCGGGTCCACCGGCACGGGATCCGCGTTCGGGTGTTCGGCAACCGGACGCTCCTCCCGCCGAAGCTCCAGGAGGCGATCGGGATCGCCGAGCGCGCGACCGAGAAGTACACCGAGTACCGGTACAACGTGGCACTCGGGTACGGCGGGCGGGACGAGATCGTCGACGCGATCCGCGCCCTTGCGCAGGAGGTGCGCGACGGCCGTCTCGCGCCCGAGGCGATCGACTCGGAGGCGGTCAGCCGCCACCTCTACACCGCCGACCTCCCCGACCCGGACCTGATCTTCCGGACGAGCGGCGAGGAGCGGATCTCGAACTTCCTCCTCTGGCAGTCGGCCTACAGCGAGCTGTACTTCTCGGACGTCCTCTGGCCGGGCCTCACGCGGCTCGAGTTCCTTCGGGCGATCCGGTCGTTCCAGATGCGTCGGCGTCGCTACGGGGAGTAGGGTCGGCGGGGGACGGCCGGTACCCCAGGTTCCAGAGCGCGCGCGGCAGGACGAACCCGAGGCCGGCGATCAGCCAGAGGATACCGGCGAGGAGGTACGTCTCCCGTACCCCGTAGGCGACGATCAGGAACGCCCCGCCGATCTGCGCGGCGGGCAGGATCGCGATGCTCCCCAGCGAGTCGATCCCGAAGTACCGGCCCTGCACCTCCGTCGGGACCAGGAGCTGCGCCGCCGTGAGCCACGCGGTCCCGGCGAACCCGGCGAGGAGACCGAGCGCGAACAGCGCCGCGAGCGCGACCGGGACGACCGGCCATTCGACGAGCGCGAGCACGACCGCGGCGGAGGCGGCGCCGTACGGCACCACCCAGGCGCGACCGGCCCAGCGGACCGCGCCCGTCCGGCCGACGAGCAACGCCCCGACCGCCGAGCCGGCGACCTCGACCGCGAGCAGGAGGGCGTAGACGAGGGCGCTTCCGTGAAGCACGGCGGTGGCGAAGATCACGAGGAACGTGCCGACGAGGGCGTAGCAGAAGTTGAAGAACGTCGCCGAGATCGTCAGCTGAAGGAAGCCGGTCGCGCGGGCGAGCCAGCGGAACCCTTCCCGGACCTCCCGGAAGTAGCTCGGCGCCGCCGCGGCGACGCCCGGCCGGGCGGGGACCGCCCCGGCGCGCATCCCGAGGAGGATGCTCCCCGAGAGGAGGAACGTCACGGCGTTCGCGCCGACCCCGACGACGGGACCGAGCGTCACGATCAGGAGCCCCGCCACCGACGCGCCGACGAACTGGAACGCCGACCGGCTGGAGCGGACCAGCCCGTTCGCGTCGGCGACGAGCTCCGCGGGAACGATCGAGGGGACGATCGCCTGCTCCGCCGGGTTGAAGACGGTCGTGAACGCGCCGACCACGAAGTACGCCGCGAGGATGGGCAGGAGCTCGAACCGGTCGAGATCGAGGAGGACGACGATCCCCCCGAGCGCCGCGGCGCGCGCGTAATCGGCAAGGACCATCAGCCGTCGGCGGTCGTACCGGTCCGCCCAGGCCCCGCCGAGGACGCTGAAGAGGATCCCCGCGGCGAGCCAGGAGACCCCCAGCAGCGCCACATCCAGGGCGGAGCGGGTGTCGGTGTAGACGATCCAGACGAGGCAGACGCCGGTGATCGACGAGCCGGCAACCGACCCCAGGCCCGCCGAAAAGACCCGCAGGAACGACGGGTTCCGGAAGAGGCGCCCGTACGTGGAATCGCTCCGCCCCCCCGGTTCCGCCATTCTCCCTCGCCCACGCGGGGACGGCAAAGACGGTCGCGCCTCCGCCCGCCCGTCGGCTCCCGTCCGCCGGCGGCCTAGCTTAGTCTTAAATACAACCGCTTTTCTACTTCGCGCGAAGCCCGAGTGGAAACTCGGAGGATAAACGGATGCTGACAGGACAAACGCCGATTCTGGTGCTGAAGGAAGGGACGAAGCGGGAGAAGGGACGCGGGGCGCTCTCGAACAACATCCAGGCCGCGAAGGCGATCGGGGATGCGGTGCGCTCGACGCTCGGCCCGCGCGGGCTCGACAAGATGCTGGTCGACTCGATGGGCGATGTCGTCGTGACGAACGACGGCGTGACGATCCTCAAGGAGATGGACGTCGAGCACCCGGCCGCCAAGATGCTGGTCGAGGTCGCGAAGACGCAGGACCAGGAAGCGGGCGACGGGACGACCACGGCGGTCGTGCTCACGGCCGAGCTCCTGAAGCGGGCCGAGGACCTGATCGAGCAGAACATCCACCCGACGCTCATCTCGCAAGGCTACCGGCTCGCCTCGACGAAGGCGCTCGAGCTCCTGCAGGAAGGGAGCCAGCCGGTCCAGATCTCGGACACGGCGACCCTGAAGCGGATCGCGGTCACGTCGATGAGCTCGAAGTCGGTCTCGTTCAACAGCGAGATGATGGCCGACCTCGCCGTGAAGGCGATCGTCGCGGTCGCGGAGAAGAAAGGGAACGCCCACCTCGTCGACCTCGACAACGTCCAGGTGATCAAGAAGCAGGGCGGCTCGATGAGCGACACGACCCTCATCGAGGGGGTCATCGTCGACAAGGAGAAGGTCCACTCGGGGATGCCGACGCGGGTCGAGAACCCGAAGATCGCGCTGCTCGACGCGGCCCTCGAGATCAAGAAGACCGAGATCGACGCGAAGATCGAGATCAACGACCCGACGCAGCTGAACGCCTTCCTCGGCGAGGAGGAGAACATGCTGCGGCGGATGGTCGACCAGGTCAAGAAGTCCGGCGCGAACGTCGTCCTCTGCCAGAAGGGGATCGACGACCTCGCCCAGCATTTCCTCGCGAAGGAAGGGATCTACGCGGTCCGGCGCGTCAAGAAGTCGGACATGGAGAAGCTCGCGAAGGCGACGGGCGCGAACGTCGTCTCGAAGGTGAGCGAGCTCACCCCCGAGGACGTCGGCACGGCCGGCGCCGTCGAGGAGCGGAAGATCGGCGAGGACGCCCTCACGTTCGTGACGGGCGCGAAGAAGGCCCGCGCGGTGTCGATCCTGATCCGCGGCGGGACCGAGCACGTCATCGACGAGATCGAGCGGTCGCTGGACGACGCGCTCAACGTGGTGGCGGTCGCGGTCGAGGACGGCCGGTACGTCTTCGGCGGCGGCGCGACGGCGGTGGAGCTCGCGATGCGGCTCCGGGACGAGGCGGCGAAGGTCGGCGGGCGCGAGCAGATCGCGTTCGAGAGCTTCGCGGACGCGCTCGAGACCGTGCCGCGGACCCTCGCGGAGAACGCCGGGCTCGACCCGATCGACATCCTGATCGAGCTGCGGAAGGCGCACAAGGCCGGCCAGAAGATGGCGGGCGTGAACGTGCACTCCGGCAAGGTCGACAACATGCAGACGCTCAACGTCATCGAGCCGATCCGCGTCGGACGGCAGGCGATCGAGAGCGCGACGGACGCGGCCGTCATGATCCTCCGGATCGACGACGTGATCGCGTCGAAGTCGTCCCCGCCCCCGTCGGGCGGCCCCGGTGGCGGGCCGGGCGGCGGGATGGGCGGCATGGGCGGGATGGGCGGCGGGGACTTCGGCGACGACTAGGCGCCCCCGCGCGACCGACCGAACCGTTTCCTCGCCTCCCGCGGGCTGCCCCCGCGGGAGGCGGTTCGATTTCTCGAGGCTATCGCGAGCGGGACGGGCGCCCCGCCCGACGACGCAGGAACTCCCCGACCTGGGTCGCCGCCCGAGCCCGATGCGAGATCGCGTTCTTTTCCGCGGCCGGCGCCTGGGCGAACGTCCGGTCCCACCCGTCGGGGACGAAGATCGGATCGTAGCCGAACCCCCCGGAGCCCGCGGCCGTTCGTGCGATGCGTCCGTGCACCTCGCCCGAGAACGTCCAGGTCGACCGGCCGCGCCGGAGCCCGGCGACCGTCTGGAAGTACGCCGTCCGGTTCCGCCGGCGGAGCAGCTCGAGCATCGGCCCGAACCCCCAGAGCTCGAGGAAGTGGGCGGAGTAGACGCCCGGGAATCCGGCGAGCGAAGGGATGAACAGCCCCGAGTCCTCGACGAGCACGTAGCCGTCCAGGTCCGCTACGGCGTCCAGCTTCGCCTTCACGACCTCGGCGAGGGTCGGCGCCTGCGGCTCGGGCAGGACGCGCCGCTTCCAGCGCGTGCTCACCCCGTACGGGGCGAGGACGGCCCGGATCTCCCGGAACTTCCCGGGGTTGGTACTGACGAAGGTGACGTCGGCCACCGCCGCGGTCACCAGGGGTAGGCGTCGTAGGCGATGATCTCGTCGGGGCTTTTCCGCCCGTCCTCGGCGGCCGCCTTCGCGGAGCCGTTCCCTTCGGCCGGGAACCCGATCGGGATGATCGCGATCGGATGGATCCCTTCCGGCACCCGGAGGACCGACCGGACCTTCTCCTCGTTGAACTCGATCAGCCAGTTCGTCCCGAGGCCGGAAGCGGTCGCCGCCAGCTGGAGGTGGTCGACCGCCACGGCGACGTCCAGCGGGTAGGCGGAGATGTAGCCGCCGATCGTGATCGGGATGTCCTCCTCGACGGCGAAGGCGACGATCGCCGCGGGGGCTTCCGCGATCAGCTTCCCCCGGGGCGACGCCTGGGCGAGGAGGCGCTTCCGCTCGTCGTCCTGGACGACCACGAACCGCCACGGCTGGAGGTTCCGATGGCTGTGCGCGAGCCGGGCGGCGGAGAGGACCGTCTTGAGCGTCTCGGGCGAGAGCGGCCGCGACTGGAAGGCGACGCAGGGGCGGTAGCCGCGAATGGCTTCGAGAACGTCCATCCAGCCGACCCGGAAGCAAGCGCGCGGAGGGGGCCCGAACGGGCCTATCCCTCGACCCCGAAGAGAGTCATCTGGGGGTACGACGCACCTCCCCACCTAAAAGCGTTTGTGCGCGGCCGACCGATGCGCTCGAGCGTTCCCCGCCGGGAGGCCGGAGCGGGGTCCGGGACGGTGCCCGGCTCACGCCGCCGGCGGGCCGCCGCTCTCGACCCAGTCGCGGATCTGTCGCTCGAGGATCTCGAGGGGGAGCGCGCCCGAGCCGAGCGCCCGGTCGTGGAACGCGCGCACGTCGAACCGGTCCCCGAGGGACCGCTCGGCGCCCGTCCGCAGCTCCCGGAACCTAAGCTGGCCGAGCTTGTAGGCGAGCGCTTGGCCCGGCCAGACGATGTACCGGTCGACCTCGACCGCGATGTCGAGGTCGCTCTTCCCCGTGTTCTCGCGGAAGAAGTCGATCGCCCGCTCCCGCGACCAGCCGAGCGCGTGCATCCCGGTATCGACGACGAGCCGGATCGACCGCCACATGTCGAACGTCAGCTGTCCGAACTTGGAGTACGGGTCGGCCAACAGGCCGAGCTCCTCTCCGAGGCTCTCCGCGTACAGTCCCCAGCCCTCGACGAACGCGCTGTAGCCCGCGAACCTCCGGAACTGCGCGTCGGTCGCGGCCTCCTGCGCGAGGCTGAGCTGCAGGTGGTGACCGGGCACCGCCTCGTGGAGCGCGAGGGCCTCCATCTCCCACCGGGGGCGCTTGCCGATGTCGTAGGTGTTGGCGTAGAAGTATCCCGGTCGTCCGACCGCCGGCGACCCCGGATTGTAGTAGGCCGACGGTGACGACTTCGCGCGGAACTCCGGGACGGGGAGCACGCCGTAGGGAAGGCGCGGAAGGCGGCCGAACAGTCGAGCGAGCGCCGGGTCGATCCGCTTGCAGACGGCCCGGTAGCCGTCGATCAGCTCCTCGGGCCGGTCGAAGTAGAACCGTCGCTCCGTCCGGAGCATCTCGTTGAACTCGCGCAGCGAGCCGGCGAATCCCGTCGACCGGGCGATCGCCTCCATCTGGCGGCGGATGCGTTCGACCTCGGCGAGCCCCACCGCATGGATCTGCTCCGGCGTCAGCGTCGTCGTCGTCTGCCACCGGACGTGGTGGGCGTACGCGGCGGGCCCGTCCGGGAGGGCGGAGGCCGCGACCGTCTCCCGGCACGCGGGCAGATACTCCCGCTCCACGAACTCGCGGAGCCGCTCGAACGCCGGGGCGACCGCGGCCGTGTACAGATCGCGGCCGCGGGCGCTCGACTCCTCGCGGGAGCGGGCGTCGACCCGGTCCGATACCTCGAGGAGCGGACGGAGGAGGGGGCTCTCGGCCGGGTCGGCCGGCTTGAGACCGCGAAGCTGATCGGCGAGCCCGCGCACCGCGATGCGCGGGGGCGTGAACCCCCGTGAGGCCCCGGCGCGCAGGAGCGCGATCTGCTGGTCGACCGCGCGCGGCAGCGACGCCAGTCGGGCGAGCAGGTCTGTGACGTCCCCGGGCCGTTCCTTCGGCTGGAGGTCGAGGGTCTCGGTGGCCGAGATGTGGATCCCCTCCATCTGATTGAGAGGCATCCAAAGGTTGTGGGGGACGACCGAGCGGAACGGCGACGGGTCGTCCCCGAACCGTAGGCCGTGCTCGGCCGCCTCGAGCGTCTCCCGGTAGAGCTCGTAGTCGAGCCGCCGGGCCGCGGAGAGCGCCTTCGGGACGAAGGCGCGCACCCGCTCGAGGCTCTCGGCGAGCAATCTCCGCCGGCGCTCGATCCCGTCGGGCGAGTCGTCCGTCCAGCGGTCGTTCAGCCCGGCGACCCCGTACTGGGTCGCGACCTCGGGAAACTCGGCGAGCCAGCGCCCCCAGTTCTCCGAGAGGAATCGACCGAACTCGTCCGACCCCGCGTCCGCGCCAGACCCCGCGACCATCTCCGACCTCGAGGGACGGGGACCGGGACCGCGGGCAGGATATGACACCCCGGGGGAGGGGGCCGACCGCCCCGGTCCGGTCGAGCGCGACCGCCCGGAGGATCAGCCGAGGACAGGGTAGGCCAGGTGGAGCGACGGCGGCGCTCGCCACGCCGGTCCGGCGAGCTCCGGCGGGGGCGACGGGCATCGGACCCGATGTTCGTTGATCCCCGCGATGACGGCGGCGCTACGGTCGGTCCACGCGAGGTCGATCTCGTGACCGCAGTCCAGCCGGACGCGCCATTCGGGCGGGCTCGCGCTTGGGGGGCCTCGGGCCGATCCGCTCATTCCTCTTCCTCCACGAACTCCAGCCTCGAAGGGGCGTGACGCGCCCGGCGCGTCACCCCTGCGACCGCGAGGGAAGCGACGATCCCGGCCGCCCCGGCGGCCGCGAGGTCGGGGAGCGGGACCGAGCCCGCTCCGGGGAGAGGTCCCCCGGAACCGATCGGCTTCGCCGGCACGACCGTCACCGGGGTGACGAACTCGATCGCCTTGTCCTGGTAGGCCGACGAGTTGGCCGTCAGGGAGAGTGTGACGGAGCCGGCGATCGATCCGATCGCCGTCCCGACGAGGGCGACCGCCTTCAGCAGCCCGCCGGAGGTCGTGCCGTTCGCGCTGGACGGCGCGCGGACGAATGCATCGACGCGCCCGGTGGCGTTGTTGGCGCTCAGTACCTCGAGCCCGCTCGTCCGGTTGATCGTGAGGTGTTCGGTCGCCGGGTTCGCGGCCGTGACGGAGAGATTCAGCCGAAGCTGGGGGTACAGCAACTGCCACGGCCAGTCCGACACCGTGGTGACCACCGAGACGACATCGCTCGGCGGCGAGGCCGACGCGGTCGGCTGCCGGAGGGAGAACGAGACGGTCGCGTTCATCGTGCCGACCGTGAGTCCCAGCAGTCCGACGACGGGGACCCGGGCCGAGTACTCCACCGAGTACGCTGCCGTCGTGGTGAGATTGGCCGCCGTCCACGTCGCGGCGGACATCGTCGCGGTCTCGTTCCCGACCCCGAGGGCGTTCGCGGCCGAGATCGTCGCGCCCTCCATCCAGAGCCCCGCGACGATCGAACCCATGGAGGAGACCGTGACGCTCGGGGCGGTCGCGTTGAACATGCACTCGACCGCGGTGTTGTTCCACCCGGTGGGCGTGTAGATCGACCCGCTCCGGGCGACCGGCGCCGCCGAGGCCGCAGGCACGAGCCCGGTGAGGAGGAGGAGGCCGAGGACCGTGGGCGCGAGCCAGGCCGCGGACGGGAACGACCCCCGAGCCCGCGAGGTTCCGCGCGACCGCGCCGTCATCGGGCTTAGCAGACCCGTGCGGGTCTACCCTGATTTTGGTCCAAGGCCGAAATTCGTTGGTCCAAAGGCGGTGGCTCAGGGCCGGAACAGCTCGGACCAGGTGTCGATCAGCCGCTCGAGCCACTCGTCGGCGAACCCCTCGCGATACGCCACGAACAGGCGCATCACCCGCTCCGGGTCCCCCGCCTCAAAGGTCCGCAGCCGGCCCCGTCGCCCGGTGGAGACGAGACCCGTTTCGGTCAGCCTCCGCAGGTGGATCGAGAGCCTACCGAGGCTCAGCCCGGTGCGTTCGGTGAGTTCCGGCACGGTCTGGACACCGTGCTCGAGGAGCGCGGCGGCCAGCCGACGCGCCGCCGGCGAGCGCATCAGGCCGAGCAGGCGGCGGTCGGCGAGGGGCACCTCGGCGAGGAAGTAGTGGTCCTGATGTCCGCTCCGCTCGCGGTGGAGCAGGCCCGAGTCGGTCAGGCGATCGAGGTGGTAGACGGTCTCCCCCCAACCGGTGCCCGCGGCCCGCTGCGCCTCGCGACCTCCGATCCCCGGCACCCGGCGGACGGCGTCGTACAGCCGACGGCGGGTCTCGAGGGCGAGCGGGTCCTCCCCCATCGATCAGCGAGCGCGGGGCGACACGGTCGATAGGAGCAGCAGCAGGACGACGGCCAGGACGAGGAGCTCGATCGGCCAGGCCACCCGGGTCCACGAGGGGGGAGAGTCCGGTAGCAACCCCCAGACCCACACCGCACCCACGACGGCGAGAAGTCCGTTCGCCGCGGCCACGAGCAGGAACCGGAAGTCCCGGGAACGACCCCAGGCCGCGCTCGGTATGGCCGCGTTGACGGACGACAGCCCCGCGATCACCACCGCCGCGAACAACTCGGGGAGGACGGTCGACATGCCGGTCGGAGCGGGTCGACCGAGGCTTAAGGAAGTGTCCCGCAGTCGAATCGGGGCCTGCGCGCTCCCGGGCACGGGTCCCGACGAAGACCTTGGGGACTCGTTGAGAACGACGGTCGAGCGGGTCGTGCTCGCGACGAGCCCGTCCCGATAGAGCGGCATGAATGAATACCGGACCGGACGATTCTCCGCGCGGAATGGTCGTGCCCAGCTCGCCCCCGGAAGGCCGCTCCCCGCCGAACACCCGGGACGCGCGGGCGGAGGCACGCGCACCGGCGGCCGTGCGGCGGTCGGTCCGTTTCCAACTGCTCCTCCCGTTGGCGGGACTCCTCACTGCGATGGGAGGGGTCGCGCTCCTGGCGATCGGACCCGGCTATCGAGGGCCGGGGATCGAGGTGGTGTCGGTCCCGGCCGGGGTCCTCGTCGTCGGGGGCCTCGCCCTGGTCGTCGAGACGTTCTGGCGCCCCCGCCGCCGGGGCGCAAGCGATCGCTTGTGGTCGCCCCGGGCCGCGCCGGCGTTCGTCGTGCTCGGGGGCGCCGTTTTTGTCGTGGCGATGCTGCTGTCGGTCGGCTCCGTACCCGGACTCTACCTGCGGGACCACGGGAGCGTGACGGTTCCGTTGACGGGATGTTCGGGGGGCAGGGCCTACGCACCGTCCGGAGTCCCCGACGGGTTCCCGCCGGGTGCGCGGGTCGACGTGACCTGGGCGACCGAGAACGATCGGTACGCCGAGTTCGAGCTCCAGCAGGAATCCGTCAACTCCCTTGCGCCCGGCCCGTCGAACATCGAGCGGGGAACCTCGGGGGACCTGCGCCTGACGGGGGCGGGCGGACCGATCGCGATCCTCGCGATATCGAACGGGACGACGTACGCCTGCGCGGCGCCCGCTCTGACGCTCGTCAGCTGGACCTACTCGACGGTCGTCTGAACGGGCCCATGGCCGCCTAGCGTCGGGCGCGGGACGGAGCCGTCTCGCCGCCGTTGTCCCGCCGCAACGAGAGGAGCTCGACGATCTCCCACGGTCCCCCGCCGGCCCCCCGACGTTCGGCCCGCCACTCGAACGAGCGGGGCCGGATCTGCGAGAAGACCCAGCGTTCGCCGCATCCCGGGCCGCGGTTTCGTTCGTTCAGCACGATCTCGGAGCCGACCGGTCGACCGATGAACGTTCGCACCTCGTTCTGGACCGGGGAGATCCAGGTGCTGCGCCAGGCCCGCAGCTTCGGATCGTACATGCGAAGGGTCGTGCCGACCGGCATGAAGTGACCCGACTCCGGATCGTGCTGCCCCCAGACGTCCTGGATCGCCCGCCCGCCCAGCACCCAGTTGAAGTGGACCTCGCCGACCCACTCCTCGACCCCGGTGTTCGAGAGGGGAAACCACTGCCGGACGATCTTCCAGGCGCCGACGAACTGGCCGAAGAGCATCAACTGACCCTTCAGCGCGGGGTCGGGCCCGGACGCGGGCAGGCCGCGAATCGCCCAGTCCGTATTCGTCGCCAGCATGGCCCGAGGGCGTGGCGAGTTGAGAGGCGACGACCCCCCTTATCCCTTCCGAAACCGCTCGGTTATCCGTCCCGAATGATCCCCACGAGTCGAACGATGCCGGCCGACCGCCCGTGCGCGAGTGCGGGGCGGCGCCGGCGTGGTCCTCGACCCCGCTGGAACCGGGGGGTTCCGTCCCCCGGAATCGACTCCGGTGCGCCTCGCACGCTCCGTCCGGTTCGCGTGGACCGAACGGTTAAATACGGCTGACAGGGCTCGGGGAGACCTGCTGACAAGCGTCCGACAAACGGGCGTCCGTCGGCGACGGATCGGGACCCAAAAGGGGCCGCTCGATGTACCTGAAGCGCGTCAAACTCCGCAACTTCAAGTCGTTCTCGGGCGCCACGGAGATCCCGTTCCAGCCCGGGTTCACCGGCGTGGCCGGCCCGAACGGGATGGGGAAGTCGAACATCTCGGACGCGATCCTGTTCGTCCTGGGTCCGACCAGTTCGAAGGCGCTGCGGGCCGAGCGACTCACGCACCTGTTCTTCAACGGAGGGTCGTCGAAGAAGGCGGCGACCGAGTGCGAGGTCTCGCTCGTCTTCGACAACGCCGACCACCTGCTGCCGGTCGACGCGGGCGAGGTCGAGGTCACCCGATACGTGAAGCTCGCGCCGGGGAACGCCGACGGCTACTACTCGTACTTCTACGTCAACGGTCGTCGGTCGACCCAGACGGAGATCGATTCCCTGCTCTCGCATGCTCGACTATCGGGTGACGGCTACAACCTGGTCCAGCAGGGCGACGTCAACAAGGTCGTCACGATGGGACCGATCCCCCGCCGGGGGCTGGTCGAACGGCTCGCCGGGATCAGCCAGTACGACGAGGAACTCGAGCGGGCCGGCGCCAAGCGCACGGATCTCGAGCAGAACCTGGACCGGATCCAGACCTTGCTCTCGGAGATCAAGGGTCGACTGTCGGCCCTCGAGGGGCAGCGCCTCCAGGCGATCCAGTACAAGCAGCTGCTCGACGACAAGCGGCGAACGGAGGCTCGCCTCGCCCGCGCCGGCCACCGACTCGCCGAGCAGGAGGTCGAGAGCTGCCGCAAGCAGGTCGAGACCGTCCGTTCGGAGATCGCCCGGCTGGAGGCGGAGCGATCCCGGCTCGCGACGCACCAGGAGGAGCTGAAGGGGACCGTCGACCGGCTCGAGCGGGAGATCGCCGAGGCCGGCGGCGCGGCCGCGGTGAAGTTCAAGCAGGAGCTCGACGAGCGGAAGCTCGCCCACGCGCGGGCCGAGCAGAACCTGGCGAACCTGACCGAGGGGATCGGGACGCTCTCCGCGCAGGTGGACGCGCTCGCCAAGACCCTTCAGGCCGACGAGAAGCAGAAAGGACAGCTCTCCGACCGCGCGTCGACGCTCGCCGACGAGCTCGCCGCCCTCGAGAAGAAGGCGGCTGCGCAGTCGGCGGAGATGCAGTCGGCGACTTCGACTCCCGGGAAGACCGGGGAGAAGCTCGCGGCCGCCCGGAAGCAGCAGCTCGAACTGACCCGCCTCCAGGAAACCAAGCAGCGCGCCTGGGAAGCCGGCGTGCGCGCCCGGGAGGTCGCGGCCGCGACGC
>DATJZK010000145.1:0-9689 GCA_035499145.1 Thermoplasmata archaeon
GGTTCGACGCTCGTCCGGGCGCTGCTCGACCGCGGCCGCACGGTCCGCGTGATCGACAACCTGTCGAGCGGGCGGCGGTCCCACCTCCCCGACCCGGCCGCGACCCCGCGGCTCACGATCGTCGAAGCCGACCTGCGCGAGCCGGCCGGGTACGCCGCGCAGTTGCGGGGCGCCTCCGAGATCTGGCATCTCGCCGCGAACACCGACATCCAGAAGGGGTCGGCCGACCCGACGATCGACTTTGAGCACGGCACCCGGGCGACGTTCCAGCTGCTCGAGGCCGCCCGGCGCGAAGACGTCCGCCGGTTCCTGTTCTCCTCCTCCAGCGTCGTCTACGGCTTCGCCACCGTGCTCCCGACCCCCGAGGAGTACGGGCCGCTCGTCCCCGAGTCGCTGTACGGGGCGGGAAAGCTGGCGGCCGAAGGGCTCGTCAGCGCGTACGCCCACTCCTACGGCTTCACCACGCATCTGTTCCGGTTCGCGAACATCATCGGCCCCGGCATGACCCACGGCGTGCTCCACGACTTCTTCGAGAAGCTCCGGCGCGATCCGAGCCGTCTCGAGGTGCTCGGCAACGGGCGCCAGGCGAAGAGCTACCTCCGGACCGAGGACTGCATCGACGGCATGCTGCTGGCCGCGGATCGGGCGTCCGCGCCGGTCAACATCTTCAATCTCGGGACGCGCGACCGCACGAGCGTGCGGGAGATCGCCGAAAAGGTCGTCGCGGCCCACGGAGGGCGGGCCCGGATCGAGTACACGGGCGGGGACCGCGGGTGGACGGGCGACGTCCCGCAGCAGCTGCTGAGCGTCGACCGGATCGAGAAGCTCGGCTGGAGACCCCGGACCACTAGCGGGGGAGCGATCGACCGGACGATCGCCGAGATGGTCGAGGCGCGCCGGGTACCGCCGTCGCCGCAACGCTAATCCTCCGGCCCGGCCGGGCGGGGCGGCGGCGACCGCCCCCGGGCGTCGCCGACGACCGATGCCGACCGTCTGCGTGGTGATCGTCGCGCGCCCGAACGCTTCCGTCGCCCCGACGATCACGGCGTTGGCCCGGCAGGATCGACGGCCGGAGCGGATCCGGTGCGGAGGACCGGACGAGGCGGATCGGCTCCGGACGCTTGGCTCCGGGATCCCCCTCGAGCCGGCCACCGACCCCGACCCCCCGGCGGAGGAGGCGGTCGCCTTCCTGGACGCCGGGAGCGAGCCGGCGCCGACCTGGCTCGCCCGACTCCTGGGCCCGCTCGAGGACCGGGCGGTCGGGTTCGCGTTCGGCCCGTCCCTGGGGTCCGGCGACCGTCCGTTCGGACCGGTCGTCCCGGAAGAGTGGGTCTACCGCGGCCTTCGGACCGCCTCCGGCGCCCACTCGCCCGTCCACAACACGGCCTGGTCCGCCGAGCTGATCCGTTCGGCCGCGACGCCGGCGAGTGCGGGGGCGTACGACATCGAGCAGCTGGCGGGTCGCGCGCTCGGCGAGAGCCGGACCGGTCGGTTCGTCCCGGACGCCGTCACCTAGGATTCCCGTCGGTCGTCTCGACGGCGGCCGAGGCAAGCTTTATCCAACCCCCCGGCTCGGCGGCTCGATGACGGCCAAGACCGGGGGCGACGACGGCGTCACGCACGCCGGCGACATCGTCCGGCTCGACTTCGAGCTCTGGTCCGAGATCGGCGGGAAGACCGAACTGCTCGACACGACCCGCGAGGACGTGGCGCGGCAATCCGGCGCGACCCCCGAGGAGGGCCGTTCCTGGGGCCCCCGCCCGCACCAGATCGGGGGAGAGTACTTCCCGGCCGGGATCGAGAACGCCCTCGTGGGCGTGAAGGTCGGCGACGAGGTCGCCCGCGAGTTCGCTCCGGCCGAGGCGTTCGGCGAGCGCGACCCGGACCTGATCGAGCTGTTCTCCATGCACGAGATCCAGCGGCTCCCCGAGATGCGCCGCGAGGACGCCCACCTCGACCTCGGGACCGTGCTCACGATCGAGGGCCGGCGCGGCCGCGTCGTCACCCTCACCGCCGCGCGCGTCCGGGTCGACTTCAACCCGCCGTTCGCCGGGCGCAAGGTGAAAGGGAAGTTCCGGGTCGTGGGCCGGATCGACGAGCCCGCCGAGCAGGTGCGGGCGATCGTCGACCTCCAGTACGGGCGAGGGCCCGAGTTCCACATCGAGGTCCACGAGAAGACGATCACGCTGAAGGTCCCCGACCGTTCGAAGTTCGACATCGGCTGGATGGCCGCGAAACCCCGGATCGTCGACCGGATCCGCAGCCAGGTGAAGCCCCAGTCGATCCGCATCGTCGAGGAGTACGTCACCCCCGCGGAGGCGAAGCCCGCCGAGAAAGCCGCGAAGGCGGCGCCCGAGGGCGAAGGGGCCCACGCGGAGGCAGCGACCGCCGCGGACTCGGGCGCGACCGCCGCGAAGGCGGCGAAGCGTCCCGCGCACGCGAAGAAGGACGAGTAAGCCCGCCGCGGGCGGGAGTCGGGCCGATCCGGACGGAGCCGCTCTTCGGTCGTTCTCCGATGCCCGAACCCGCGCACTCGGCACCCGTCTCCAGGGCGTTCGTCGTCGTCACGTTCGCGGTGGCGATCGTCATCGGCATCGCGATCGCCTACTTCGGGATCCGCGGGACGCTCGGCGGGGGGATCCCGTAGCTGCGCCGGGTTCGAGTCGAACGCAGATAAACCACGATTCGGTGCGTTAATCGATGCCCGGAGACGACGTTTACGAGGGGGGACTGAGCGCCAACGCCGGCTGGCTCGCCGGTGGCCTCGTGATCATCGGCGTGTTCCTGTTCGGGCTCGGCCTCTGGCTCAAGTACCACCCGTAGGCCCGTCGCCCCCGGCGGCGTCGCGAGCGGCGTCCGGCCAGCGGTAGAGAAAGACGTGGGTCTCGGGGTCGGTCGCCGTCGCGGTCCACCCGGGGACGGGGTGGTGGTGGCTCACGACCCGGGCCCCAGCCTGCAGCTCGCGTTCGAACTTCGGCCGGAGCCGCTCCATCGCGCCGGGCCAGAGGAACGCGGTCACCACCGTCGCCGCGCGGAAGTCGAGGCGGAACAGGTTCCCCCAGCGGATCTCGATCCGGTCGGCGAACGGGCCCAGCCGCCGTCGGATCCGGAGGATCGCGACGCGGATCGGCTCGACCTCGACCGCCACCGCCCGCGCCCGGTACGTCCGCACGGCCCGGAAGACGATCGCGCCCGTCCCCGCGCCGAGGTCGAAGACGGTGTCGGCGGGGCCGACCTCCGCGAACCGGAGCATCGTCTCGACGGCGCGGCGGGGCGTCGGCTGGTAGCCGGCCCCGAAGGCGAACGAGGCGAAGACGAAGTAGCCGAGGGCGATCGCTCCGGCGAGCAGCCCGAAGGCGAGCTCGAGCTCGGCCGAGGCCATGGGCTACCGGCTCCGGGCGAGCCCCTTCGCCAGCCGCTCCGCGGCCGACCGCGGATCGAGCCGACGTTCCGCGACCCGATCGATCAGCGCGGCCCAGCCCGGTTCGGTCTCGATCCGGCGCGCGAGGTCGCTCGCCAGGCGCTCGGTCGCCCGCTCGACGATCTCTCGGACGAGCCGCTGGCGCGCGGCGGGCGCCCGGATCTGCGAGCTGTCGAGGAACGCCTCGTGCCGTTCGATCGCGCCCCAGAGCTCGGGGACCCCCGACGGGGTGACGGTCGAGGTCCGGACGACCGACGGACGCCAGCCGTCCCGGGCGACGCCGAACGCCGCCATCTCGGAGAGGTCCCGCTCCGCGATGTCCGCCCCGGGCAGGTCGGACTTGTTGACGCAGAAGACATCGGCGATCTCGAACAGCCCCGCCTTGAGCGTCTGAACCTCGTCGCCGAGGTGGGGGACGAGCACGACGACGCGGGTCGTCGCGAGGTCCCGGATCGCGACGTCGACCTGCCCGCTGCCGACGGTCTCGACGAAGATCACGTCGAACCCGGCCGCTTCGAGGAGCCGGACGGTCTCTCGCGTCGCCACGGCCACGCCGCCCGAGGCGCCCCGGCTCGCCATCGACCGGAAGAACACCCCGGTGTCGCCCGAGGGTCGGTCGAACCGGATCCGGTCGCCCAGGACCGAGCCGCCCGAGAACGGGCTCGACGGATCGACCGCGACGATCCCGACCGAGCGTCCGAGCCCCCGCAGGTGGGTGACGAGGGCGCTCATCAGGCTCGACTTGCCGACGCCGAGCGGACCGGTGAGACCGACGATCGGCGCGGTGCCGCTGCGCGGGTAGAGCGCCCGGAGCACCGGGTCGACCGTCGGGTCGCCGTTCTCCACCGCCGAGATGGCGCGCGCGAGCGCGCGACGGTCCCCGCGGGCGATCGCGCGGGCGAGGGGGGGCTCGGCCCGGGTCGGGGTCATGCCCCGCCGCGGGCGAGCGACGTCGCGGTCCGTACGATCTCGTCGAGCGAGGTGCCGGGGCCGAAGATCGCGCGGATCCCGAGGCGCTTCAGTCGGCGCGCGTCTTCGTCCGGGATGATCCCCCCGGCGAAGACGGGGATCCGGCGGCCCTTCTCCGACCGGAGCAGCTTGAGGACCTTCGGGAACAGCGCCATGTGGGCGCCGGAGAGGATCGACAACCCGATCAGGTCGACGTCCTCCTCGATCGCCGCCCGCACGATCTCCTCGGGCGTCTGGCGAAGACCGGCGTAGATCACCTCCATCCCCGCGTCGCGCAGGGCGCGGGCCACGACCTTCGCGCCCCGATCGTGGCCGTCGAGCCCCGGCTTGGCGATCAACACGCGGATCGGAGTCGACTTCGCCCGGGCGACCATGCCGCCTCCGGTCGCCGTGGCGGCTCGAGCCGCAAAAAGGCTTTCGGTGACGGGAATCCCGGACGCCGCCCGATCCGCGTGCGCTCTCTCCTCCCTGGGCCCCGATGCGCTCGGCCGGTCCCCGGCGCCGCGGCGGCCGTCGAACTCGATGGCCCCGGGCGCTCAGATGCGCAGCATCAGATCGAGCAGCACGTTGCCCGCGAGGAGGGCGGCGACCGCGCCGGCGGCCATGACCGCGACGAGCGGGACCTGGGGGGTCACCCAGACGCGGTCGATCCCCTTTCCCTCGAGGTCCCGGGCGATCCGGCGTCGAAGCTCCGTGTCCTCCTCGGTCGTCTCCGCGTCGGCGTGGCCGGTCTCGGGGACGGCGGGGTCGCGGACCCAGACGAACCGATCCGGGAGCTCCCGGACCGGGAGCGAGTAGCCGGTGAACCCGTCCCCCAGCGAGAACTCCCCGCGCCCGGCGTTCCGCAGCGCCAGGTAGATCGGCACGACGAGCGAGAAGAGGGCCGCATTCGTTAGCAGCGAGATCGGGAACGGAAGGTAGGCGAGCGCGGAGGTCGCGGTCGTCGGCGAGTACAGCCACGGGGTCGGGAAGACCGGGAGGAGGACGGCGGCGATCATCAAGGCCTTGGCGTCCGCCGCCCCGTACAGCACCCGGAGCTCGAACAGCCCGCGGGCGAGGAGGACGACCGCCATCGCGGCGACCGCCGCCCACGGCAGGCCGTTCGATCCGATCCCGTACCGCGCGCCGAGGGCGATCACGATCAGCAGGGCCCCGGCGTACCCTGCGAGCTCGATCCGGTCGGCGTGCCGTTCCCACTTCGGACCGAGCCAGAGGTCCCATCCGACGAGGTGCTCGAGCGTGAGCAACGCGACGACGCTCCACGCCACGAGGGGGACCGCCCCGCCGGGGGAGAGCGCCGCGAGGCCGATCGCGAACCCCAGCAGGCCCATCGCCTGCCAGAGGCGATCGCTCACTTCCCGGCGACGGAGGTCTTCGACCCCCGCGATCGCGAACCCGACGAGGAGCACGGCGGCGCCGAGGTCGACAGCGACGGCGGCGATCGAGCTCGTGGTCGGGCCCCCTCCCGGCCACGAGGCCTCCCCTTCATAAACCACGCCCCGGGGCGGCGCCGCGGCTCCGGCGTCCGGCCGCGGCCTGACGGCGGAGAATCGAGTCGGCGTTCGCGCAAACGCTTTTAAAACCCCCCCGGTTGGCGCGCGTCCGCCCTCAGTGCCCCATGGTGGAGTACAAGCTCGTCATCACCGACCGGGAGAAGTCGCTGGCCAAGTCGGTCGGCGACCCGCAGGCCGCCGGCTTCCTCGGCAAGCGGATCGGCGAGACGGTCGGGGGCGAGCTGATCGGGGCGAGCGGCTACACGTTCAAGATCACCGGGGGGACCGACAAGAGCGGCTTCCCGCTGCGGCCCGACGTGCCGGGCGCGCGGCAGGTCCGCCTGTACGTCGGCGACGGATTCGGCTTCCATGCGCCTCGACCCGGCATGCGCAAGCGACGGACGTTCCGCGGCAACACGATCAGCGAGGACACGGTCCAGATCAACCTCGTCGTCGACCAGAAGGGACCGAAGGCGCTCGCGGAGCTGTTCGCCGCGACATGAACGTCCCGCGGCAACCCGAAGTGAACATCGGGCTCGTCGGACACGTCGACCACGGAAAGACGACCCTCACCCAGGCGCTGACCGGCGAGTGGACCGACCGCCACTCGGAGGAGCTCAAGCGCGGGATCTCGATCAAGCTCGGCTACGCCGACGCGGCGTTCTACCTGTGCCCCACCTGCCCTCCGCCGACCGGCTACTCCGTCGAGCCGACGTGCCCGAACTGCGGCGGCGCGGCGAAGTTCCTGCGGGCGGTCTCGTTCGTCGACGCGCCCGGGCACGAGACGCTGATGGAGACGATGCTCTCGGGGGCGGCGATCATGGACGGCGCGCTCCTGCTCGTCGCCGCGAACGAAAAGTGCCCCCAGCCGCAGACGCGGGAGCACCTGTACGCGCTCGACATCATCGGGGTGCGGAAGGTCGTGGTCGTGCAGAACAAGATCGACCTCGTGCCCCCGGAGGACGCGGAGCGGAACTTCGGGGAGATCACCGATTTCCTGGCGGGATCGCCGATCGCCAAGGCGCCGGTCGTTCCGATCAGCGCGAACCACAAGGCCGGGATCGACGCGCTCATCGGCGCGATCGAGGAGACGATCCCGACCCCTCCGCGCGACCCGAAGAAGCCCCCGCTCATGTACGTCGCCCGGTCGTTCGACATCAATCGGCCCGGCACGCGCCCGAAGGACCTCAAGGGCGGGGTCCTCGGCGGCTCGCTCCTCCAGGGGCATCTCGCGGTCGGGGACCAGATCGAGATCCGCCCGGGGGTGCCCGGCGGCCCGAACGTGCCGACCGAGTCGCTCACCACGCATGTGACATCGATCCTCTCGGGGGGTCGCAGCTGGGAGAAGCTGAGCCCCGGCGGCCTCGCTGCCCTCGGCACCTCGCTCGATCCGTCCCTCGCGAAGGGCGACGGCCTCACCGGCCGGCTGGTCGGGACCGCCGGTACCCTTCCGCCGGTGAGCCAGAAGATCCGGCTGAAGGCGACGCTGCTCGACCGGGTGCTCGGCTCCGAGCGGGAGATCAAGGTCGAGAAGATCCGGACGAGCGAGCTCCTCGCCGTGACCGTCGGGACGACGGTCGCGACCGGAAAAGTGACGAGCGCCCGCGGGGACGACGTGGAGCTGGCCCTGCAGCGGTCCGTGACGGTGTTCCCGGGGAGCCGGGTCGCGATCAGCCGACGGCTCAACGCCTGGCGCCTGATCGGCTACGGCATCGTCGAGGGGGGCGGCAAGTGAGGCCCGACCTGCTCGAGATCCTCTGCTGCCCGGTCTGCCGCGGCGACCTCACCCTCACCGTCCGCCGAAAGGACGGCGAGGAGATCGTGGACGGGACGCTCGCCTGCCCGAAGTGTCCCGCCGACTATCCGATCGAGGACGGGATCCCGAACCTGCTCCCGCCGGACGAGCGGGACTGACGTCTACAGCCCCGACCCAGGACCGCCGGCCGTCCGCGAGAGCGCGACCCGGGCGGGGCCCCCGTCGCCCTCGCGGATCCGCAGCGGCAGGCAGTGGAGGCGGTACGTTCCGGGCTCGACCGCTCCGAGGAGCAGGCCCTCGACGATCGGAACGCCGTGGCCCAGGAGCTCGCGGTGCGTCGGGAACTCCGGGCCGAGGCCCCGCTCGATCGACAGCGCGTCGATCCCCACGAGGCGTACCCCTCGCCCGACGAGGTACCGCGCCCCCTCGGCCGACAGGCCGACGAAATCCGGGAAGAACTCGAGCCGACGCGCCCATCGGACCGAGTTCGCCGTCCGAAGCAGGAGCCGTTCGGTGCCCACCGGGATCCCGGAGAGTTCCGCGGGTCCGATCGTGTCGGATGGGCCGGGAATATCGGCGACGAGCGCCGACCCGTTCAACGTCGCTAAGTCGAGGCGGTCGGCGGGCACGCCGCCCTGGAAGAAGTGCGACGGAGGATCGACATGGGTCCCGGCGTGCGAACCGAGAGTGAGTATCGAGAGGTCGTACGGGGCCCCTTGCGTCCGGCGCGCCGTCGGGACGCTCGCGAACGGAGGATCGCCGGGGAATACCGGCGTCCCGGCGTCGAGCGGCATCGAGAGGTCCCACCAGGTTTCGAGCGACCGCACCGGAGGGGCTGCAGCGCGTCCGTCCCGCGCCCGGGGTCGGCTCGGAGCGACGCCCATCGGAGAGAACCGGAGGTCGGTCCGGGATAAGGGTTAAACGTGACCGGTCGAAAGAGTGAGGGATTGCTCGAGGCGGTCGCGAGGACCCCGACGCCGACGACCTCGACCTCGATCTCGAGGACCCGTTCGAGCCGCCGCGCCGGGACTCCCCGGCCCCCCGTCGTCCGAAACGGGGGCGGCCCGCCGGCCTCCGGGCCTGGGAATCGTCGGAGGACGACCGGTCGGACGAGGAGTGGGACGACGCTGGGCCCGGCCGGGGTCGGTTCGGCAGCAGCCGAGTGCCGGTCTACTGGCGGGCGCGCGACTCTCTCTACTTCGAGCCGCTGGTCGCCCTGGCGGTGGTCGTGCTGCTGCTGGTGGGCCTATTCGCGTTCACGAACAACTGGCCGCCCGCGTACGTCGTCGAGTCCGGCAGCATGGAGCACGCCAGCAACGGCGACCTCGGCGTCATCAACCCGGGCGACATGGTGCTGGCGCAGAAGGTCGCCAACGCCTCGATCGTCCCGTACGTCACCGGGGCTCGCGACGGGGTGCGTTCGTACGGGGAGTACGGCGATGTCGTCCTGTACCATCCGAACGGGGTCACCCATCCGACGCCCATCGTCCACCGAGCGATCCTGTACCTGGTCTGGGATGCGTCGAAGCAGGCCTACAGCGCGCCGGATCTGAACGGACTGCCGTGCGGGACGGGATTGAACCGAACCGCGGGCGAGCTCTACTACGACTCCGGGGCGACAGGCGGCTGCGCCACGACCGACCTCGTGGGGCACCTCCGGCTCTACGGCGTGGGATGGAACTCGTCGACTATCATCCTTGATCTCTCTCAATACGTCGCGATCGGCGAGCACTCCGGTTACCTCACGAAGGGCGACCACAACCCGGAGCCCGACCAGTCCCCGACCGGCGGAGGAGGCTCGACGCCCAGCCTCAGTTCGCTCGTGAAGCCCGGATGGGTGATCGGGATCGCCCGCGGAGAGATCCCATGGTTTGGCGCCTTCAAGCTGCTGCTCGACGGAAACGCGGCTAACGTCTCCTCCGTCTCCTGGCAGTTCATCGGCCTGTCGATCGTCGCGGCGATCTTCGCGGCGTTCGGCGTCCACTACGCCCTGAAGACCGAAGGGATCGAGAGCCCGATCCGACGTCGGGAGGAAGAAGAGGCCGCCTTG
>DATJZK010000146.1:0-6146 GCA_035499145.1 Thermoplasmata archaeon
ACGATCCCGTAATGCCACGGTCCGAAACGGAACCGGTCGACCGCGACGAGGCCGTGCCGCCCCAGGCGGGCCTCCGCGGCCCGGGGGGTCAGGCGAATGTCGATCGGGGGTCCCCGAGGGGTCCCTCGCACCTTCCGCCAGTCGACGTTCACCAGCCGCCCGTCGGGACGCAGGGTTCGGACCGCTTCGGCGACGGTCGAGTCGGGGACGTCGTGGAGCACGTTCGCGAGCAGCACGAGGTCCGCGACCGAGTCGGGCAGCGGGATTTCGGCCGCCGAGCTGCGCAGCGGAACCAGCTGCGGGAGGGACTCGCGCGCGGCGCGCTCGGCGAGCAGCTCGACCAGCTCCTCGGAGAGGTCGACCGCGTGAACGATCCCGCGGGGCCCGACGCGTCGCGCGGCCACGACCGCGAAGTAGCCGGTGCCCGCCCCGACGTCGACCACGGACTCTCCGACCGCAAGGTGGACGCGATCGAACAGCACCTCCGGGTCCTGGGATTCGCGCCGATCCGGCGCTTCGAGGAACTCGACCGCCTCGTCCCGGTGCCAGGCCCGGCGAGCGAGGCCGTGGGGCGGAGGGGGCTCGTTCGGGGCTCCCACCGAGCGTCGGTGCGAGCCGCTCACGAGGTCGGTGCGGCGGGGGCGACCGGCGGGGCGACGACGATCGCGCGCACTCGAACGGGCACCTGGGCCCGCTCGTAGAGAACGCCCACCGGACAGGTACGGAGCGTCACCTCGAGCGCGGTCTCGACGTCGGCGGCCGCCGCCCGGCTGGTCACTCGAAGGGTGCCGGAGACGGCCGTGATCGTCCGGGACCCGGGCGGGCGCTCCGCATCCAGGTCGATCTCCATCGAGTCGAACGGCAGGCGACGGCGTTCGGCGACGAGGGCGAAGATCGTCGTGATGCATCCGGCCAGCGAAAGCACGTTGAGCTCCAGCGCGGACGCGCCGCGATCGTTGCCGTCCTCGTCGGTGGGCAGGTCGACGACGACCTCGTGGTTCCGTCCGTCGTCGAGACGAGTTCCGAAGGGTCGAGCCCAGGTTCCGTGCGCGCGCATCGGTCGACCCGAAGGGCGCGCCCCCCAAAGGGTTGCGGTCAACCTGTGTTGACCGCCGCCCGGGTCGAACCCCGGCTCCCGAACCGGCGGTGCCGCGGGGAGCCGGTGGGCCTCCGGAGGGGGCTGCAAGTCAACTCGCCCTGACTGAGAGCATTAGTCTCGCAGTTCGATAGTTTCGACATCCTGCAAGTGGGCAACAGCAGGTTGAGGAAACTCACCACGGAGTGCAACATGTTGGACACGAAAGCCGTATCGGAGGCCGGCGGGCTTCACCAGGATCTCGGACTGTCGAACGACACGACCGAAGCGAGCCCCGAGCATCCCCGAGGACTGTCGATGGTCGTCTTCTCGGGCGACCTCGACAAGGTCCTGGCCGCGATGATCATCGCCAACGGCGCCGCCGCGATGGACCTTCCCGTCAGCATCTTCTTCACGTTCTGGGGACTGAACGTGCTGCGGCGCGAGGGCCCGGTCCACGTCTCGGGCAAGAAGACGATGGCCGAGGGGATGTTCGGCCGTATGATGCCCCGCGGCGCGGGCCACCTTCACCTGTCGCAGATGAACATGGCCGGGCTCGGGACCCGGATGATCAAGCGGGAGATGGCGAAGAAGCACGTCTCCGACCTGGCGGGCCTGATCCATTCGGCGCAGGAGCAGGGGGTCCGCTTCATCGCCTGCACGATGTCGATGGACCTGATGGGCATCCACAAGGAAGAGCTGATCCCGGGCATCCACTACGGGAACGTCGGGTCGTTCATCGACACGGCCGACCGTAGCCGGATCACGCTGTTCATCTAGGCGGGGAGCCGGGCCATGGCGACTCGGCGCGCTCCGCGGGCCCGCCCGCTCGATCCCCGAGGGTTCGAGCTCGAGGCCGATCGGATCCGGGTGCTGGCGAACCCCAAGCGACTGATGATCGTGAGCGTCCTCGGCGAAGGGCCGGCGACGGTCTCCGAGATCGCCGAGCGGCTGGCGCTGTCGCTCCAGAACACCTCGCAGCACCTGCGGGTGATGCGAGACGGCCACCTCGTCCGCTCGGAGCGATCCGGCCGGGAGGTCCGCTACGCGCTGACAACGCCGATCTTCTCGGAGTGCTGCCGGCTCGTGCGGAGCGCCCTGCTGGAGGAAGCCCGCCTGCGCCGGTCGGAGGTCGGCCGGGTGGGACGGTACGCCTGGACGGTCTCGACGGACTCCCGTCCCGGGATTCCCGTCCCTCCGTGAACCCGTTCGATGGGAGGAGAACCATGAACACCGAAGAACTGAGGGCCCTGAAGGTCGAGAAGGTCGTCGATGCGCGCGGGGTCGCTTGCCCCGGACCGTTGCTGGAAGCGAAGCGAATGGTCCCGGCCGTGCCGATGCACGGCGTGATGGAGGTCATCTCCTCGGACGAGGGGACGACCGAGGACGTCCCGCTCTGGGCGCGGAAGGTCGGCCACCAGTACCTCGGGACGATCGCCGACGCCGGGCTCTGGCACGTCTACGTCCGTCGGGAGAAGTAGGGGTCTCGTGACCGGATCGGGCGCGACCGGCCCCCGACCGCGCGTGCTGGTCTTCTCGACGAACGCGATCTCCGACATGGGGATCGACCTCGCCGGCAGTGCGCACCTCGACTACCCGTCGTCCGTGCAGGTGATCGCCGTGCCGTGCTCGGGGGGGATCAATCCTGCCTGGATCGTGCACGCGGTGAAGGCCGGGTTCGCGGGGGTCTTCGTGGCGGCCGACGGGCCGGAGTGCGCCTTCCTGGCCGATTGCGTCGCGCGGACCGGGCGGATCGTGGAGGAAGCGCAGCGACGATTGAGCGCCGAAGGGATCGATCCGGCGCGGGTGAAGATGGCCGCGATCTGCTCGGTCTGTTCCGAGCCGTTCGTCAATCACATGAAGCAGTTCGGCAAATCGCTCACCGAGCTCGCGGCGCCGGCGGAGGCGTAGATGGCGGCCGCGGCCCCGGCGCCCCGCGACTACGACGTCCTCGTCGTGGGCGCGGGCGTGGGCGGGATGGAGTCCGCGATCACGCTCGGCGACATGGGGTTCCGGGTCCTCGTGGTCGAGAAGGAATCGAGCGTCGGCGGGCGGATGATCCTGCTGAGCAAGGTGTTCCCCACGCTCGACTGCGCCAGTTGCATCTCCACCCCGAAGATGGCCGCGGTCACGAACCACCCGAACGTTCGGACGCTCGTCTACTCCCAGGTGGACGAGATCACGCCGCGTCCCGAGGGCGGGTTCTCCGTTCGGCTCACCCGCCGGCCGATGTTCGTCGACCCGGCGAAGTGCACCGGCTGTGCGCTCTGCGAGGCCGCGTGCCCCGTGGCCGTCCCGGACGAGTTCCAGTACGACCTCACCGCGCGGCGCGCCGCGCACATCGCGTTCCCCCAGGCCGTCCCGAAGAAGGCCGTGATCTCGCGGGACGGGGAGTCCCCTTGCTCGTCCACCTGCCCGGCCGGGGTCCGGGCCCACGGCTACGTCGCCCTCGTGAGGGCCGGGAAGTTCGACGAGGCGTTCCGACTCCACCTCGAGGACGCCCCGCTCGTCGGCGTGCTCGGGCGCGCCTGCTATGCCCCGTGCGAGGCGCAGTGCAGCCGCTCGGACCTCGAGGGGACCGTGGCGATCCGGGGGATCAAGCGGTTCATGGCCGACCGGTACTACGCCGCCCATCCCACCCCCGAGTACGGGCCGCCGACCGATCGCCGCGGCCGGTCCGTTGCGGTCCTCGGCTCCGGTCCCGCCGGCCTGAGCGCCGCCTACTTCCTCGGTCGCGACGGCTACGACGTCACGATCTTCGAAGCCGACGTGGAGCCCGGCGGCATCCTGCGGTGGGGGATCCCTTCGTACCGGCTGCCGAAGGAGGTCGTAGACCGGGACATCCGCAACGTCACCGCGGTCGGCGTGAAGATCGAGACCGGCCGACCCGTCCGATCCCTCCAGGAGCTGCTCGGGGCGGGGTTCGACGCGGTGTACCTCGGGACCGGGAGCGTCGGAGGGCGTCGGCTCGAGATCCCGGGGGATGACCTCGACGGGGTCGTCGATTCGATGGCGTTCCTCCGGGCGGTCAACACCGGAGCCCCTCCATCGCTCGCGGGAGAGCACGTCGCCGTGATCGGCGGCGGCAACGTCGCGATCGACTGCGCTCGCAGCGCGCGACGGCTCGGTGCACGGTCGGTCTCGATCGTCTACCGACGCACGAAGGCCGAGATGCCGGCCCACGCCCGGGAGATCGAAGAGGCCGAGGAGGAAGGGATCGAGATCCTCGGATCCTGGACCCCTTCGTCCGTCCTCGGCTACGACCGTCGGGTGAACGGCCTGGAACTGGTCGGCAGCGTCTCCACGATCCGACCGGACGGTCGTCGGACCCTCACGCTCGACCGATCGACCCGTCGGACGCTTTCGGTGCAGCGCGTCATCACCGCGATCGGCCTGGTGCCGAACACCACCCCGTTCGCCGGCGAGATCGAACTCGAACCCGCCGGGACGGTGCGGGTCGATCCGGAGACGCTCGCCACCTCCCGCCCGGGGGTCTTCTCGGGCGGGGATGCCGTGCTCGGCCCGGCGACGATCGTCGAGGCGATCGGGCAGGGAAAGCGCGCGGCGTTCTACATCGATCGCTACCTCCGGGGGGAACCGCTCGACGGGGTTCGATTCGATCCGCGCATTCCCGCCGTCGACCGGGCGCAGGTCGTGGCCCGGGCCCGACGTGCCGCGACCCGCCGCGAGCCGGTGCCGTCGCCGCGCATCGCCCCCCGCGACCGACTGTTCGACTTCGGGGAGTACGAGGGGCCCCTCGACGAGCGCGCGGCCCGGTCGAGCGCGAACCGCTGCCTGGACTGCGGGGTCTGCTCCGAATGCCGCGAGTGCATCGCGGTCTGCCCGGCGGATGCGATCGACCTGGCCATGCGCCCCATCCCCGAGCAGGTCACAGTCCGGTCCGTCGCCCTCGCCACCGGATTCTCTCCGTTCGATGCCCGACAGAAGCCGGCGTTCGGCTACGGCCGGCTGGCGAACGTGATCACCGGGCCGCAGATGGACCGGATCCTAGCCCCGACCCGGCCGTACAACGCCGTCGTGCGCCCGTCCGATGGAAAAGTTCCCTCGAACGTCGCCTTCCTGCTCTGTGTCGGCTCGCGCGACGAGCAGGTCGGCAATCGCCTCTGTTCGCGGGTCTGCTGCATGTACTCGATGAAGCAGGCCCAGCTCCTGATGGGGTCGATCCCGACCGCGGACGTCACGATCTACTACATCGACATCCGCGCCTTCGGCAAGGGGTACGAGGAGTTCTTCCAGCAGACGAAGGGAATGGGGGTCTACTTCACGAAAGGGAAGATCTCCCGCATCGAGGAGACGGACGGTCACGACCTCCTGGTCCACTACGAGGACATCGACGGAGGCGGCGGAGCGAAGGTCGCCCGCCACGACCTGGTCGTGCTCGCCACCGGGCTCCTGCCGACCCCGGGGGTGCTCACCCTCTTCCCGAACGGCGCCCCGGAACGGGATGCCCACGGCTATGTCCGGGAGCCGAACGAGGAGCTCGAGCCGGGCCGGACGAGCCTGCCCGGCGTCTTCGTGATCGGATCCGCGACGGCCGTGCGGGACATTCCCGACACGATCGTTCACTCCGAAGCCACGGCGGCCCAGGTGGCGACGTACCTCCGCCGCCCGGAGGCGACGGCATGAGCGACGAGCCGCCCGCCCCCCGCCGCAAGATCGGGGTCGTCCTCTGCCAGTGCGGGGGCAACATCTCCGACTACGTCGATCTCGACCGGGTGCGGGAGGCGGTCGCGAAGGAGGCGGAGGTCGTCACGACCTCGGTCCAGATGTTCGCCTGCTCGGACGCGGCGCAGCGCGAGATGGTGGAAGCGATGCGGGCCCAGGGGCTCGACGGCCTCGTCGTCTGCTCCTGCTCGCCGAAGCTTCACCTCGGGACGTTCCGCGCGATGGCGGAGCGCGGTGGAGTGAACCCCTACGAGTACACCCAGGTCAATCTCCGCGAGCAGTGTTCGTGGGCGCACACCCACGATCGCACCGGGGCGACCGACAAGGCGACGCGGCTCGTGCGCGCCGGGATCGCCCGCACCGCCCGATCGGAGCCGCTGAAGCG
>DATJZK010000147.1:0-32090 GCA_035499145.1 Thermoplasmata archaeon
CGTCAGAGCTGCGCCAGATCGTTCGAGACGGCGGTCTTGGTCGCCGTATTCCACGTTCCGGGAAGAGAGCTCGCGCTAAGACCGGCGCATTTCGCGATCATCGCCATCACCCAGAACGTTTGGTCGGCCATGTCGTGCCACGGCGCTCCGGTTTCGTTGATGAGGTCCCCCATCACCGTCTTCGCACCGGTCCCTTCGTAGTTCTTGAGGAGCGTCGGGTCGATCAGGGTCGTCTGGCCGTGGACGTATTTCCCGCCGATCACGACGAACGGGATCGAACCGCCACTGTAGGCGGTGACGTAGGCGAGCTGGATGCACCCCGACGGCGTCGGGCCGACCTGGTCCGCCGGACCGTCGTACTCGCTTACCTGGAAGGTCACGTGACTCGAGGCGACCTGTGCGTGGGCGAGGACCATCTCCGGGGTCTGCGCGTCCGGCTCCGGATGCCCGTACGAATAGGCCGTATGGGCGCCCGAGACGGTCCCGTACTCGCTCAGCGCTTTCCAAATCACCCAGCTGCTGGCGGAGCAGTACGGACACCAGACGGCGCCGAAGAAGTAGACGACCGGCTTGCCGTTCTGCTGCCAGGCCGGCAACTGGTTTCCACCGTGCCAGTTGGTCGCGTTCGCGACGCCGCCCACCGCCGTGGCGGGCGGCAGGTACGGGCAGCCGAACACAAGGGCGCCGACGAGCCCCACCATACCGGCGAAGACGAGGCCCAGGACGACGCCGACGACGACCGTCGACCGGAACAGGGCCGACCACCGCGGCTCGCGCGTCTTCCAGAGGGCGTAGATCAGGAGGAACGCGACCCCCGCGAGGACGAGGCCGAGCCAGGGGAACGCCGGCACGAGGATTCCGACCGGCGAGGGCGCGACGTAGGCGAGGAGGAACCAGAGCCCGATCGCCGTCACGAGCAGATACCCGACCCGGACGAGCGTCCACCGACGCTCCGCCTCCTTACCGATCCGCTTCTTCACGACGGGGGCGGGGCCCTGCCGTTCCCGTCGCGACCGCTGACGGTGATACAATGCGCGCAGCGCCCGCCCCGGGTCGCCGGCCGACGCATCGGGATGGAATCCGACCTTCGCATCGGCAGCGATCTCCGACCAGCCCTCGCCGTTCTGACGGAGCTCGTCGACCCGGTCCCAGTCGACCATCGTTAGGCCGACCGGGACAGCCTTATTCCTGTTTTGCCCCCGGTTCCGGAAGGCGCCCCGACGGTCCGCGGCCGGCCACCCCATCGCTTTTACCCGGAGGGCGAGTGCCCGGCCCGATGCGGATCACCTTCCTCGGCACCGCCGGCTCCTGGCCCACCAAGGAACGGTCGGCGAGCGCGATCGCCCTCGACCTCGAGAAGGAGCTCGTCCTCCTCGACTGCGGCGAGGGGACCCAACGCCAGTTCTTCCAGTCGAGCGCCTCGTTCATGCGCGTCCGCCGGATCTTCCTCACCCACTTCCACGGCGACCACTTCCTCGGCCTGCCGGGGCTCATCCAGAGCATGAGCCTCAATCGCCGGACCGAGCCGCTCGACATCTACGGCCCGCCGGACGCCAAGGAGATGGTCGGCCGGGCGCTCGGCATGGGCTACTTCGCGCTCCGGTTCCCCGTCACCGTCCATCCCCTCTCGCCCGGGAGCTCGGTCGACCTCGACGGCTACTCCGTCCGCACGGCGGCCGCGGAGCACCCGGTCCCGTCGATCGCCTACCGGATCGAGGAGGCGCCGAAGCGCGGCCGGTTCGACGGACCGCGGGCGCGCGCGCTCGGGATCCACGGGGCCGACTTCGCGCGGCTCGAGGCCGGCGAGTCGGTGGCGGTCGGCGGCTCGGTCGTTCGTCCCGAGGACGTCATGGGGCCGGCCCGGGCGGGCCGGTCGGTCGTCTACTCGGGCGACACCGCCCCCGCGGACCCCGTGCGCCGGCTCTCCGAGGGCGCGACGGTCCTCATCCACGAGGCGACGGCCGCGCAGGAGATCGAGAAGGACGCGAACGACTGGGGCCACTCGTCGGCCCGCCAGGCGGCCGAGTGCGCCCGCGTCGCCGGGGTCGGCGCGCTGTTCCTCACCCACTTCTCGGCGCGGTACAAGGAGCTCGCGCCGCTCGAGAGCGAGGCGCAGCTCGTCTTCCCCGGCTCGGTCGCCGCGCGCGACCTGCTCGATCACCTGATCCGGCAGCCATGATCGCGGCGGACCTCGTCGTCCGCAACCTCACCGAGGCCGCGACCCTCCGGGAGGGGGCGGTGCCGCGGGTCGGCGCGGCGATGCGCGAGCTCGGCGTCGTCACGGACGCGGCGATCGCCGCGGACCGGGGGACGGTCGTCTGGATAGGGGCGGAGCGAACGCTCCGCCGGTCCGTCCGCCTGCGACCGACCGCGCGAACGATCGACGGCGAGGGCGGGACCGCGGTCCCGGGGTTCGTCGACGCCCACACCCATCTCCTGTTCGCGGGGGACCGCGCCCCCGAGGTCGCCCGGAAGGTCACCGGGGCGAGCTACCGGGAGATCGCCGCGGGCGGGGGCGGCATCTACTCCACGGTCCGGGCGACCCGGCGGGCGAGCGACGCCGCCCTCCTCGACGCCGCGACCGACCGGCTCCGGCGGATGGCCGCCTCCGGCACGACCAGTGCGGAGGTGAAGAGCGGGTACGCCCTCGACCGCGACGGCGAGCTCCGTCTCCTCTCCCTCGTCCCCCGCCTCGTCCGACGGACCGGCCTCAGGCTCGTGCCGACATACCTCGGGGCGCACGCGGTCGGCCCGGAGTTCCGGGGCCGCCCGAGCGAGTACGCGGCCCGCGTCGTGCGCGCCACGCTCCCCGAGGTCGCCCGCCGCGGTCTCGCCCGATTCTGCGACGTCTTCTGCGAACCCGGGTTCTTCTCGGTGCGCGACAGCGCGCGGATCCTGCGCGACGCCGCGGCGCTCGGCCTCGGCACGAAGATCCACGCGGACGAGTTCGTGCGGTCGGGCGGGGCGCGGCTCGCCGCCCGGCTGCGCGTCACCTCGGCCGAGCATCTGCTCGCGACGACCGCGGGCGACCGCCGGGCCCTCGCCGCCGCCGGGGTCATCGCCGTCCTGCTCCCGATCACCGGCTGGACCGCGGTGCCCCCCCGCCGGAGCCCCGGGCGGGAGATGGTCGACGCGGGCGTGGCGGTCGCCCTGGGGAGCGACTGCTCGCCGAACAGCTGGGTCGAGGGGATGCCGGTCGTCCTCGGCGCCGCCGTCCACACCGGCCGCCTGACGCCGGCGGAGGCGCTCACCGCCGCGACGGTCAACGCCGCCGCGGCGACCGGGCTTGCCGACGCGGGGACGATCCGGGTCGGCGCGCCGGCGGACCTCGCGGTCTTCCCGATCCCGAGCGCGGAGCGGCTCGGCTACCGGATCGACGCGCGCCCGACGCTCGTTCTCCGTCAGGGAAAACCGGTTTTTTCGCCGTAACTCCGTCAGTATGTTCAAATACTGGGGGTTTCCATGCCGCCGCCGAGGTCGCCAATCATGGCGGAGCGTGTAGGCAAGGAACAGGTCAAGCGAGAGAAGGGCTACCTGTACTATCTGGGCAAGGACGGGTACCTCTGGAAGACGCCCACGAAGCTGAACAAATCCGGCCGGAAGAGCCGGGTGGGGACGGAGAAGATCACGCGGGCGGACGGTTACATGTACTTCCTCGACAAGAAGGGGTTCGTGTCCCGCGCCCGGATGAAGAACGCCTGAAATCGCCGACCCCTTTCGAGGGGCCCGTCCAGGGCCCCTCCCACTTCTTTTCTTTTCGATCGACCGATCGCGTCCGGGCGGTGAGCCCGCGAGCCTACCGTTAAGACGAAGGCCCGCCGTCGCGGGGTGATGGCCGAACCGGCGGCGCGGGCGCGGGGCGCGATCTTCCAGGTCGATGCGTTCGCGCGCGAGCGGTTCCGCGGGAACCCGGCGGCCGTGATGCCGATGGAGCGGTTCCCGCCGGACGACGTCCTCCAGGCGCTCGCCGCCGAGAACAACCTCGCCGAAACGGCGTTCCTCGTCCGTGACGGGGGCGACTACCGGCTTCGATGGTTCACGCCGACGACGGAGGTCCCGCTCTGCGGCCACGCGACGCTGGCGAGCGCGGCGGTCGTCCTCGAACGGCTCGAGCCCGGTCGCGAGAGCGTCGTCTTCCGCACGGCGAGCGGGCCGCTCACCGTCCGACGGGCCGGCGCGGGCTATGCGATGGACTTCCCCGCCCGGCCGTCCGAGCGGATCGCCACGCCCCCCGAGCTCGCGGCCGCCCTCGGCGCCGACCCGGTCGAGGTGTACGACAACGAGCACAACCACCTCGCGGTGTTCGCGTCCGCGCACGACGTGCGCGCCCTCGCTCCCGAGTTCGGCGCCGTCGCCCGGCTCGACCGACCGGGGGTGATCGTCACGGCCCCGGGGGAGCCCCCGTACGACTTCGTCAGCCGGTACTTCGCCCCGGCGAAAGGGATCCCCGAGGACCCGGTGACGGGCGCCGCGCACTGCATGCTCGTCCCATACTGGGCGCGGCGTCTCGGCCGCTCGGAGTTCCGGGCGTTCCAGGCGTCGCGGCGCGGCGGCGAGGTCGTCTGCCGGCTCCGGGGCGACCGTGTCGTCCTCGAGGGCGGGGCCGTCTTCTACCTCGAGGGGACCGCCGAGTACTGACGCGCCCGCGATTCCAGCGCATCCTACTTGACCCGGGAGCCGTTCGCTCCCCGGAGCGCCGATGGTCTGCCGCAACGACCCCGACGACCCGCGGAAGTGCGACCGGTGCGGCGCCTTCCTCTGGGTGGCGGAGGAAGGGCTCTACTGCGGTGACTGCGGAGTGACGATGCCGTGCACGATGCGGCTCCTCCCCGCGCCGCCGACGCCGTAGCGATCGACGGACCGGGGCGTCGGCCGGCGACGACCGCTCGAAATGCGCTACGGGTGTGACTCAGGAACGGGTTGTGCGCTCCGAGCGACGCGCGATCGCGCGATGTCGCTCCGATTCCGACCGGGCGTTCTTATACCGCGTCGCTTGTGGCGGCACCCGGAGGGTTTCGAGAGTGTCTTCTGCGCCGCGCGACGCGTTTTCTCCCCTGGTCCTTCGGCGAGAAACGGCCCGCTTCCGAGGGCGTTTCATCGGCCGGCCGAGCTCGCCTTAGGGGACGCGCGCCGATACGCGAACGAGCGGACGACCGACTCGGCCCCCGGAGGTAAACATCATGGCCGCCGCCAAGAAGCGCCCCGTCCCATCGCCGGAGGAAGCCGCCGTTCGGGCGGCCGGACGCCTCGGTCGCGAGGCGATCCCCGTCCCCCGGCTGACGCCCCGAGGCAAGACCGCGTTCGACACGGTCGACTGGAGGAGCCACGACGCCGCGATCAAGTCGGCCGACGGCAAGGTGATCTTCGAGCAGAAGGGGATCCGCGCCCCCGCCTCCTGGTCGGAGACGAGCGTCAACATCGCCGCGTCGAAGTACTTCCGCATCATCGACGGCCGTCGCGAGAGCTCGATCGACGGGATGATCCGGCGGGTCTGCCACTGGATCGCCCAGAAGGGGCTCGAGCTCGGCTACCTCGACACGAGCGAGGAGGCGACCACCCTCGAGGAGAGCCTCGCGTACCTGATGGTCCAGCAGATGGCGGCGTTCAACAGCCCCGTCTGGTTCAACGTCGGCGTCCGTGAGCCGCCGCAGTGCTCGGCGTGCTTCATCCAGTCGATCCAGGACGACATGGACTCGATCCTTGCGCTCGCGACGAGCGAGGGCCGCCTGTTCAAGGGCGGCAGCGGCACCGGCACGAACCTCTCCGCGCTCCGCGGGAGCCACGAGCGCCTCGCCGGCGGGGGGATCGCCTCGGGCCCGGTCTCGTTCATGCGCGCGTTCGACGCGCTGGCGGGCGTGATCAAGTCGGGCGGGACGACCCGGCGGGCGGCGAAGATGGTGATCCTGAACATGGACCACCCGGACATTCTCGACTTCATCGACTGCAAGGTCCGCGAGGAGGACAAGGCGCTCGCCCTCATCCGCGAAGGCTATTCGGCGAACTTCGACGGGACCGAGGTCGACTCGGCGTACGCCTCCATCGCCTACCAGAACGCGAACCACTCCGTCCGGATCCCCGACGCCTTCATGGAGGCGGTCGCCCGGGACGGCGATTGGACGACGTACAACCGGACCGACCACTCGGTCAGCGCGACGATGAAGGCGCGCGAGCTGTGGCGGAAGCTCGCCTACGCCGCGTGGCGGTGCGGCGACCCGGGCGTCCAGTTCGACGACATCACGAACGACTGGCACACCTCGCCGAACTCGGGCCGGATCAACGCCTCCAACCCGTGCAGCGAGTACCTGTTCCTCGACGATTCGGCGTGCAACCTCGCGTCGCTCAACCTGATGCGGTTCCTCGACGGCCACGGCCTCCTCGACGTCGAGCTGTTCCGCCGGGCCGTGCGGACGATGATCCTCGCGATGGAGATCGTCGTCGACGCGTCGAGCTACCCCACCGCCCCGATCGCCCAGAACTCGCACGATTTCCGGCCGCTCGGGCTCGGCTACGCCAACCTGGGCGCGCTCCTGATGCACTACGGCCTCGCCTACGACTCGGAGCCGGGCCGCGCGCTCGCCGCCGGGGTCTCCGCGATCCTGTCGGCGGAGGGGTACCACATGAGCGGGGAGATCGCGAAGCGGATGGGTCCGTTCGCAGGGTTCGAGAAGAACCGCGCCCCGATGCTCCGGGTGATGTCGAAGCACGCGAAGGCGGCCGAGCGGATCGTGCCCGGCGACGCCCGCCTCGCGCCGCTCGTCCAGGCGGCGGTCGACCGGTGGCACGAGACGGTCCAGGCCGGCGAGCTGTGGGGCTACCGCAACGCGCAGATCTCGGTGATCGCCCCGACGGGGACGATCGGCCTCCTGATGGGGTGCGACACCCTCGGGCTCGAGCCGGAGCTCTCCCTCGTCAAGGTGAAGAACCTCGTCGGCGGCGGCGTCCTTCGGATGGTCAACCGGACCGTCCCCGACGGCCTCGCGGCGCTCGGCTACACTCCCGAGGAGGCCCGGGCGGTCGTCGCCCACGTCGAGTCGACCGGCACGATCGAGGGCGCCCCGGGCCTGGACGCGGCCGACCTCCCCGTCTTCGACTGCGCCCTCGCCCCCGCGGGCGGGAACCGGACGATCGCCCCGATGGGCCACCTCAAGATGCTCGGCGCGGTCCAACCGTTCCTCTCGGGCGGCGCGTCGAAGACGATCAACCTCCCGAACGAGGCGACCGTCGAGGAGATCGAGCGGATCTACCTCGAGGCGTGGCGCCTCGGCGTGAAGTCGGTCGCGCTCTACCGCGACGGCTGCAAGGCGTCGCAGCCGTTCGAGACGGGAAAGGGGAGGGCAGGCACGGCGGTCGGGCCGCGCGGCCCGTCGCGGGAGCGGCTCCCGGACGAGCGGAAGGCGCTCACCCACCACTTCTCGGTCGGCGGCCACGACGGCTACGTCACCGTAGGACTGTACCCGGACGGCCGGCCCGGCGAGATCTTCTTCCGTGTCACGAAGGAAGGGTCGACCGTCAACGGCCTGATGGATTCCCTCGGGATCTCGATGTCGATGGCGCTCCAGCACGGCGTCCCGCTGAAGGACCTCGTGCGGAAGCTCGCCCACCTTCGGTTCGAACCGGCCGGCGCGACGAACAACCCCCGGATCCGGTTCGCGAAGTCGATCCCCGACTACGTCGCGCGCTGGCTCGCCATCGAGTTCCTGACGGAGGACGAGCGGCGCGCGATCGGGCTCGAGGGCCCCGCCGAGGGGAACGGCAACGGCCACGGGCCGTCGCCGGCGCCCGCCAAGGCGACCGCGGGCCAGGCCGTGAAGTTCGAGACGCCGCCGCTCGACTCGTTCGTCCCGGGGCCGTCCGGCGGGGCGATGGACGACGCGCCGTCGTGCGCCCAGTGCGGCGGGATCATGATGCGATCGGGCACGTGCTACGCGTGCACGGTCTGCGGCTCGACGAGCGGCTGCTCGTAGACGGTCCGGCCGGACGCCCGCCCCGGCGCTACGGGGTCGGGTCGACCGTGATCGGCGCCCCCGCGGCGTCGGGGGCCGCCGGCGGGGCGGGCGCCCCGCGGGGCGCGGCCGCGTCCGAGCGCGTCCCGTCGGCGTGGAACCGGTAGTTCCGTAGGCCGAGCGACAGGACGAGGCCGACAAGCGCGACCGCCGCCACGAGCGCGAACAGCACGACGAAGCCGGTGATCGTCGGCGGGTGGAGCGTTCCGTTCGGGGTGACGACCGTCCCGGCGAAGCTCGCGATCACGACCGCGCCGAGCACCGGCCCGACGGCGCTCCCCAGGTTCCGGAACGTCTGGTTCATGCCGGTCTGGATCCCGAGCTCCTTCGGAGAGACGGTGAGGACGATGATGTTCGACATCGCGATCAGCACGGCGACGTTCCCGACGAGCGTCGGGACGACGAACACCATGAGCTCGACGATCGACGCGTGGAAGATCGCGAGACCGAGCGCGCCCAGCCCCATCACGCTGAAGCCGGCGAGCATCACCGGCTTCGGGCCCTTCGCGGCGACCCACCGGCCCCACAGCGGGGCGAAGGCGAGCATGCCGAGCGACGCCGGGACCGCGACCAGGCCCATCTGGAACTCGTTGTAGCCGAAGCCGGGGGCGACCGGGTCCTCGACGAGGATCGTCAGCGTGACGAAGATGAGGAACATGCCGAGGCCGACGATCACGCCGTTGACGTTCGAGATCCAGATGTTCCGCTCCTTGAGGGACTTGAACGACACGACGGGGGTCGGCGCCCGCGGCTCCCACGCCAGGAAGATCCCGAGCCCGATCGCGCTCGCGACGAAGAACTCCGGCACGCCCCACGGGATCCCCGCGAGATGGACGGCGGCGAGGCTCCCCCAGCCCCAGTCCGGTCCTTCCGTGATGCCGAACATGACCATCGCGAGCGCGAACCCGAGGCTGCCGATCCCCGGGATGTCGATCGGCTGCGGGGAGAGGTGCGGGGACTCGCGCAGCCAGAGGAACGCGAGGACGACGAGGAGGATGGCGACGGGCGTCACCGTGTGGTAGGTGAGCTGCCAGCCGAAGCGGAAGGCGATGTAGCCGCCCCCGACCAGGCCGAGGGAGGCGCCCGCGGCGAACATCCCCGAGACGATCCCCTGCGCCTGGCCGACCCGAGCGGCCGGGAACACCTCGGGCATCATCGCGAAGGCGAGCGGGAACATCCCCATCCCGAGCCCCTGGAACGCCCGGACGCCGATCAGGAGGTAGATCTGGTTCGCGCGGCTGACGCCCAACGCCGCGCCGAGGTCCGGCGTGAACCCCGCGACGCTGACGGCAATCGCGTAGAGGGTCATCACGACGAGGAGCATCCGCTTCTTGCCGTACTTGTCGCCGAGCTTCCCGAAGATCGGCGTCGCGACGGTCCCGACGAGCAGGTACGCCGCGACGATCCAGACGACGGTCGTGGTCGGCGCGTTGTCGAAGAACGCGACGAACGTCTTGAACGCCGGCAGGACCATCGTCTCGACGTACGTCACCATCATCGCCATCACGGCGAGCACCGCCATCACCGCCGAGGCGGCGCGGGGGTCGTACGGGGTCCCCGCGGCGGTCCGGCTACCGGCGGAAGCGCTCATGCCGCCCCCCCGCCGAGCGCGCCCGGTTCGGTGAGCCGTCGACCGACCTCCCGGAAGACCCGCACCGTCGTCGTGAGGTCCGCGGGGGGGACACGGCCGGACGCCCGGCCGAGCAGCCCGGCGACGTCGCGCCAGACGCGTGCCTCCACCCGGCGGCCGCGGGGCGTGAGCGACAGCTCGACGGCCCGCCGGTCCTTGACCGAGCGGCGGCGCCGGACGAGCCCGGCCGCCTCGAGCTGATCGATGTTCGCGCACGCGCTCGGGGCGGTCACTCCGAGGTGCTTGGCGACCGTGCCGACCGAGGCGGACGAGAGGCTCGAAACGAGATGGAGCGCCCAGAACTGACCCATCGTGATCCGTTCCTCCTCGAGCGTCGGGTGGATGCGGTGGAGGGAGGCCCGGACGACCTCGTGGATCAGGTCGGCGAGCTCGGCGACGCTCGCGGGCGGCTCGGGGTGCTCCAGGGCGGCGGCCATCGCGACCATGAGGGCTCCTAACTATTAGGAGCACTAATCATTAGAGAATAAAACCATTTCCTACGCGAGCGCGTACCGCGCGAGCTCGACCAGGTCGGCGAGGCGCGGCGCGGCGTCGGCCGGGACGGGCGAACCGTCCCAGGCCGCGACCAGCGCGCCCGACGGGAACGTCGACTCGCGACCGGCTTCGTGGGCCCCCAGCACCGGCGGCCGGCGGCGCCGGTCCGCCTCCAGGAGGATGACGAGCGCGCCGAGCGGCCCGGACTCCACCGCGACGCCGCCCCGGGGAGCGCGTCCCCACGCCTCGACCCGGGCCTCCTCCTCGTTGAGGTGGGCGATCCGCGCCCGGCGGCGCTTCGCGGTCGCGGGGGTGGCCGGGGCGTCGCGCCAGGCGATCTGCGCGCCCGCGGCCCGGAACCGCGCCAGCAGCCCCCCGTCGATCGGGAGGGGAGCGGCGGTCGCGGTCACGAGGCGGACCTCCGGCCCCGCCACAGCCGGCAATCCGGACGGACCGAGCACGGGCCGCAGACCGAGAGGTCGCGCCGCTTCGGGCAGTCGCCGGAGATCCCGGTGTGGCAGAGGACGAAGTCGAACTTCGTGGGATCGATCGGGTCGATCCGCCGGAGCGATTCGCTGATCTCCTCGACGGCCGTCCACGACCGGCTGCGTCGCCCGGTCAGCCCGAGGTGGTAGGCGATCCAGTGCACGTGCTGGTCGAGCGGGATCCGCAGCTCGCCGGTCGGGACGCGCCGCCAGACCCCAAGATCCGGATACTGGTCGCGCACCATCCATCGGACGAAGAGGGTGAGCCGCTTCGCGGGGCTCGCCCCCGCGGCGAGCGGGCTCGGGAACAGCGTCGCGTAGCCGCGCGGCGGGCGGGGGGCCGCGGGCGGCTCCGGTCCTCGGAGAACGCGGGCGAGCCGGTCGATCCCCGAAGCGAAGCCGCCGGCCTCCCACCCGGCGAGGAACGCGTTCTCGAGCGTCGGCTCCGTTGCATAGAACTCCGTCAGTCGGTCGGCGAGAAAGTTCAACTGATCGCCCCGGATCCACCGGTGCCGGAAGGACCGGAGGCGGCGGGATCGATCGGCCGCCCGTCGCGGGTCGATAAGCCGGCCGACGTCCCCGTCGACCGCCGCCGCGAGACGGCCGATCGCGCCCCGGATCGCGGTCGTGTTGCCGATCGCGAGGGTGGCGGCGAAGATCCCGGCGACCTCGGCCCGACGGGGGTCGGTCGCGAGGGGGCGGACGACGGAGATCGGGTCGTCCGCGACGGACCGCTCGAACGGGAACCGAGCGTAGAGCGTCTCGAGGTGCCTCGGGAACTCGGGGGTGGGGCGGTGCGGAGGCACGACGAGTTCCACCGGGCCCTCGGATTTACGCTTGTCCGCAGCCCGCGATCGGCCGGCGGCCGTAACTACCGGGCCGGCCTTCCCGGGCCGGTGCCGTCCGCCGTGGAGTTCCGCCCAACGATCGACCGGCGCTGGCTGGAGGCAGCCGCTGCCCGAGCCCCCCTCGACCACGCGTACGCCGTGTGGGACTTGGATCGCTTCCCCGCGGTGGTCGACGGCTGGTCGGCGGTGCACGACGGCCTCACCGTGGGCTACGCGCTCGTGTGGAACGGCCACCCGGCGTTCCGGGTCGTCCACTGGTTCGGCGCCGGACCGTGGGCCGACCAGCTCGCGGAGCGGCTGCCCGCCCGGCCCCTCGTCGCCATCGTTCCGCCGGACGCCCGGGAGCCGGTGCTCGGGGCGCGCGGACCCGGGCGCGAGTTTCCCGAGCTCCTCCAGTTTCGCCCGCCCGACCCCCTGGCCGCTCCGCGGGGGACTGCCCCGGGGGTGGTCCGACCCCTGACGGCGACGGATGGGCCGGCGGTCCAGCGGTGGGCCCGGCGGCAACGAGCCGCGGAAACGAACGAGTATCCCGGCCTCGACCTCACGACCGAGCGGGCGTGGGGGGCGTTCGATGGGGACGCCCTGGTCGGGGTCGCCCGGGCCGCGATCCGGCTTCCTACGCTCTGGGTGATCGCGGGGGTCTTCGTGGACCCGATCGCCCGGGGCCGCGGGTTCGGGACGGGGCTCGTGCGCGCGGTGGTCGGGGCCGCGGCCGACGCGAAGGCGGCGACCGGACTGTTCGTCCGCGAGGACCGGTCTCCCGCCCGCCGGCTCTACTCGGAGCTCGGATTCCGCGTCGTCGGCGAGCGTCGCTGGCTCGACCTGGGCGCCGGGGCCGAACCGTAGCGTCGGAACCCCTAAGCCCGCGGTCGCCCTTTCGGGGCGATGGCGACGAACACGGAGGCCGCCGAGCTGCTCCGCGAGATCGCCGACCTCCTCGACCTCCGCGGCGAGCGGTTCAAGCCCGAGGCGTACCGGCGCGCGGCGCGGTCGGTCGAGACGCTCACCGAGCCGCTGGCCGCCGTCGCCGCGCGGAACGGCCTCCGCGAGGTTCCGGGGATCGGGGAGGCGATCGACGAGAAGCTCCGGGAGTACCTCGCGCAGGGGACGATCCCGTACCTCGAACGGCTCCGGGGCGAGGTCCCGCCCGGGCTCATCGAGCTGATGCGGCTCCCGGGCGTCGGGCCGAAGACCGCCCGCCGGTTCTGGACGGAGCTGGGGGTCACCGACCGGGACGGCCTCGCGCGGGCGATCGATGCCGGCCGACTCGACGGCCTCAAAGGGTTCGCCGCCCGGAAGATCGAGCAGACCCGCACCGCGGTCGCGGCCGCCGCCGTCCCGTCGCCGCCGGCGCGGCGTCCGATCGACACCGTCTTCGCGGAGGCGCAGGCGATCCGCGACGCGCTCCGGGACCGCGCTCCGACCGAACAGGTCGAGATCGCCGGCAGCTTCCGACGCGGCCGCGAAACGGTCGGGGACCTCGACGTTCTCGTCACCTCGCAGGACCCCGAGCGGGTGTTCGAGGTCTTCTCCGCGCTTCCCGAGATCGCCGAGGTCCGCATGCGCGGGCCGACGAAGGAGACGGTGATCCTCCGCGACGGCCTACAGGTCGACCTGCGGGTCGTCGAGCCGGCCGCGTTCGGGGCGGCGCTCCAGTACTTCACGGGGTCGAAGGACCACAACGTGAGGCTCCGTTCGCTCGCCCGTGACCTCGCGCTCAAGGTGAACGAGTACGGGGTGTTCCGGGCCGATACACGGGTGGCGGGCCGGACCGAGGAGGAGGTCTACGGCCGGCTGGGGCTCCCGTGGATCCCGCCGGAGCTGCGGGAGGACCGGGGCGAGATCGACGCCGCCCGCGCGGGGCGTCTGCCCCGGCTCGTCGAGGCGACGGACCTGGTCGGCGACCTTCACGTGCATCTTCCCGACGATCCCTCCCCCGAAGCGCTGGACCGGCTCGCCGCCGCCGCCGCGAAGCGCGGGCTGCGATACCTGGGGATCGTCGTCGCCGGGCCCGATCGCGGGGATCTTCGGGCCGCGCCCGTCGCGCCGGAGCTGACCGCCCCCCGAACGTCGGCGGGACGCGCGGTGCGCCTGCTCCGGGTCGTCGAGATCGACCGGCGGACGGTCGAGAGCGCGGTCGGCCGCTTCTCGCCGGACTACCTGGTGCTCCGAGCCGATCCCTCCGGACAGCTTCCCGACCCCGGGACGGCGACCCCCCGTCCGGTCCGTCTCGTCGCGCACGCGGGGGGCGCGAGCGACGGCGGCGCGGCGATGCTCGCCACGGCTCGGTCGGCCGGTGCCGCGATCGAGGTGGGTCCGGGGCCGGAACGCGGCGACTCGTCCGTCGCGCGGGCCGCGGTGGAGGGCGGGTCGGCCGTGGCGGTGCCGACCGGGGTGGGATGGGAGGATGGGGCGGCGGTCGCCTCGATCGCGTTGGGGTTCGCTCGGCGGGCCGGCGCGACGCGCGAGCATGTGGCGAACGCGACCGCGCCGGGGGACGAGGACCGGGGCGACCGGCCGAAACGCCGACGCCCTACGGCGCGCTGACGCGGCCGCCCGAGATCGCCGTGGACGGGGGCGGTCCCCGGGCCGCGCAGCCGGCGCACCGGTGGTCGGCCGGGGTCAGGCCGTGCCGCCAGTAGCACTCCGCGCAGAGCGCGCGACCGCATTCCCAGCAGCGCGGGACGGCCCGGGCGCCGCCGACCTGGTTCCCGCAGTTGACGCACGTCCCGCTCGGGGCGAGCGGGTGCGCCCGGAACGCCGGCGGCTCGACGAGCCGCGGCGCCGACGGCGGCACCGGGGGCGACGGGGCGACCGCGGGGGCGGTGGGCGCCGGGGCCCGGTCGTGCGGCGGGGAGAGCGGGTCGGTCACGCGCCGACCGACACCGTCCGCGGCTCATTAACCGTCCGCCCGTCGGCCCGGCCCCTTCCACTCCACGGGGAGGTTCAAGTACCCCCTGGGGCGAACCGACCCGCGTGTCGTCCACCTACCGGTCCTATTCGCGCGCGGTCGGCCGCCCGAACCGGGCGGCGGAGGTCGAGCCGCAGCGCTCCCACGCCGCGATCCCGGTCGCCGTCGCGGTCGTGATCGCCGGCGTCTACCTCGGCCACTACTCGATCCTGCTCACCGCGCTGCTCGGGGTGGTCCTCCTCTACTCCGGGGCGTCGTTCCTCTCGACCCGGCTGAACCCGCTCAGTCCGCACTTCTACCTCACCCGCAAGCCGTCGTGGGCGGCGATCGGCGTCGTCTTCCTCGGGGCGCTCGCCCTCCTCGGCGGGGCGTACGCGATGTGGACCCACGGGCTCGGGCCGGTCGTCCCGCGGTTCTGATCGGCCGCCCTAGGCCGCGACCATCCGCTCGAGCGCCCGCCGCGCCCGGACCGCCACCGCCGGGGGGACGTCGATCGGGTACTGCCCTTTCGCGAGCGAGTCGCGGACGTCCCCGAGGTCGATCTCCTTCATGTACGGGCAGATCGCCCCGGCGTCGAGCGGCGTGAACCGGGTGCCCGGGTTGAGCCGCCGCATCCGGTGGAGGATCCCGACCTCCGTCGCGACGATCACTTCGGGCGCCCGGGTCTCCTCCGCGAACCGGACCATGCCGTCCGTCGAGAGGACGCGGTCGACCTCGGGGAGGACCTGGCTCGCGCATCCGCACTCCGGGTGGGCGATCAGCGGCGCGCCGGGATGCGTCGCGCGAGCCTGCGCGACCTCCTCGGGGCGGAGCTTCGCATGGACCGGGCAGTCGCCGACCCAGAGGTGCATCGGCCGGCCGGTCTTCTTGCGGACGTAGTCGCCGAGGAACATGTCCGGGAGGAACAGGATCTCCGTCCCCGGGGGGACCTGCTCCACGATCTTGACGGCGTTCGAGCTCGTGCAGCAGTAGTCGGCCTCGGCCTTCACCTCCGCGGAGGTGTTGATGTACGCCACGACGACCGCGCCCGGGTGGGCGGCCTTCCAGTCGCGGAGCTGCTCGGCGGTGATCGAGTCCGACAGCCCGCAGCCGGCCTTCGGGTCGGGCAGGAGGACCGTGCGGTCCGGGTTGAGGATCTTCGCCGTCTCCGCCATGAACCGGACCCCCGCGAAGACGATCACCCGGCGCGACGACTCCATCGCCTTCCGGGAGAGGTACAGCGAGTCACCGACGAAGTCCGCCACGTCCTGGACCTCGGGCCGCTGGTAGTTGTGGGCGAGCAGGACGGCGTCCCGCTCTTCCTTCAGGCGGCGGACCTCCGCCTCGAGCGACACCGTCGGCCTCCCCGGCCGATACTAGGCGGGGGCCTGTCTTAACCCGGCCGGCCGCAGGTCGAGGTGGAACGGCAGCGCGGGCGCCGAATGCGTGAGCGCGCCGAGGCTCGCCGCGTCCGCCCCGCATCGGCGGTACCGGCCGATCGTGGCCGCGGTGATCCCGCCGGAGAGCTCGACCCACACGTTCCGCCGGAGGCCGGCCCGCTCGAGAGCGCGCACGATCGCCCGGGCCGCGCGGGGCGACCGGTTGTCGATCAGCAGGGCCCCCGCTCCGGCCCGGGCCGCCCGGACCGCCTCGGCGACGGTGCGGACCTCCACCTCGATCCGGGCCCGGCCGCGCCGGGCGCCCCGCGCCCGGCGGACCGCCTCCTCGAGCGGGACGAGCGCGAGGTGGTTGTTCTTGACCAGGATCCCGTCGGCGAGGTCGCGGCGGTGCGGCCGCCCCCCGCCGTGGCGAACGGCGGCCTTCTCGAGGTCCCGGAGACCGGGGAGCGTCTTCCGGGTCGCCCACACCTCGAGCGTCCGGCCCCCGCCGGCGGCCCGCACCGCGCGCGCGGTCGCGGTCGCGACGCCGCTCGCGTGCATCAGGAGGTTGAGGATCGTCCGCTCCGCGGCGAGGATGCGCCGGGCGTCCCCGCGGACGATCAGCACCGCCGTGCCGCCGCGCACTTGCGTGCCGTCCGGGCGACCGCGCTCGACCGCGAGCCCCATCGTCCGGGCGACGGCCCGGGCCGCCGCCATCCCGGAGAGGACACCGGCCGCTTGCGCGGTGACCGTCCCGCGGGCGAGGATCGGCGTCGGCAGGACCGCCCGGGTCGTCCGATCGGCGTCGACCCGGTCCTCGGCGAGCGCCGCGCGCGCGAGGGCGTCGGCGGAGCGTCCGGCGGCCCTACTCGTCGGGGGCATTCGGGCCTCCCCGGCCCGGGGCGAGGGCGCGCTTCAGCCGTTCGAACTCCTCGGCGACGTCCGGCCGGAGCGCGGGCAGGTTCTGCCGCTCGAGCTCGCGAACGCGGCGGCGCGCGCTCGCCCGGTCCCCGCGGGCGTAGGAGAGCTGCGCGAGCCGTAGCACGACGTCGACCTCGTCGGCCGGCGCCTTCAGCTCCCGGACGAGCCGGTACGCTTCGAGGAGGTCCGCCTCGGCGCGGTCGTACTCCCCGCGGTCGAGCGCGATCTTGCCGGCGACGATCATCGACTGGACGAGGCCGAACCGGTCGCCGATCCGCTCGAGGATCTCCCGCGACCGCGCGTTCCGCTCGACCGCAAGCTCGTACCGGCCGGCCTCGTGCAGCAGGTCGGCGAGGTTGAACAGTGCCCAGCCGAGGCGTCGGAGGTCGTGGGCCCGCTCCGCGAGCCGCACCGCCTCGTCCAGCTCCGCAACGGCTTCGTCGACCCGGCGGTGGGGGGAGCGGTCCCCCGAGATGACGACGCCGACGAACATGCGGGCGTGGGCCGCCTCGCGCAGGTCGCCGAGCTGCTCGAGCGCCGCTGCGGCGGCCCGCCCCTCGTCGAGCGCCTCCGCCGAGCGGCCCATCATCGCGAGCACGTTCGCCCGCCGGGACCGCCCGAGCTCGGCCGCCCGTTCGTTGCCGGCGGCGCGCGCGAGCCGGAGCTCCTCGGAGTGCTCGGCGAGCGCCTCCGGATAGCGGCCGAGGTAGTACAGCGCCTCGCCGCGGAGGCGGTGAAGGCCGACCAGGACGAGCGGGTGGCCCGACAGGTCGACGCTGCGGAGCAGTCGGTCGGTCGTCCGCTCGGCGACCTTCCAGTCGCCGCGGTCGGTCTGGATGCGGGCGAGGTACAGCTCCAGCAGCGCCACGATCTCGGGCGGCAGCCGCTTCGCGAGCCCTTTCCGCGCGAGGTGCTGGCGGAGGAGCGCTTCCGCCGCCTTCAGTTCCCCCGTGTGGCCGAGCTGCTGCGCGAGGGAGAGCACGAGCTCCGTCTCGCCGCTCCAGTCGTCGGGGGTCAGCCGTCGGAAGCTCTCGAGCGCCCGTTCGAGGTGCTCGCGCGCGGCCTCGGGGGACGACGAGCGCTCGGCGATCTCGGCGGCGGTCCGGTTGTAGCGGAGGGCTTTCTCGTCGACCTTGCCGAGGTAGTAGTGGCGGGCGAGCGCGTAGATCGTCCCGATGTCCGCGACCCCGCGCTCCTCGATCGCCTCCGCGACCCGTCGGTGGAGGAGCCGCTTCCGGCTGGCGGTGAGCCGGCCGTAGAGATCCTCCCGCGCTCGCTCGTCGGCGAACGTCAGCACCTCGCCGGGTCGCTCCAGCAGCAGCCCCCGGCCCACGAGACCGTCGACCGCCTCGGCGAGCCGTTCCTCCTCCTCGCCGCTCGCCCGCAGCAGGACGGCGAACGGGACCTCGGGGCCGAAGACCGCGGCGACCGCGAGCGCCCGCTCCTCGCCCTCGGCGAGCGGGGCGGACGCCCCGCCGCCCGGAGCGGCCGCGGCGTCCTCGGCGCGTCGCAGGCGCCGGTCGATCTGCTCGAGGAGCAACGGATTGCCGCCGGTCTCCGAGTACCGGCGGGCGATCTCCTCGTCGGAGAACGTCCGGTCGGGCTCGCGGTGGTGGAGGAAGTCGGCGACCTCCCCCGAGTTGAGCGACCGGAGGACGATCCGTCGGGCCTCGGTCGACCGCTCGAGCGCCTCCAGCCGGTTCCGACGGCCCGGCGGGAGCGCCGGGTACGGCCGGACCGTCGCGAGGATCCAGAGCGGGCGGTCCTGGAACTGGTGTGCGAGGAACTCGACCGCCTCGAGCGACCGGTCGTCGGCGCGGTGCAGGTCCTCGAGGACGAGCACGAGCGGGCCGCGACGCACGAGGACGCCGAACTGCTCGGCGATCGCCGACCAGAGCGGATCCTGGAGGCCGGCCCCGCGGTCGTCGGCCTCCCCGAGGACCTCGAGGAGGCGGTGCTCGATCCGGAGCGGAGGGTGCGGTCCGAGGTCGTCGAGCCGGGGCGCGAAGCCGATCAGCACCCCGTCCGAGCCGATCGCGTCCGGCGCCGGGGCTTCCTCCGGCGGCGCGCCCTCGAGCGCGGAGCGGAGCAGGGCGAACGGCGGCGGGGCGTCGACCGCCGGCGCGCGGCCCTCAAGGACGCGGGCGCCCCGGGCGCGCATCTCCCGGACCAGGTCCCGGACGAGGGTCGACTTCCCGACCCCCGTGTCGCCGACGACGAGCGTCACCCCGCCGGTCCCGGCGCGGGCGTCCTCGAACCGGCGGTGGAGCGCCTCGACCGTCTCGATCCGGCCGACGAACGGGCGACTCCCGACGTCCGCGGCCATCGTCGCTCGCCGGATGGGGCGGACCGACTATTTACCCTCGCGTCGGCGGTGCCCGGTAGAACGGCAGCGCGACGACCTTCGCCGGCACCGGACGGCCGCGGATCTCGAGGTCGAGCGGCGTGCCGGGCGCGCTGAACTCGCGCGGCAGGTAGGCGAGGGCGATCCCGTGGCCGACCGACGGCGCGAGCCCGCCGCTCGTCGCTTCGGCGACGCGGGTCCCGTGCGCGAGCACCGGGGTCCCGTGGCGCGGGATCGCCCCGGCGACCTGGGTCGCGATCCCCGAGAAGACGACCGGCGACCCCGCGCTCCGCTCCTTCTCGAGCGCCGCGCGGCCGACGAACTCGTGGTCGAAGTCGACGAACCGTTCCTGGGCGGCCTCGACGGGGGAGCGGTCGCGGTGGAAGTCCTGGCCGGAGAGGAGGTACCCCATCTCGAGCCGCAGGGTGTCGCGCGCGCCGAGCCCTGTCGGCTGGGCGCCGAGGCCCGTGAGGCGCTCGGCGATCGCGTCCGCCTCCTTCGCCGCGACGATCAGTTCGTACCCCCGCTCGCCCGTGTAGCCGGTGCGGCTCACGAGGATGTGGTCGGCGAGCGCGGCCGGGATCTCGAGCCCGAGCCGTCCCGCGGCGTCCGGCCCGCCGGCCGCCTTCGAGAAGAACGCGAGCCGGTAGAAGCCCAGCCCGCCGAGCGACCATCCGAACGCCCCCTCGAGGAGCTTGCGCGAGCCCGGTCCCTGGACCGCGAGCAGGCCGACCGCCTCGTTCCGACGCGCGATCGTGGTGTCCGGGGTCCGGTGCTGGCGCAGGATCTCCTCGACCTCGTCGGCGCGGGCGGCGTTCGGGACGACGAGGTACCGCCGGGCGGTCGAGTCCCCGGCATCGAGCCGGCTGACGAGCAGGTCGTCGACGATCCGGCCGGTCGCTTCGAGCAGGAAGGCGTACTTCACCTGGCCCGGGGTCAGCTTCTCGACGTTCGCCGTCGTCCGGCGGGAGAGGAGCGCGGCGGCGCCGGCGCCGTCGACCGTCAGCACACCCATGTGCGAGACGTCGAACAGGCCGACGGCCGCACGGACCGCCTTGTGCTCTTCGAGGATCCCGCCGTAGTACAGCGGCATCTCCCAGCCCGCGAACGGGACGAGGTGGGCGCCGTGGCGCCGGTGGTAGTCGATCAGGGGGGTTCGCTTGAGGGGCGCCGTCGACGGCGCAGGTTCGGTCATGTGACAATCTCTCCGAGGCGGTCGTCCGCGAGCGCCCGCCGGATCTCGAGGGCGATCCGACGCCCGGTGCTCATCGGCGTCCGCCAGAGCGCGTTCCCGTACGGGTGGCCGAGGGCGAGGTGGACGTTCGTACCGCCGCCGATCCGGGCCGCGACGTCGAAGACGACCGGCCGGCCGTCGTGGTCGAGGCACGTCTGGAGACAGAACGGCCCCAGGATCCCGGGGGGCGCGACATCGCGGCTCGCGTCGACGAACCGCTCGCCCAGCCGGAACACCTCCTCCAGGATCGACTCCCGGACCGTCAGCGTCCCGTGGCCGACGACCGTGTAGCGGGGAGTGCGGGCGGCGGCCCCCATCTCGAGCTGCTGGGCGGCCGGCAGGCGCACGAGGCCGTCGAGGTCGCTCTCGCGGCGTTCGTCGACGCCGAGCAGCTCCAGCCCCTCCGGGCGGGGGACGAGCGGCGAGAAGAAGAAGTTGAAGTTGAACACCGGACCGAGGATGTACTCCTCGATCCGGGCCGCGGCGAGGTCGGCGGCCGTGATCGTCGCTTCCGCGATCAGTCGGGCGGTCTTCTCGCGGTACTCGCCGGTCGACGCGACGGTGAAGAACCCCCGCTCGAGCCGCCGGGTCGCGTGGGGGAGCTTCACGATCGAGAGGCGCTCGATCGCCTCGGGACCGGGGAGCTTTCGCGGCGTCGCGATCCCGGCCCGCTCGAGCAGCGTGTAGTAGTTCTCCCGCTCGGTCCGCTCCTCGATCCTCAGGAGGGCGCGGCTCCCGACGATCGGCACGCGCAGGTCGTCCTCGATCGTCGCGAGCGGCAGGTAGGAGCTCAGCGCCCGGTTCGGGACGAGGAGCGCGCCCGCCGCCCGCAGCCGCTCCTGGGCGGCGGGGGCGGCGAGGTCGGCGAACGTCGGGAACGTCCAGACGTCGTCGACGCAGCCCCGGCGACGCGCACCGTCCGGTCCCCGGACGGTCCGGAAGTAGCGCGCGTACGTCGCCTCCCGCCCGGCCTGGGCCAGAACCAGGGTCCGGAACCCCTCCCCCGCCGCCCCGTCCGCGACGTCGAGCGCCGAGTGCGAGCCGACGACCGCGACCGTCGGTTCCCGGGGGTATCCGGCGAGCACCGCGCGGACGTCCCGGTCGGTGAGCGGCATCGCGGCCGGGGGACGGTCAGACGAGCTTAAGGGCTCGAGCCACCCGCTCGGGCGACAGCGGCAGTTCCGTGAGGTGCGCCCCGCACGCGTCGCGCACCGCGGCGGCGATCGTCGCCGGCACGGGGACGATCGGCGGTTCGCCGAGCCCCTTCGCGCCGCGGGGGCCGCTGCCGAGGAACCCCTCGAGGAACTCGACCTCGATCGGGGGGACCTCGGCGAGCGTCGGGATCCGGTAATCGAGGAGGCCCGGGTTGGCGAGGCGTCCGTCGTCCGTCCAGATCGCCTCCTCGGTCAGCGCGGTCCCGAGCCCCATCACCACCCCGCCCTCGACCTGGGCGGTCGCCGTCGCCCGGTCGACGACCGTCCCCGCGTCGTGGAACGCCGCGTACCGCTCGACCCGGACCGCGCCCGTGGCCCGGTCGACGTCGACCTGCGCGACGTGCGCGGCGCCGGTGAAGTCGGAGTAGCCGTAGAACGTCCCGACCTCGACCCGCCGCTCGTCGATCGCCCCGCCGGCCCCGTAGAACTTCCCCTCCGCGACGAGGCCGTCCCCGGCCCGTTCGTCCGCGGTCAGCAGCTCGCGGACAGGGCGGCGGCGACCTCCCGCGTCGACGGCCAGATCCTCGCCGTCCTCGACCAGCCGGGGATCGCCCGCGGTGCCCGAGCGGCGCGCCAGTTCGGTCAGGAGCGCCGCGACCGCCTCCTCGACGGCCCGGCCCAGGACGGCGGTCGTCCGGCTCCCGAACACTCCCGAGTCGAACGGGGCGTGGGCCGTGCTCCGGTACTCGACCCGAACGCGCTCTCGGGGAAGCCCGAGCCGGTGCGCGGCGACCTCGGCGACCCCGACGAGCACGCTGCCGCTGCCGATCTCCCGCTCGCCCTGGACGACGACGAGCTCTCGGGGCCCGAGGGCGATGCGCACTTCGCCGCCCGCGCCGGTGCCGGTCGACCAGAACCCGAGCCCGATGCCGATCCCGTGCCCGGGGGGTTTCGAGGCTTGCCACTCGCGGGCCCTCCGCCGCGCCGCGTCGAGCGCGGCCGGCAGCCCGAACGCGCCGACCGTCTGCCCGAGGGGCGTGGAGCCGCCGGTCGTCCAGAGATGGTCGGCCCGGAACGCGACCGGATCGAGCCCGGCGACGCGGGCGACCTCGTCCAGGTGGGACTCGACCGCGAACGCGCACTGCGGCGCGAACGGGGCCCGATGCGGCCCGAACGGCGGCTTGTGGGTCCGCACGGCGTACCCTTCGACCTCGAACGCCGGGGTGACGTACGGGCCGAGCAGGAACCCGATCGAGTAGCCGGTCGCGAAATCTCGCCCGGGCAACGACGCCCCGACGTCGAGGAGCAGCCGGACCCGGCGGGCGACGATCCGGCCGTCGGCGACCCCGGTCTCGAACCGGATCACGGCGGGAAGCGTCGACCGTCCGAGCAGGAACTCCTCCCGGTAGGTCAGCGCGAGGCGGACCGGCGCTCCCGACGCCGCGGCGAGGAGCAGCGCGTACGGCTCCAGGAGGGACGCGCCCTTGCCGCCGAACCCACCGCCGACCCAGGTCCCCTCGACCGTGAGGGTCGACTCGGGGATCCCGAGGATCGACGCGACGTCCTCCCGGACCCCGAACGGGCTCTGGGTCGACGTGCGGACCCGCCACGCCCCGGGTCCCCCCTCCGCGAGGCACGCGTGCGGTTCGAGCGCGACCTGGTGGATGCCGGCGGTGCGGTACGTCTCGCGGACGACCGTCGGCGCGTGCGCGAGCGCGGCGTCGACGTCGCCGTGGCGGGCCCGCACGTGCGCGGCCACGCTCGGCGACTCGCCCGCGTCGGCCCCGGGCCACTCCGGGAACACCCGCTCGAGGTCCGTGACCGCGGTCGACGCCTCCGCTTCGAGGCGGACGAGGCGAGCGGCCGCCCGGGCCTCGGCGAGCGTCGGCGCGGCGACGGCCGCGATCGGTTGCGACGCGTAGAGGATCCGCTCCGTCGGGAACGGGGGACGTTCGGCGTCGCCGGGGGGGCCGCCGACGAGGCGCGCGACGTCCGCGGCCCCGATTGCCACGACCCCCGGCCGGGCCCGCGCTTGGGTGAGATCGACCGAACGGATCCGGTCCACGCCCGGCGGAGCGAGGACCAGCGCGCCCCAGAGCATTCCCGGCGCTTCGAGGTCGGTCCCGTAGACGACCCCGCCGCGGAGCTTCTCGGCGAGGTCGGGGCGTACGAGCGCGCTCATCGAAGCCGCTCCCGCGCCCGGGCGACCGCGCGGCCGATCGCGGCGTATCCCGTGCACCGGCAGAGGTTCCCCCCGAGGTCCTCCAGGAGCGACGATACGGAGGTCTCGGATCCCCGTTCCTTGAACAGGCCCGTGAGCGCCACCACGAACCCGGGCGTGCAGTAGCCGCACTGCACGGCGGCGGCGTCGCGGAACGCCGCGACGACCTGCCGGCCGACGGGGTCGTCGTCGATCCCTTCGACGGTCACGACCGCGGCGCCCTCCGCTTCGTGGGCGAGCGTGAGACAGCTCAACGTCGGGCGCCCATCGATCAGGACGGTGCACGCCCCGCAGTCGCCGGTACGGCAGCCTTCCTTCGTCCCCTTGAGCCCGATCCGCCAGCGGAGCGTGTCGAGCAGCCGTTCCGCGCCCGGGACGTCGTCGAGGGGGACGTCGCGGCCGTTGACCCGGACCCAAGCGCGGTCCGCCGTCATGGTCGGCCGCCCCCCGGGGCGACGGCCGCCGCCACCGCGCGGGTGAAAAGCGCGGAGGCGAGTCGGCGTCGGTACTCGTCGGAGGCACGACGGTCGCCGACGAGCGCCGGGTGGCGCCCCATCCGGTCGGCGCCGTGGGCGACCTCCTCGGCGTCCGGTCGGGCCCCGCGAAGCGACGCCTCGGCGTCCGGCACCCGGATCGTCCGGGGCGGCACCCCTCCGAGCGCGACGCGCCACTGGCGGTCACGGGGCGAGTACGCCGCAGCGACCGAGACCTGCGAGATGTCGTTGACCGGGCGGACCCGCTGCCAGGCGTACGCCGACGGCCGAGGTTCGGGGAAGCGGACGGCGCGGATCAGCTCCGCGCGACCGAGCACCGTCTCGCGCGACGCCTTCAGGAACCGGTCGACCGGTACGGTCCGGTTCCCTTCCGGCCCGACGAGGTCGACCTCGGCGTCGAGGACGAGGAGCGCCGGCAGGAGGTCGGACGCCGGCGCGGAGCGCCCGAGGTTCCCGCCGAGCGTCGCCCGCGCCCGGAGGGCGATCCCGCCGACCGCGCGGACGGCTTGGGCGAGCGCCGGCAGGCGGGTCGCGAGGTCGGGGTCGAGCTCGAGCGAACGGAGCGGCAGCGTGCTGCCGACGGTGAGGACGCCGTCGGTCCAGTCGAGGGTCCGCCACGGGAGGCGGCGGAGGGAGACCACCGTGCGCGGGGGAGCGCGTCCGTGATCGAGGTCGAACAGGAGGTCGGTCCCGCCCGCGAGTACCGCTGCCTCGTGCGCGGCGTGCGACCGGAGCTCGGCGATCGCGGCGTCGACCGTCCGCGGGGCGACGAGCGAGAACTCGGCCATCCCGGGGCTACCCCGGACGGGCGGCATATCGTTTCGTCTCGGCCCAAGGCGGCGAAACGCCCACTGTCTTATCTGACGGAGGGATTTGGCTCCCTCCGGGCATGCCATTCGAACTCGCGTTGCGTTACAGCACCCCTCTCACGCCGATCCCGGATCTGGAGGAGGTGCTTCGGGAGTTCCTGCGGATGGTCGGCTACCTCCCCGAGGGCGAGGAGGGCCGGGGGGCCGAGGGCCCGACCGCCCAGAGCCTCGCCTACCGACTCGTCCGGCAGTGCCTGCTGCGCGACCCCGCCCGCCCGTGGTACGCCGACGAGCTCGCGGACGTCCTCGGCACCTCGAAGCCGACGATCTACCGGCACATCAACAAGCTCAAGGCCCTCGACCTGCTCGAGGAGGTCGGAGGGGCGGCCGATGGGAAGGGACGGAAAGGCTACCGCCTCCGGTACGGCAATCTCGCGAAGGCGTGGGACTTCACCGAAGCGAACGCCCAGAACGCCCTCCGACGGTACCGGGAGACCGTGAACCACTTGCAGACGCTCATCGACAAGAACGGCGTCGAGGCGCCCGCCCGGTCGGCGGCGGTCGCCGCTCCGCGCGCGCCCGCGCGCGCCCGGGGGCGGCCGTGAGCGGGGCGACGGGCTCCGGCAAGAAGCCGGCGATCGCGCTGACGGCCGGCTCGCGCGTCAGCATCCACTCCGCCGGTCCGGACGATCAAGCGCTCGTCTCGGTCGGCATCTTCCGGGGGCTCGTCTCGATCGGGGGCGACAACGCGATCGCGGTCGAGCTCGACGGCGGCGGGGCCGAGGAGCGGGGGCGCATCCGCCTGGTGCCGGTGCCGGCGCTGCTCGCCGTCGACATCCTGGAAGCGGCGAAGCCCGAGGAAGAGAAGCGGCCGGAGCCGTCGTCCGCTTCCGGCTACTTCCGCTAGGCGCGGTCGCGGGGTGCGCGGACGGGCTTGCTGGGAGTTCCGTCGCGGCGCTCCCGCGATTTCGAACCCAGGTCGTTGGCTTCGAAGGCCAACAGGATAGTCCAGACTACCCCACAAGCCCGCCGGTCGACCGAGGGGGAGCGGTCTATTTGGGCGTTCCGAGCGCCGGCGCCCCGGCCGTCGCGTCCCCGCCCGGCGCGGCCCCCGCCGCCGGGACCCGGAAGGCGTCGAGCGTCGTCTGCGCGGTCGCCGACGGGAACAGGACCCCCAGCGCGTCGGCGAGCACCCGGATCCGCTGGCGTACGTACGGCGTGATCCCGTCCATCGCCCCGAGCCGCTGGGCGAGCGGGAGGTACTTCTTCACCGAGGCTTCGTAGACGGTGGAAAGCAGCTCGCCGTCGCACCGGCCGCCGGGGCGCGTCGACGCGCACCGCCCCGCGAGCGGAGGCCGGCGGTACGCGGTGCCGCAGGTGCGGCAGCGGAACTTCTGCGTCCCGTACCCCTTGAGGTTGCCCATCACGTCCGGCAGGAAGTGCGCGTTCAGCACGAGCGTCACCGCTTCCGCGACGTCGACGGCCCGGATCTGCGAGGCGAGGAACACCGACCGTTCCACCATCTCGGCCATCGGCCGGCCCTCGCGGTACGCCGAGCGGACCGGCCCGCCGGCGATGCTCCGGGTATCGTGGGTGAACGCGTAGTCCGAGACGGACCGCTCGGTACCGAGCCGCTTCCCCACCCGATCCAGGAGCGGGTCGACCTCCTTCGGCCCCCGCCGGTCGTCGGCGGCGCGATACAGCGCGCGGGGGTAGTGGCTCGCGACGTCGACGTTCTGCGCCTCCTTGTCGACCTCGGTCGCCTCGAGCCGGGTCGTGAGCACGAGCGGCTTGTCCATGAGCGCGCCGCGCGATTCCGGCAGGTACGCCCGCGAGAAGTTCAGCAGCGCGTCCAGGAGGAGGGTGACCGAGTCCTCGTCCCCGTCGCAGTTGCGCCGCTTCGCGGCGTGGAACACCGGGTGCGCGAAGCACGCCTCCGCCTCCGTGAAGCCGATGATCCGCCCGGTCACCCCGCCCGACGTGTGGGGGGCGAGCGCGACGACCAGGGCGCCGACGAGCGCGTTCGGCCGATCGGCCCGGTAGTACGGCGTCAGGCCGTACAGGCGGACGAGCTCGTCGTCGACGAACTGAGCGAGGCGGGCCAGGTACTCCCCGCAGGAGCGGGAGACGACGAGGTCCTGCGGCGCGAGCTCGACGATCTGGTCCGGGTCGGTCAGCTCCGCCCCGGCCCAATCGCGAGCGTAGCCGAGCCGACGCAGGGAGGCGATGTCGGTCCCGATCTCCGACGGGCGGAAGTGCGTGAGCGGCAGGTTGGTCAGGTCGAACCGGGCCGTCCCGTCCTGGTAGACCGAGATCCGGTGGAACGCCCGCAGGATCCCTTTCTCGATCGGTTCGGGGACCTTCCCCGGGGAGAGCAGTCCCTTCACCCCTTTCACCGTCGGGACCTTCGGGATCCGGAGCCGGGCGATCGCCTCGGGCCAGAGCGTCGCGATCGGCACCGAGTGGGTGGCGACCTCGCCGGTCGGGGCGGTGTGGGCCCCGCAGCCGCACCGGGTCCACACGCTCATCGTCCCGCACGAGGGGCACCGGCGGACGCCGAGCTCGGCCCGCACGCCGCCGATCGCGCGCCCCGCCGCTTCCGGCAGCGAGCGGGTCGGTCCGCCGGCCTCTCCGACCGGAAAGAGGGCGTGGACGTTCGGCTGCATCGCCCGGTGGTACGCCTTCTCGGGCCGACCGACCCGGCCGCCGATGCGGGTCGGGCCCCGGGCGCGGATCTCGACCCCGGCGAGCCGGCTCGCGTACGCGAGCGGGTCGGGGTCGACCGGATCGAGCGGGACGACCCGGTCGAGGCGGTCCGGTCCCGCCGCGAGGCCGAGCCCCGCGAGCAGGGCGTCGGACGATTCGGGTTCGAGCCGCCAGGTGGACGGGTCGGCACGGCGGCGGAGCACCCCGAGGCGGTCCAGGAGCGCGAGCGGCGCGGGGTCGTCCGGCAGGTGGAGGGCCCCCTCGCTCCAACGCCCGGAGCGCTCGACGTGCTCGGCGATCGTGCGGACCTCCTCCGACAGAAGGTCGTGCCAGAAGAGGAGCCAGCGGGGATCGAGCGGCACGCCGCTCCGCCGCGACAGCTCGATCGCCTCCGCGATCGAGGCGGCCGGGGGTCCGTCGGTCACGGCCACTCCCGCGGCCCGGAGGTCCTCGAGGTAGGCGTCGGGGGAGTACGCTCCCGGCGCGAGGGGGCGGTTGTTCTCCAGGAACTCCCCGGCCCCGACGAGGATCTCCCCGAGGTCCACGATCTTCCGGACGTGGGAGAGGATCCGCTCCGCCCGGGCCGCCTCGTGGACGGCGGTGACCGACCCGTCTTCGAGCTCGACGATCGGGCCCTCGATCGTGTCGCAGACCGCCATCGCCGACGCCTTGCCGGGCAGCTCGAGCTTGACCTGCGTACCGATCGCGACGAAATGCTGGAGGATCACCATCGTCGCCGGGTTCACGGCGCACGAGGCCAGCCCGCTCGTCCGGGCACGCCCGTAGACGAGCCGGAACGCCCCGGGCCGCCCGGGATGCGCGAGCACGGGACGGCCCCCGACGGCATCCTGGAGGTACTTCGGTCCCCGGGCTTCCTCCTCCTCGCTCTTCGAGTGCCCCAGGTCGCCGAGGAACTCCCAGCCGTCGAGCTGGAGCTTCTCCACGATCTTCCGCAGCTTGGCGGCCTTCTGGCACAGGCCCTCCGCGATCACCAGGCACGCACCACCGCGGATCCCGTTGGTCGGGACGCGCGGGAGGTCGCGGAAGGCGCTGACCTCCGCGTCCCCCTCGGTCGACTCCCCGGAGATCGCGACGGGGACGTGCGCGACGACCAGCTCGATCTCCGACGCGGTCGGCACGTACTGGAGGTGCTGGTAGTACTTGTACAGCGGAACCTCCTCCTTGTACCGCTCGATCTCGGTCCGTTCGGCGCGGAACCGCGCGAGGCCGAGGTCGCGCCGCACGATGTCGGCCAAGAGCACGCTGAGCGCCTGGGCCGTGCCCCCCGCCGCCCGGATCGGGCCGGCGTAGTACAGCTCGATGTACGGAGCGCCGTCGCGACTGGGCCGCAGGTGGACCTCCGCGAGTCCCTCGAGGGGCGCCACCAGGATCCCTTCCGTCAGGATCGCCAGCCCGACCCGGATCGCCGCATCGACCCGCGCCGCGACGGACGGGCGTCGGGCCGCGTCCGCGGCGATCCGTCGCGCGATCGTGACCGCGACCTCTTCGCGGGGCATCGTGGCGGCCAGCTCGCGGATCTCGGCCGCGACCCCATCGATGCCGAGATGGGCGAGGAGCTTCTCGACGCGCGCGGCCATGTCCTGCGCGCGCGGGATCTCGGGCACGATTTCCGGGTCGATCCCCTCGGCCCGGGCCTCCCCGGCCGCGGCGTACGCTCGGTCGACCTCCGACTCGATCGACCGAAAATACGCCTGCACGCGACGGATGAGGGCGGGTCGGACTTAACGGTGCGGCGGGCGCCGACCCTCGTCGGACGCCGCGTCGAAAGCTTCTAAGTCGCCTCGGGCTGGGGAGAGCATGGCCCGGACCGTGGCGACGATCGATCGGCTGTTGGCGGATCGGCACTTGCTCAAGCACCCGTTCTACGTGGCCTGGTCCAGGGGGGAGCTCCCGCTCTCGACGCTGCGGAGCTACGCCGGGCAGTACTACCACTTCGAGTCGAACTTTCCGCGGTACGTGGCCGCCGCGTACGCCCAACTCACGCGGGCCGAGGACCGGCGCCTCCTGCTCGAGAACCTGGTGGACGAGGAAGGCCGCCAGCCGACTCACCCGGAACTGTGGCTCGACTTCGCGCAGGGGATCGGCCTGCCCCGCGGGGCGGCCCGCCGGGCGACGGCGTCCGATGCGACCCGCTCCCTCCTGCGGCGGTACGAGACGGAGGGGGCGCGCGGTCCGGGCCCTGCCCTCGCGGCGCTCTATGCGTACGAGTCGATCTTCCCCGAGGTCGCCGCCGAGAAATCCCGCGGACTGCGTGCCCATTACGGGATCCGGGACCGGGCGACGCACGAGTTCTTCCGCGTGCACACCGGGGCCGACGTGGAGCATTCCCGCGCGGAGCGGGGCCTGATCGCGAGCGAGCTGAAGCGCTCGCCGGCGATCGCCGAGGCGACGTACGGCGCCGCGCGTCGGACGATCGACGCCTGGTGGTCGTTCCTCGACGCCTTCCCGATGCCGACGGCCGCCCGCTCCGGCGTAGCCTAGCACGGGGCTTGACCCCCCCCGTTCGGTCCGGCGTTCGAGGACGGACCGCGTTCGGTCTGGCGGAGACCCTCCCACGAGGCGACGCGAGCCGGTCGGGGTCCCCGGGTCCGCGAGCGCCTCCCGGCTCGTCGAGGCGTCGTTCGGTGGGTGCGCCGTCTCCGTCGTCACTCAGGGTCGTGGGCCCCCCGACAGACGTCACTCAACTCGGTGAAACCGCGAGGTTGGGAACAGAGGGTCACGAGTCGCTATGGGAGTGAAGCGGAGCTTCCACCGGCGAAAAGAGCGCGAACTGCGCGACGTCCTGAAGCACAACTTCCTCCCGGGCCGGGGCTCGGTGAAGGTGCCGTGCGGGGCGTGCGGAAGGCAAGTACCGGTGAGCGTGCCCGCGTTTCCGAAGAAGGGAGTTCGCATCACCGTGCAGGCGGTGTGTCCCTGCGGCGCCACGATCTCCCTGACCCTCACGGGAGCGGGTCAGGGCCAGCCGCCGGGACCGAAGGCGCCCTGAGCGACCTCTCGGCGCGGCGGTACTAGGTCGTGCGTTCACCGGGCGAAAGTCCGGACGGCGGGATCGGAGTCGAATCTCCCCGAGGATTGGTTGCGGCGGGCGTGATGCTCCGGACCCCCGCATCGGTCGGCGGGAACCGCACCGGCCCCGTAGCGCGACACCGTGAGGACGACTGACGGCGCCATGGACGCCGGCGATGGTTCCGCTCAACGCGAATGTTTATGTAGGAAACTTCGGGATTCCACTCCAGAGCGTATGACGCTCGTCTGACAAACGGGGCGGGAACCAACGATGAAGTCCATCATCCAGGAAGCGATCGCGAAACACCAGGAGAACCAGAGCCTGGTCGAGGAGAAGGCGCCGGCTCCCCCGGCGTACGTCAACGCCGACGACGCGGAGCTCGCGCGGTTGGCGGAGACCCTCAAGGTTAACATCCGGATCGTCGGCTGCGGCGGCGGCGGATCGAACACGATCAACCGCTGCGTCGAGGAAGGGATCCAGGGCGCCGAGATGTGCGCCATCAACACCGACGCGAAACACCTTCTGACGATTCACGCTCCCCGGAAGATCCTGATCGGCCGCCGGGCCACGAAGGGGCTCGGCGCCGGCGCCCGCCCCGAGATCGGGGAAGAGGCGGCCCGCGAGAACGAGGAGGAGCTGCGGCAGTTCCTGAACGGCGCGCACATCGTCTTCGTGACGGCCGGGATGGGCGGCGGGACCGGCACGGGCTCGGCTCACCTGGTCGCCCGCCTGGCGAAGGAGGCGGGGGCGCTGACGATGGGCGTCGTGACGCTGCCGTTCGCCGGCGAGGGTGCCGCGCGGATGGAGCAAGCGCGCGACGGACTGGAGCGCCTGCGCCGCGTCTGCGACACCACGATCGTGATCCAGAACGACAAGCTGCTCGAGCTCGTCCCCCGGATGCCCCTCGACTCCGCCTTCAAGCTCGCCGACGCGGTCCTGATGACCGCGATCAAGGGGATCACCGAGATCGTCACGAAGCCCGGCCTCGTCAACCTCGATTACGCCGACATCCTGACCGTCATGAAGGACGGGGGCGTCGCGCTGATCGGACTCGGCGAGAGCGAGAGCGCGACCGACCGCGTCACCGAAGCCGTCACTGAGGCGCTGACAAGCCCGCTCCTGGGCTCCGTCGAGCTGAAGGACGCCACCGGGGCCCTCGTGCGCGTGATCGGCGGCCCGACGATGACCGTCAGCGAGGCCGAGAAGGCCGCGGCGCTCGTCGGCGGGAAGATCTCGAAGCGCGCCCGCATCATCTGGGGCTGTTCGGTCGAGAACACGCCGGAGCTCGAGAACACCATCAAGGTGTTGCTGATCATCACCGGAGTCCGAGCGACGAGCCTCCTCGGCCAGAAGGGAGGCTATGCCGCCGGCGAGTCCGAGGAAGTCATCGATCTCGTCCGGTAATCGGTCACCCCCCCGGCCCCGCTACCTCGGCATCGAGGTAGCGGG
>DATJZK010000148.1:0-3382 GCA_035499145.1 Thermoplasmata archaeon
CGGCGCCCGTCCCGCTCGAGCCAGCCTTCGCCGTAGACGGGCGGCAGCTCGCCGGCCGCCTCCGTCCAGAGCTCGGTCCGGTCGCCGTACCGTCGCCGCAGGAGACGGGGGGACGTCGGGTCGGCCTCGAAACGACGCGCCGTCGTCATCGCCGGCGCCCCCGAAGCTGTTCGATCCGCCGATCCCGCCGCCGAACGAGGAGGGGTGCGATCGCCCCGCGGGTCGTCGCGTCCGCGCGGGCGGCGATCGAGGCGAGCGCCGCCAGAGATCGGGCGTACGCGCCACGTCGATCCGAGGGCACGTCGGTCATCCGCTCGGCCCGATAGATGACGCCGAAGCGGGGTCCCCGGTCGGCGGACGGACGGCGCCGCGACCCGAGCAACTGGAGTCGGGCCCCGCGCGTCCGGCCGAGCGCTCCCAGTCCGCCGGCCGCCGCGATCAGGCGGGCCGCGACCCGCGCTCCGACCACGGCCGCGAGGTTCGGGGCGACAGAGCGCGCGGTCGATTCGAGCGTCTCCACGAGGGCCCGATGATGGCGCTCGAGCGCCGCTCGAGTCACCGCCCACCGACCGAGGTACTCGACCAGCGGGGAGCCGGGCACTTCGAGCATCGCTTCGGACGCCCGCTGTTCCCGCCCGACGGCCCGCTCGAGCCGCTCCTCTTCCCGGGCGAGCGTGATGAGGACCTCCTCGGGGGCCCGTAACGCCGTGGCGAGCGCTTCGGCGGCGACCGTCCGGACGAACGTGCGCTGCTCGGCCGCCGACACCGACGGCAGCGCCCGGCGTGCGGCCATCCATTCCACCGACGACGGCGGAACGACCCGACGTCCGGTCCGGTCGGCCAGCGTCCGGGCGAGCGCCTCGCCGACCACGTGGAGCTCCTCGGCCGGCCGCAGGCGGTCAAGCGCGTCGACGAGCGCCCCGGGTAGCTCCTCGGCCGACGAGATGGCGGCAGCTCGGGTGGGCCCCCGGTGATCGGGAAGGCGAAAACCGGTCGGTCGCTCGCTTCCGGCAGTGAACAGGTAGACCGTTCGTCCGAAGGGAATGACGAGCGCGGCGTTCACACGCTAGATCCTCACGACGGACCTCGACAGAACGGGAGCTCTCATCTCACCGTTTCTGGGGAGCAGTCGCTGCCCGCACGCCGCGATCGCATCCGTGTAACCTTGCTCGGGCACAACCCACCGTGTCAGTACACTCGAAAGACTCACAGCAGGACGCTCGAATAGAGACTGATTCCGGGCGCGACCCCGAATGCGTCGAGCAGGTCGTATGACCCAGAAAGATTCTCGCCCGAAATCAGGTAGAGAGAGTCCGGGGGGGCCACTGAAATCGACGAACCGGCCCAGCTTCCCGGGTACCCGAAAACGTTGGCAATGGTCTCATTAGAGATGGCGAGGACGGCGTACCATCCACGCGCTGGAACACCACACGTGGCAGGGTTGAGAGGAGAGTAGGTCGAACCGCTCGGAGGAAGGCACGCTGACGTGGAGTTCCCCGCGAGAATCCGGTGACCGCTTGGCGTTGAAAGCTTCAGCGAGAAATCTGCGGTCGGGATGGAACCGGTGGGCGAGAGTTGGATTTGCACGTAGTACACGCCTGACTGTGGCTCGGTAAAGCGCGGGGATCCGAAGCCGAGATTCAGGGGAGGGCGCAGTTCGGTAGAGTTGAGCGTAGCGAGGAGGTAGTACGCGCCCGCCGTGACAGTCACGGCAGCCACGGCGGAAAGGAGCGCGACGGTGTAGACGCGAGCTGGGGTCCGCCGCCGACCCCCGGTTTCATCCTGCCGGAGTGGGGAACCTTCCATGATCCTTTGGGATAGTCTTCGTCAGAACTCCGCGAGCGACTTCTGGAAGCGGTGACGTTCCTCGGGCACCTCGACCGGGTACTTTCCCGTCAGGCAGCCGAGGCAGAGGCTGTCGCCGGAGAGCCCGATCGACCGGACGAGGCCGGCGATCGAAAGGTAGCGGACGCTGTCGGCCCCGATGATCTGGGAGATCTCCTCCTCGGTGCGGCCGTGGGCGACCAGCTCCTTCCGCTCCTTCATGTCGACGCCGAAGTAGCACGGCGCCTGGATCGGCGGGCAGCCGACCCGCACGTCGACGCGGGTCGCACCGGCGGCGCGGACCATCCCGACGATCTCGCGCAGCGTCGTCCCTCGGACGATCGAGTCGTCGAGCAGGACGACCCGCTTCCCCTTGAGCAGCCCCGGGACCGGGTGGAGCTTCACCCGCACCTCGAACTCGCGGCGGTGCTGGTCGGGGAGGATGAACGTCCGCTCGACGAACCGGTTCTTGATCAGCGCTTCCGCGTACGGGATCCCGGATCGCTCGGCGAACCCGAGCGCCTGGGGCCGGGCCGAGTCGGGGACCGGGACGACGAGGTCGGCCTCGACCGGGCTCTCCTCCGCGAGGCGCTGGCCGATCCGGTGCCGGACGTCGTAGACCGGCTGGCCCTCGGCGATCGAATCCGGCCGGGAGAAGTAGACCCACTCGAACATGCAGTGGGCGCGCTCGCCGTTCCCGGGGATGTGGGAGGTGCGGAGCAGCTGCCCTTTCTCGAGAACGACGACCTCGCCGGGGGCGACCTCGCGCACGGCGCGGCCGCCCATCAGCTCGAGCGCGACCGACTCGCTCGCCACCGCGACGCCGCCGTCGACCGTGCCGAAGACGAGCGGGCGGATCCCGAGCGGATCGCGGAAGCCGTAGACGCGGGAACCCGCGAGCAGCACGACCGCGTAGCCGCCGACGAGCTCGCTGCAGGCGCGGCGGATCGCCGCCTCGAGATCGCGGGTCCGTCCGTACTCGAGGGCGATCATCTGCGCCATCGTCTCCGTGTCGGCGTTCCCGAGCAGGTCGATCCCCTGCGCCTGGAGCCGCCGGCGGTTCCGCTCGAAGTTGACGATGTCGCCGTTGTGGGCGATCGCCGCGTCCTGGTCGTGGATCTTCACGACGATCGGCTGGGCGTTCTCGAGGTCGCTCGAGCCGGTCGTCGAGTAGCGGACATGGCCGATGCCGACCGGCCCGCGCAGGGTGTCGAGCATCTCCTGCGTGAAGATCTCGTGGACGAGCCCCATCCCCTTGCGGTGGAACAGCTTCCCGTGGCTCGTCGTGCCGATGCCGGCCGACTCCTGGCCGCGGTGCTGCAGCGCGCGCAGGCCCCGGAACAGGTACGGGGCGGCGCCCTTGCCCTGCAGCGAGACCCCGACCACGCCGCAGAACTCGCGTGCCCCCATGCCTCGGATCGGGGCGAACCGGTCGCCCCCGGCCGAGCCAGCGGGCTGCGGGTCTTAAGGCGAGCGCCGCGCGGAGGTCCCGCCCTCAGCCGAAGAGGGCGGAGAGGCCCTCGGCCGCCTCCTCTTCGGAGACGCCCTTCTCTTCCTT
>DATJZK010000149.1:0-3181 GCA_035499145.1 Thermoplasmata archaeon
CCGTCGCCGCCGCGGTGAAGGTGACGGAGGAGCCCGGGGACGGGTTGTCGGGGGAGGTGTGGAGCGTCACGTTGAGCTCGGACCCGCCCCCGACGACGATCGGGAGCGGCGGGGAGATCGAGCCGTTCCCGCCGGAGTCGAAGACGAACGATTGGGCCGAGTAGACCCCCGGGGTCGGGAACGTGTACCGCACCGTCCCGGTCGCGGTCAGGCTCGCGTTCTCGGTGCCGAACGAGACCCCTTCGAGCGGGTACGTCCCTGACCCCCCCACCACCGAGACCGTGAACGTCACGGTGAGCGGGGCGTGCCCCGAGGTCGGACTGGCGTACAGGTACGTCGCGAGCCCCCCGCCCGCGAGCCCCCCGCCGCGGGCCAGGTCGACGACGAGCTGGTTCAGGATCGGGGAGCCCACGCCGGTCACGGGGTCCCAGCCCGTCCGGGCGCGGTAGCCGTTGTTCCCGGAGGTGATGTCGTGGAAGTCGATCGCGTAGCGCGGGGAGCCGAGGATCGCGTACAGGCTCGGGTTGAGCAGGCCGAGGTCGACGCCCGCGTAGCTGTCGGCGATCGCGGCGAACCCCGCCCAGATCGGGGTCGAGGCGCTCGTGCCGCCGACGGACGTCGACGACCCCTGGTACACGACCTGAACGTACGACCCCGCGTCGGCGGCGACGTCGGGGACGCCCCGCACAGTCTGCCCGGCCGGCAGGGCCGGCTGCCACCACGGGTGGGGGAACGGGGCGTATCCTCCGCCCGATCCGCCCTGGTTCTGGCAGCCCGGGGAGTGCGCGCCGGTGTCGTTCCCTCCCCAGGCGACCTCGGAGCCGTACGCCGTACCGGAGAGGCTGAGGATCGTTCCGCCGACCCCCGTCACGTACGGGTCGGAGGCGGGGAAGTTCGTGGCCACTCCGGCGGTCCCGTCGGCGGCCCCGCAGTCGCCGCTCGCGGCGAACACCCCGATCCCCTCCGCGGCGGCGAGTTCGAGGACGGGACCGAGGATCGCGTACGAACCGTCGGTCGAGGCGTTGCACCCCGCGGAGCAGCCGCCCGAGTAGACGTTGTAGACGCCGACGTCCGGTTCGCCCCAGCTGAGGGAGATGACGTCCGCCGCCTTGTGCGCGACCAGCCAGTCGACCGCCGCGTACAGCCCCGGTCCGGCGTTGGGCGAGAACGTCATCTCGACGGTCGCCCCGGGCGCGATCCCTCGCGCCCACTCGAGGTCGAGGGCCTCCTCGAGCCCCCAGTCCGGGTTCGTCGAGGTGGTGTTCAACGAACCGGACGCGGGCACCGGATAGAGGTACTCGACGTCGCCGACGGCGACCCCGGCGTCCGCGGCGAACTGGGCGAGATCGTTCTCGAGCTGCGGCTGCGGCTCGCGGCCGGAGTAGGCGTCGACGACCGCGATCCGCTCGCCCGAGCCGTTCGTCTCGGCGGAGAGCAGGGGCGTCGCGTTGTACGCCTGATCGATCGCGCACGGATAGATCCCCCCGCTCGTCGAACAGCCGGCGGACGGCCCGGGGACCAGTCCGCGGAGGCTCGGACCGAGCGCGGGCCGGAGGGGCGTCGCGTTCCCGAGGCCGAGCACCCCGGTCCAGGCGAACGTGGTCGGCAGCGAGGCCGGCTCGGGGTGGCCGTAGAACAGTCGGCCCGACGGACCGCGGTACTCCTCGAACGACGTCCCGAACACCGGTCCGAGGGTCGCGCTCGTCCCCCGAACGTACGCCAGCAGCCCGTCCGGATCGATCGACGCCCGGAGGCCGTACGTCCCGAGGAACGTCGTCAATCCGTCGACCGCGCGAGCGGAGGCGCCGAACCGGACCGCGGCCTGGGAGGGCGGGAGCGGATGGTGGAACGCCGGCGACCCAGGGATCGACGCCTCCGCGTCCCACGCGGCGAGCGCCGCCGGATTTCGCGACGGGAGCCCGATCGCGACCGCGATCGGGGTGCTCGGGGGTAAGGGACCGAGGTCGACCGTGCCGGGGGGCGGGACGAATCCCGGGGCGACCTCGACCGAGCTGCGAAGGGGGACCGGGGGGAGACGGGGGGTGGCCAGGGACGGTGCGGGCGCCCCCGGGATCGACCCGGGGGGGACGGAGACGTTCGGGAGCATCGAGACGACGGAGACGACGGCGAGGACGACCGCGAGCGCTGGCCGCCAGCCCCGGACCGTCGCCACGCTCCCTGTCCCTCGACCCGACGTTCGGAAGGGTGGACCCCCCATATCCGCCTTCCCGCCGCGGGCCCTCGGCCAAGAGCTCATAACCCGGACCCGGCGTCCTTCGCGCGGTTCCCGTGGACCCGAACCTCGGCTACGAGATCGCCGCCGTCCTCGTTCTGCTGTACGCCGTCGCCGTCTACCTGCTCTGGCGGGGCGGCCGGATCGGCGCCGACCGGACGTTCTCGCTGCTCGGGCCGGCGCTCATGGTCCGGACGCGGAAGGGTCGGGCGACGCTCGACCGCTGGGGCCGGTTCGTCCGTTTCTGGACGGCGGCCAGCGACCTCGGCATCGCCCTCGCGGCGATCGCGATGGCCCTGATCGTCGTCCTGCTCCTCTTCGGGGCGATCGTCTCGCTCCGCCTCAACCCGAGCACCGCCCCGAGCCCGGCGACCGCCCTCGGTCTCCCCGGGATCAATCCGGTGATCCCGCTCGGCTACGGCCTGGTCGCGCTCGTGATCGGGATCGTCCTCCACGAGCTGAGCCACGGGATCGTCGCCCGCTCCCAGAAGATCGGGGTGAAGAGCCTCGGCATCCTCTGGTGCGTCGTCCCGGTCGGTGCGTTCGTCGAGCAGGACGACACCGAGATGCTCGCGGCGTCCCGCCGCCGGCGCGATCGGGTCGCCGCGGCGGGGGTCCTCGCGAACTTCGCGCTCGCCGTCGCCTTCTTCGTCGCGCTGTCGGCTGTCGTCGCCGGCACGGTCCATCCGAACGCGACGGGGGTGGGGATCGTCGGCGTGCTGCCCAACACGCCGGGCTCGGCCGCCGGGCTGGCCAGCGGCGACATCATCACCTCGGTGAACGGCACCGCGACGCCGACGACCGCCGAGTTCGAGACCGTGCTGTCGCACACCACCCCCGGCGAGACCGTCACGCTCGTCTACCGCAGCGTCGACGGGAGCACCGTCTCTACGCCGGTGACGCTCGCGACCGACCCGTACGCGGCCGGCCGGGGGTACATCGGCATCG